>NZ_JBFBBA010000001.1:0-432324 GCF_040682455.1 Streptomyces sp. NPDC051183
GTCATCGACGCCCCCGCCAACGACTACAAGCCCTTCGGCGAAGCAGGCGACACCGGCGAACGCTCCATCCTCCTCGAACTCCGCGTCGGCTGACCACCGCACCCACGCAGCCCGCTCCGATTCGCGCGTGCCACCATGCGCTGAATCCAGTTCGTAAGGAAGATCCACATGTTTGCTCCCCGTCCGCGTGCCATGCGGATGACCGGCCTGATCGTCGGTGCCACGACCGTCACGGCCGGCCTGTTCTCGGGCGGCGTCGCCCAGGCCGTCTCCGGCCCCGAGGCCGCCGCCGGTCAGCACACCGCCACCGTGAAGCTGACCATCGGTGACGAGGCCAACAGCCGCGGCTGCTCCGGCACTCTGATCGACTCGTACTGGCTCGCCACCGCCGCCTCCTGCTTCGCGGGCACGGCGGGCGAGCAGGTCCCGGCCGGCAAGCCCGCGCTGAAGACCATCGCCACGCTCACCGACGGCAAGACCGTCGAGGTCACCGAGCTCGCCCCGCGCACCGACCGCGACCTGGTCCTGGCCCGCCTGGCCACCCCGGCCGCCGGCATCGCCGGTGTCAAGCGCGCGACCACCGTTCCCGCGGCCGGCACCGACCTGACCGCGGCCGGGTTCGGCCGTACGAAGACCGAGTGGGTCCCCGGCAAGCTCCACACCGGCACGTTCACCACGAACGCCACCGACGCCACCACCCTCACCATCACCGGCAAGGGCACCGACGTCCTCTGCAAGGGCGACACCGGCGGCCCGCTCCTCAACGCCGCGGGCGAGCTCGTCGGCATCAACAGCCGCTCCTGGCAGGGCGGCTGCCTCGGCACCGACGCGGCCGAGACCCGTACCGGCGCCGTCTCGGTGCGCACCGACGACCTCGGTGGCTGGATCGACCAGGTCCGTTCCGCGGCTGCCGGCTGGAAGGCCGAGACCGTCGTCCAGGCCGGCAACACCCTCTACCAGGGCATCCGCCTCGCCGGTGGCGGCTGGACCGGCTTCACCGACGTCCAGACCACGCAGGCCGGCAACATCGGCGGCATCCGCACCGCGGCCGTGGCCGGCATGGGCAGCGACACGCACGTCGTGGCCCTGGCCACCGACGGCACCCTGCGCCACACCATCCGCAAGGCGGACGGCACCTGGAGCGGCTTCGGCGACATCGGCGCCGTGGCCAACTACCTCGGCAACATCACGCAGGTCTCCGCCGTCTCCATCGGCAACGACCTGCACGTGGTCGTCGTCGCCGACGGCAAGGTCTTCCACACCATGCGCTACGCCAACGGCACGTGGGCCCGGTTCGGTGACCTCGCCCCCGTCGCCGGTCCCATCAACACCGTGACCTCGGTCGCCACCGCCAGCGCCGGCGGCCAGCTCCAGGTCACCGCCGTCTCCGGCGGCAAGGCCTTCCACACGCTGCGCACCACCGCCGGCAACTGGGCCAAGTGGGGCAACGTCGCCGACGCCGCCGGCGCGCGCGGCCCGATCACCTCGGTGAGCATGGCCGGCACCGGCAACGACGCCCACCTCGTCATCGCCACCGACAACGGCACCCGCCAGTACCACGCCATGCGCAAGGGCGACGGCACCTGGGAGCGCTTCGGCGACCTGAAGGACGTCCTCGGCACCGTGACCGCCAAGTCCGTCGCCGCGGGCAGCGTCGACGGCGAGCTCCAGCTCGCGGTCACCACGTCGGACAACAAGGCCCTGCACACCATCCGCCACACCGACCGCACCTGGAACACCACCAGCACGGTCGACCTGCAGGGCACCAGCGGCACCCTGGGCGCCATCTCCATCGCCGGCACCCTCTAGTACCGCTCCTGGCGCCGCGGGGCCGACTCGCAGCCATCTCTTCCCGAGGAAGATCCATGTCTCATTCCCGTCCGCGCCCCGCGCGGACGGGTGTCGGCCCCGAGGCCCGGACCGGGCCAGCACATACACCGTGAAACTGGGCACGGCCTCGGCGACCTGATCGCGGCCAACAGCAGCAACGGGCGCTGTTCCTCTGGGCCGGGAACAGCAACGGCGTCCACACCACCGCCAAGAAGGTGACCGGCGGCTGGGACTTCGTCCATCCCGTCACCGCCGACTTCACCTGCGGCGGCAAGAGCGACCTCACCGCCCGCGACGGCTCCGGGATCCTGAGGCTCTGGGCCGGCGACGGCAACGGCGTCTTCAACCGCCCCGTCACGCCCGGCAGGTGAGCCGTCCAGGCCGTCTCACACATTCTCGCGGACCGCGCCGCCGGACCCCGCAGTGCTCTTCGGCGCTGCGGGGTCCGGTCCGCAGTCCTGCCTCCATCTTGCTCCAGAAGGAAGTCCATGTCTGTTCTCCGTTCGCGCTCCGCGCGGATGTCCGGCCTGCTCGTGACCGCGACCGCGGTCGCCGGCGGCCTGATCTCGGCCGGCCCCGCCCAGGCCCTCACCGGCCCCGAGGCCCAGGCTGGCCAGTACGCGTACGCCGCCAAGCTGAGCATCGGCGACGAGGCCACCAGCCGCGCCTGCACCGCGACGCTGGTCAACGCGCGCTGGGTGCTGACCGCCGCCTCCTGCCTGGCCGCCAAGCCCGGTGACGCGATCACGGCCGGCCAGCCCGCGCTGACGGCCACCGCGACCTTCGCCGGCGGCCAGACCCGCGAGATCGTCGAGGTATCCGCGAGCGCCGCCGACCGCGACCTGGTCCTGGCCCGCCTGGCCACGCCCGTCACCGACATCACCCCCGTCAAGCGCGCCACCACCGCCCCCGCGGCCGGCACTGACCTGGCCTCGGCCGGGTTCGGCCGTACGAAGACCGAGTGGGTCCCCGGCAAGCTCCACACCGGCACGTTCACCACCAACACCACCGACGCCACCACCCTCACCATCACCGGCAAGGGCACCGACGTCCTCTGCAAGGGCGACACCGGCGGCCCGCTCCTCAACGCCGCGGGCGAGCTCGTCGGCATCAACAGCCGCTCCTGGCAGGGCGGCTGCCTCGGCACCGACGCGGCCGAGACCCGTACCGGCGCCGTCTCCGCCCGCACCGACAACGTCGGCCAGTGGATCGACCAGACCACCGGCCCCCGCAACAGCTCGCAGGTCTCCGTGCTCGCCGGTGGCGGCGGCACCATGTGGTCGCAGTCCGGGGACCTCGGCTACGGGGAGTACGGGCAGGCCTGGGGCAAGGTCGACGGCCAGAACATCTCCCGCGTCACGAGCGCGCGTGCCGGTGAGTACCTGCGCGCGTACGGCATCGCCGGCGGCAAGGTCTACAGCCGCGATCTCAACACCCGTACGAACCAGTGGTCCAACTGGGGCGAGATCCCCGGCGGCGCGGCAGGCACCCGGGACATCGCCGTCTCGATCGTCAACAACGTGGCCTACGTCCAGATCGCGGGCGCCGACGGCTCCCTGTACACCCAGGTCGGCGACTACAACGCGGGCCGCTGGAACAACACCTGGACCCAGGTCTCCGCCTCCGGCCTGACCAGTGTCACCAGCGTCGCCGCCGGCACGGGCGTGCGCCTGTACGCCGTCGCCGACGGCCGCGTCTACGGCCGCGACCTCAACACCCAGAACGGCTCCTGGACCGGCTGGGGCGAGCTGCCCGGCGGCGCCGCGGGCGTCAAGGACATCGCGGCCAGCCTCGTCGGCAACAACGTCGAGCTCCAGATCATCGGCGCCGACGGCGCGGTCTGGATGCAGTACGGCAACTACGACTCCGGCTACTGGAACCAGGCCTGGACCCGGGCGGGCGGCAGCGACCTCACCCGCCTGAGCAGCAGCCCCGTCGGCAAGAGCGTCAACGTCTACGCGGTCGGCGCCTCCGGCAAGGTCCTCAACGCCACCCTCCAGAGCGGCCCCGGCACCTGGACGCCGTGGAAGGAGCTCCCCGGCGGCCTCACCAACACGGCCGACGTCAGCGCCACCGCCGTCGCCGCGCCCACCAAGGTCTCCCTGGCAGCGGGCAGCCAGGGCACCCTCTGGAGCCAGAACGGCGACCTCGCCACCGGCTGCTACGGCGCCCAGTGGGCCCAGGTCGGCGGCGTGGAGGTCACCCGTCTGACCAGCGTCACCGCCGAGAACCACGTCCGGTACTACGGCATCGCCGGCGGCAAGGTCTACGGCCGCGACCTGGACGTCCGCAACAACACCTGGTCGAACTGGGGCGAGATCCCCGGCGGCGCCGCGGGCGCCCGCGACATCACCGCCGCGCTCGTCAACAACGTGGTCTACCTCCAGATCGCGGGCTCGGGGGGCTCCCTGCACACCCAGGTCGGCGACTACAACGCGGGCCGCTGGAACAACACCTGGGCCGATGTCTCCGCCTCCGGCCTGACCAACGTCACCAGCGTCGCCGCCGGCACGGGCGTGCGCCTGTACGCCGTCGCCGACGGCCGCGTCTACGGCCGCGACCTCAACACCCAGAACGGCTCCTGGACCGGCTGGGGCGAGCTGCCCGGCGGCGCCTCCGACGTCAAGGACATCTCCGCCAGCCTCGTCGGCAACAACGTCGAGCTCCAGATCGTCGGCGCGAACAGCGGCCTGTGGCTCCAGTACGGCAACTACGACGCCGGCCACTGGAACCAGGCCTGGACCGACGGCGGCGGCACCGGCCTCACCCGCATCACCAGCACCCCGTCCGGCAAGAACGTCCACGTCTACACGGTCGGAGCCAACGGCAAGGTCCAGGGCTCGATCCTCATGAGCGGCCCCGGCACCTGGACGGCGTGGAAGGAAGTCCCCGGCAACCTCGCCGGCACGACGGACGTCACCGCCACCACCCGCAAGTAGCGCCGTCCCAGCAGCCCGCCCCGCCCGCGCCAGGACGAACGCGTCCACGCGGGCGGGGCGGGTCTCGGCAGAAGTCGTGGCCGGGGAGGGCACCGTTTCAGACGGTGCCCTCCCGCTCGGCTGCCGCGGTCAGGGGGCACTCCAGCAGGTCCGCCCGCTCGGGTGCGGTCGGCAGGGCCCGGGAGATCGCGACCAGGAGGCCGCGGTACTCCGACTCGGCGGAACGCAGGGCGACGGCGGCGAGGACGCTCTGCTCCTCATCGGCCGGAGAGTCGCGTGCGCGGTCGTGCGCCGCCGCCTTGAACATGGCGGCCAGGCCGACCGCCACGGCTTCGCGCTCCGTGCTGCCGCTCTCCTTGGCCCGGTGGTGGGCGAGCCCGCGCACCTCGTCCGTGCAGTAGGCGCACAGTTCCAGCATCCAGTCGTGGATGTTGGTCATCCGGTACACCAGCACCTGTTCGGGGCCGGAGTACCAGGGTGTGGTCAGGAGCATCGTGTTGCGAGAGGCGGTGTCCGGGTGCCGGACGAGCCGCCACAGCGGCCCCAGGGCGAGGATCAGGCGGAACGGCTGCCACACCCGCTCGATCAGCCGGGGGCCGAAGACCGGTACGAGGAACCCGAAGCCGATCATCATGCCGCTGACCGACATGAAGGGCGCCAGGCTGTCGTTGAGCACGTCCCAGTCACGGCCGGCCCAGCGGGCGGCGATGGCGGTGAGCTTGAAGACTCCGAAGATGATGTTGGCGACGGAGGCGATGACGAGGACGAGCAGTCCGACGCGCAGCGAGCCGTCGACCGTGGTCTTCTGCCCGCGCCCCTTGTTCCTGCTGATGTCCAGGGTCCAGTTCCAGCACATCGCCGCCGTGGCTACGGCGGCCACGACGTAGGCGAGCAGGTACAGGACGAGCATCTCGCCGATGAACGGGGTCGTCGCGTAATAGGTGTCGAAGTCCCGCGGCCGCTCGACCGGCGCCTCCCCCACGAGGAACAGGACCACGATGGCCGCGATCACGAGGCAGCAGCCCAGGATCCAGCCGCGTACCCGCTGTTTCGTACGGAGGTCCGCCCGCGAGTCCCCGCGCCAGTGCTCCGTGAGCACCAGGCAGGCGCAGGAGTACGCGGTGAGGACGCAGTGGACGAGGAGCGCCGAGAGGTTGCTGATCCCGGTGACCCGGTTGACCAGGGTCACCGTGGGCGGGGCGGACAGGACGAAACCCGCGCACGGCAGGAAGATCACGAAGTTCACGGTGCGGACCATCGGGCTGCGCCACCCTCGGAGGAGAGCGGGCAGTTTCGCCACCAGGGCCACGCCCAGCATGGCCGCGGGGATGTAGTAGTTGACGCCTGGCTGCATGCTCAGCCTTCCAGGGAGGCCCAGATACGGCCGGCCACCCCGCCCTGCGGCGTACTGCTGTGGGTGCCTTCCAGGTAGGGCCGGAACTTCGCCGCCAGCAGGCGGCCGAACTTCTCCGCGCGCCGTTCCTCGTCGAGGGCGGCGTCCGTACGCGCGGCGACGACGTACGCGACCGCGTCGCTGAGGCTCCACCGCGCTCCGAGCGTGCGCGCCGCGGCAGTGGCCCCGGCTCCGACGCCGTGATGGCCGCAGCGTCCTTCCTTGCGGTGCCACAGCTCGTGCCCCAGGATCACGATCTGGTGCAGCGGCGAGGTGTTCACCTCCACCGCGATCAGGTCGTAGTCCCCCATGTCGAGCCAGAGTCCGCTGACCGTGTCGGTCGGGAAGGACTCCATCATCAGGCGGACTTCACGCCCGCTGCTCTCGGTCAGATAAGTGCATATCGCTTGGAACAGCTCTCGCGGGGCATCCGGTATCGGACGCATCACCCCCGTGAACAGCTCGTCCCGATGCCGCTTCATTTCGCGGGAGATGCCCACCGCGTCCCACCCGTCTTTCCCACCGGACGCACCAGTTCCCCCTGGCACGTCGTGTTACTTGCTCGCCCCGCCCGCGGGCCACGGGTCCCCCGAACCGTGGCCCCCTGTCATTCCGATGCCGCACTCCCGTCCGCGGCGGCCCGGGCCTCCCGCGCGCGTTCCTCGCGCGACCGCCGGGCAACCGATTCGATCAAGGCGATGATGGGCTGCGCCGTATCGGCGGGTACGTCGGCCAGGGCGCGGGCGGCGTAGCCGACGACTCCGAGCTCGGACTCCAGGTACGCCGCCGGGTCGGTGCGCTTCAGACGCTGGAGGTCTTGGTCCTGACGCTCCACGGTCCGTTCGAGCAGGTCTTTGTGGATCTGTTGCAGGACCCGGTCCAGGGCCTCCGCGGGCGGGGCCATCAGGAACTCGATCTTCTCTCCGAAGAAGCCCGCGATGCCGGCCGCGTGATCGAGGTTCGGGGCCTTGCCCGTCTTGATCATCTTGTCGAGCCACTGCGCGCTCGTACCGGCGCCGCCGGCGATCTCCGCCAGCGAGTAGACCCGGCGGCTGCCGTCCGGGGAGGAACGCAGGCGTGTGGCGCGCAGGAAGAGGATCCGGTCGACCACCTGGCGGTGGCGCTCCTCCACCGGGTCGGCCGCGCCGGCGCCGGGCGGTACCCGCTCTCCGCGGAGCAGCGCCTCCACGTCCGCGGCGGGCAGACCCGACGCGAACGACAGCCCGCCCTCGCCCTCGACCCGGAGCACGTCCTCGCGTTTGAGTCCTGCTCGCTCGAGGAGCGGGACGATGCGGTTCACGGTCTCGGTCGGGTCCGCGAAGGGCTTCTCACTCACGCATACTCCCGCTGGACTCTGGCTGTTACGAACGCTGCTGCGATCGCGACAGTAACCACTCCGTCAAGGGGAAGCAACCAAGGATTGCTTCCCGTCAGCCCGGGTTGAAGCGGAGCCGGGGCCGGGGGTCGGAAGTATGACCGAATGGTCACAGGATGGGATACGGGGAACGGTGCTGGTGGAGCCTGCATCTACCGGGTCGGCGGGGCGCGCTTCGGCGCACGCGCCGGACGGAATCGGCTAGAACCGGCGGACGGCCGCCGGGTGCGAACAGCAAGGCGGCGCAGGGATGAAAGCGGTATCGGTGACGGGCGGCCCCTCCGAAGACCCGAAGACGGGCACCTCGCCCAAGGCCGAGTCCGGGACACGAGCCCCGGCCGGAACCCCGGCCCAGACCGGAGCCGAGGCCGGGGCGCAGGCCTCTGGCGAGGCCGGGACCGGGACCTCAGGCGAGGCCGTGACCGGGACCTCAGCGGTGACCGGAACCCGAACCTCAGGCGAGGCCGGGGCCGGAGCCTCGGGCGAGGCCGGGGCGCACGCCTCGGGCGAGGCCGGGGCGCACGCCTCGGGCGAGGCCGGGGCGCACGCCTCGGGCGAGGCCGGGGCGCACGCCTCGGGCGAGGCCGGGGCCGGAGCCGAGATCGAGATCACGTCCTCAGTCGGGGCAGCGACCGCGGTCGAGTCCGGAACAGCGGCCGAGATAGGCATCGGGGTCGAGCAGGCCGAGGCTCCCGGGTCGGATGCCGAGGCCGGCCTCGCGGCCGGTACCGGTGCCAATCCCGGGGCACATCCCGACGCCTGGACACGTCCCGGGGCCGGGACCAACGCGGGGACCGTTCCCGGGGCCGCGGCCCCGGCCGGGACCGGGGCCGGGGCCGGGGCCAGGGGCGGAGCCCGTCCCGGGGCCGGGGCCGAGGAGCGGGCCGGGGCCTGGGCTCAGGGCACGACGGGACCCGGTGCCGGGGTCGGGGCGCGTCCCGAGGGCGAGGCATGGGCGCGCACCGGGGTCAGGGCTGAGGGCGGTGCCGGGGCCGGGGGTGGGTTCGTCGCCGGGGAGCGGGCTGGGGTCCGGGGGGTGGAGGTGGATGCTGAGCGGACGAGTCAGTTCGTGGCGCTGAGGCCGCTCGACCTGCCCGCGGCCCCCGCCCGGCCCGTGCAGGAGGCGGCACCCGCACCCGCACCGGCACCGGCACCGGCACCCGCACAGTCGGCGCCGCTGCCGCCGCTTGATCTGCTGGCCGAGCTCACCAACACCGCTCCCCCGCCGGAGACCCCCCGGCGGACCGTGACGCGCCGGGTCAAGGTGTGGACGCCGATCCTGGTGCTCCTCGCCGGCGCCGTCACCGGCGCCCAGTTGCTGCGGCCCCTGCCCGCGCCCGCGATCGTGGCCGCCGAGACCGTACACACCCTCGACGGGTCCCTCTCGCTGCCGTGGCCCGCCAAGGGCCAGGGCGCCGTCCGCATACCCGGCTCCGGAGACATCGGCACCTTCGGCGAGCAGAAGCCCGTGCCGACGGCCAGCGTGGCCAAGGTGATGACGGCGTACGTGCTCCTCAAGGACCACCCGCTGGGCAAGACCGAGGCGGGCCCGCAGATCGCGGTCGACGCCAAGGCCGTGGCCGACGGCACCTCCGAGAACGAGTCCCGGGTGGAGGGGCTGGTCGAGGGGACGAAGTACAGCCAGCAGGACATGCTCAAGATGATGATGATCCCCTCGGGCAACAACGTCGCCCGGCTGTTGGCCCGGTGGGACTCCGGCACCGACTCCGAGGCGGCCTTCATCGCGAAGATGAACGCCGCGGCGGCGGAACTGGGCATGAAGGACACCACGTACACCGACCCCAGCGGTCTGGACGCGGGCACGGTCAGCACCGCGGTGGACCAGCTGAAGCTCGCCGAGGCCGTCATGAAGTTCGACGCGTTCCGCGCGGTCGTCGCGATGCAGAGCGCCACCGTCCCCGGGCTGCCGCAGCAGCTCGTCAACAACAACACCCTGCTCTCGGCGCCCGGCCTGAGCGTCATGGGCATCAAGACCGGTTCGAGCACGCCCGCCGGCGGCGCGCTGATGTGGGCCTCGTACAAGAGCGTCGGCGACGACACCCCGCTGATCCTCGGCACCCTCATGGAACAGCGCGCCGAAGGCGCGGACCCCAACGCGGTGCGCAGCCTCGCCCTCGTGCTGGCGAACAGCAAGAAGGTCATCGAGTCGGTCCGCCAGGCGCTGACCTCGGCGCCCGTCATCCGCAAGGGGCAGGTCGTCGGGTACGTGGACGACAAGCTCGGCGGCCGCGCCCCGCTGGTGGCGGCCAAGGACCTGAACGTGGTCGGCGTACCGGGCCAGCAGCTGCGGATCTCGCTCGGGACCGGCGCCGCGCCGTTGCCGCGCTCCGCGAAGCCCGGCGCCGAGGTCGGCGTGCTGACGGTCGGCGAGGGGAACGGGGCGAAGAGCGTGCCGGTGGCGGTGCGTGACGGCCTGTCCGAGCCGTCGTTCGGCACCCGCCTCACCCGGCTCGGCTGAGGCGACGGCCCGCGCGGTCGCCCCGGCGCCCCGTCGCCCCGGCGCCCCGCGGCCACCGCGGCACCGCCGCCCCGCGGCCCCCTCAGCCCATGACGCGCGGCAGGCGCAGGCTGAGGAGGGCCGTCAGGGCGACCAGGCCCAGTTGGACCAGCAGGGTCACGGCGAGGGCGTCCCGCGTGCCCATCGACGGGACCAGCGTGAGGAAGAGGCTGCCCAGCGTCGCCACGCCCACGGCGAGCGCCGACTGCTGGGTGGTGCTCATGACTCCGCTGCCCACTCCGGCCCGGTCGGCCGGTACGTCCGAGAGCATCAGCCGTATCAGCACCGGCAGTTGGAGGCCCTGGCCGAGGCCGGCGACGGCGACTCCGGGAGCGAGCTCGGCAAGTCCGAGATCCGGCCGACCCAGCTGGACGGCGAGCAGGATCAGGGCCACGCCCACGCCCTGGAGCACGCCGCCCGCGGTGATGACCCGGCTGCCGAACCGGCCGACCAGGCGCGGGCCGGCGAGCGAGGCCGCGAAGAAGGCGACGGCCATCGGCGCCAGTGCGAGCCCGGCCGCCACCGGCCCCATGCGCAGACCCTGTTGCAGGGCCACCGCGATCACGAACATGAACCCGCTGAAGCCGATCGAGAACGGCACGACCATCACCAGTCCGCGCCGCAGCGACCGCAGGCGCAGCAGGCTCGGCGGCACCAGCGGACTGCGGCCGAGGCGGTCGGCGCGGTGCTCGGCGAAGCAGAAGGCCGCGGCGGCGAACGGGAAGACGCCGAGCGACACCCACGTCCACAGCGGCCAGCCGGTCGCCCGGCCCTCGGTCAGCGGCAGCAGCAGGGACACGAGCGCCAGCGCGAGCAGCAGCGTCCCCGGTACGTCGACCGAGGCGGGGCGCTCCGAGCGGGTCTCGGGGACGGCACGGACGGCGAGCACCAGCCCGAGGACCACCACCGGGACGTTCACGAGGAACACCGAGCGCCAGCCGGAGCCGGCCACGTCGGCGGCGACCAGGACGCCGCCCAGGATCTGCCCGAGGACCATGGACAGTCCGGCGGTCGCTCCGTAGAGGCTCATCGCCCGCGCCCGGCGGGCGCCCTGGGTGGTGGCCTGGATGGTGGCGAGCACCTGAGGCAGCATCAGCGCGGCGGCGGCTCCCTGGGCCACGCGCGCGCCGACCAGTGTCCAGGCGCCGGGGGCCAGGCCGCAGGCGAGCGAGGTCAGGCCGAAGGCGGCCATGCCGATCAGGAAGAGCCGGCGCCGTCCGGCCGTGTCGCCGAGTCGGCCCCCGACCACCAGGAGGACCGCGTACGCGACTCCGTAGCCGGCGACGACCAGCTCCAGCACGGCCGGGCCGGCGGCGAGGTCGCTGTCGATGGCCGGCAGCGCGACGTTGACGATGAAGAAGTCGATCAGCGGCAGGGCGCCCCCCAGGAGCACGGTGAACAGCCCGAGCGGACCCAGTACCGCTCCGTGGCGGATGGCGGGGACCGGGCCGGAGCCCGTGGCGGCGGGTGTGGACGGATGGGCCGTACCGGTGGTTGTTTTGCTCACGGGGAAGACGATCCCCGCGGCCTCAGCCTGGTACCAGAGTCTCTTCATCCTGGTACCAGGAGTACCTGGCATCCGGCTGAGCGGTACGGCAGGCTGCTTCCATGACCACTGTTGCCCCGGAGAGCGATGTACGTCGGCACGAGCTGGCGGAGTTCCTGCGCAGCCGCCGCGAGCGGATCGCTCCCGAGCAGGTCGGGCTCGTACGGGGCCGCCGTCGGCGTACGCCCGGGCTGCGCCGCGAGGAGGTCGCGCAGCTCTCGGCGGTCGGCGTCACCTGGTACACCTGGCTGGAGCAGGCCCGGGAGATCCAGGTGTCCCCGCAGGTGCTGGACGCCTTGGCGCGGGCCCTGATGCTGGACGCCAGCGAGCGCACGCACCTGTTCTCGCTGGCCGGCGCCGTGGATCCGGCCGCGCACACGCCGTGCGCGACCGTGACGCCGGCCCTGCGGGCGGTGCTCGACCAGTTGGACCCGGTTCCGGCCAGCATCCAGAACAGCCGGTACGACATCCTCGCGTACAACTCGACATTCGGGCGGCTGCTGTGCGATCTGGACGGGGTGCGGCCCGAGGACCTCAACTGCATGTGGCTGGCCTTCACCCATGCGGACTGGCGGGCGGCCGTGGTCGACATGGCGGAGGTCAACCGGGTGATGGCCGCCAAGTTCCGGGCCTCGATGGCCGAGCACCTGTCGGAGCCGGCCTGGAAGACGCTGCTGGCGCGGCTGGAAGGGGCGTCGGCGGAGTTCCGTGAGGCGTGGGCGCGGCACGAGGTCGTGGGGCCGGGCGCGAAGGTGAAGTACATCCGCAACGCCCATGTGGGCCTGCTGCACCTGGAGTACACCAACCTGTGGCTCGGACCGGCGGCCGGCCCCCGGCTGATCGCGTACGTGCCGCGGGACGAGCGGACGCGCGAGCGCCTGGAGCGGCTGCGGGACCTGTCGCGCGCCGGGGTCTGACGGCCCGACGGCCCGGCAGGGCAGCCGGCCCGTCCGGACTGCCCTGAACTCGACTTGACCGCGGTCCGCCGGGCCGGAAGCGCCCCCACGGGTCCGGGGTGCGGGTGACGATGGCCGCTGCCGTGTACTCCCGCACTCCCCGACACGACAGGAGCGCGCCTGTGACCAGCCCGACCGAGCCCGTCGACCCGACCGAGCCCGTCGAACCCACGGGTCCCGTCGACCCCTTCCTCCCGTCTCCGCTGCACGACCTGATGTTCGGCCACATCCACTCCGCCGCCCTGCGGGCCGTGGTCGTCCACGGGGTCGCCGACCACCTCGCCGCCGGACCCCGTACGGCCGAGGACCTCGCCTCCCGTACCGGCACCGACGCCGCCGCCCTGCGGCGCGTCCTGCGGCTGCTGGCGAGCCGGGGCCTCTTCTCCGAGGACGAGCGGGGTGGCTTCCGGCTGGAGGAGGACGGGCAGCCGCTGCGGACCGACGTGCCGGGATCGCAGCACGCCGGCGTGGTGATGATCACCGACCCGATGTTCGCGCGGTCAGCTCCCGGGCTCCAGGACACGCTGCACACCGGGCAGCCGTCCTTCGACCTCGTCTACGGCATGCCGTTCTTCGAGCACCTGCTCAAGTCCCCCGAGGACCGGGCCACCTTCGACGCCGGCATGGCGGCGTTCTCCGGCGCGGAGGACGAACTGGTCGCGCAGGGCTACGCGTTCCCGGAGGGTGCCCGGGTGATCGACGTGGGCGGGGGCCGAGGCGGTCTGCTGGGCGCCGTACTGGACCGGCAGCCGTCCCTGTCCGGCGTGCTCTTCGACCAGTCGGCAACCGTGGCCGAGCACCTGCTGGACCGGCCCGGGCTCGCGGGGCGGTGGCGCACCGAGAGCGGCGACTTCTTCACCGCCGTACCGTCCGGCGGTGACTTCTACGTCCTCAAGCACATCCTGCACGACTGGAACGACGAGGACTGCCTGCGCATCCTCGGCTCGATCCGCCGCGCGGCGGAGCCCGGCGCCCGGCTGCTCGTCGTCGACTCCGTCCTGCCCGGGAACAGTGCGCCGCATCCCGCGCTGGAACTCGACATCGTCATGCTGATGGCCCTCAAGGGCCGCGAGCGCACCGCCGCCGAGTTCGGGACACTGCTGGACCGGGCGGGCTTCCGGCTCCAGCGCATCCTGCCGACTCCGGCCCTGCCCTCGATCGTCGAGGCCGTCGCGGTGTCACCGTGATTCCGGCCGGCCCGCTCCACCCGGCTGCTCGCCCGCCATAGGCCGCATTCGAGCCAAATCAGCTCGGTGCGCCCGCCGCCGGTCACATCGCTCCCCCGCGCACCGTCATGGCACTGGCAACAACCTGAGCATTCTGAAAGGAAGCCGGCCATGGAAACACGTTCCACCACCGTCGAGGAGACCCTGCGTTCGCGCATCTCCAACCCCGTCGACCTCGTCCCCGAGATCGAGGACCTGGCTGGGCTGCTGTACAAGGCCACCGCCAACCGGTCGGTGCCCCGGACCACGATCGGCCTGGTCCACCTCCGGGCCGGTCAGCTCGTCGGGAACACCTATTTGACCGTCATGCACTCGGACCTCCTGCGCAAGGGCGGGGAGACCGAGGAGCGGCTCGCCGCGGTGGCGTCGTGGCAGGACGCGCCGTACTTCACCGAGGCCGAGCGTGCCGCGCTGGCGCTGGTGGAAGCCGTGCTCCTGCCGTCCGCCGGCGGCGAGCGGGTCTCGGACGAGCTGTACGCCAGGGTGTCCGAGCACTACGACGCCAAGGCGCTGATCACGCTGACGATCGCGATCGGGCAGGTCAACTTCTTCATACCGCTCGCCGTCATCGGCAAGCCGCTGCCCGGCAAGTCGCCGGTCGAGCAGTGGACGTAACAGCGGCCGGATAGCGGGAGGGGGGTGCTGCGCGCGTGCGCGCAGCACCCCTCCCCTCTACCCGACGAACTCCTCGTCCCCGTAACGGATTTCGGCCTTGCTCCAGTCGACCCCGAGGGACTCGGTGAACTTCCGGGCGAGCGGCAGGTCGGCGAGCGGGGCGATGAGGATCAGCCGCCCGCCCACGGTGACGGAGCCGCCGCCGAGCCGGTCGCGGACCTCGGGGTCGGCGAGCAGTGCGTCGTGCAGCCGGGTCGGGTTGACTCCGTCGGCCCGGATCTCGACCGCGTCGGTCTCGGGCGAGGTGCGCGGCAGGCAGCGGAAGGTGAGCACCGATTCCTGCTTGTACTCCTTGCGGATGACGTCGGCGATGTGGTGCAGACCGGCGGGGCCGACCCTGTTGACGTCGAACTCGCGCGAGCGCTCGTAGGTGGCCTGCTTCAGGTCGCCGGACCAGAACACCCCGTCGAGCAGGGTCGAGGCGCCGGGCTTCGCGCCGTGCGTGCGGATGATGTCGCGGACGTCGTGGTCGAACCGGGTCAGGCGGGTCTTCAGCCGCGGGTCGGCCGGGTCCGTGATGGTCGCGGTGTTGTTGGTGGCGAAGATCTCCGCCGTGGGGCAGCCCCGGGCGGGCGACGAGGGGCTCGCCTGGGCGGTTCCCGTCCCTGCGGCTCCCAGCGTCAGGACTCCGACCGCGACCAGGACGCGCAACTGCCTCATGCCTCAACTCCTCACGGGTGGACTCTCGATGCCGCTCGTGCGCCCGAGGGTCGGCGGGCCGCGGCCATCGCATCCTAGGGCGGCGGCCCGGCCGGTACGTGCCGTCGTCCCACGGATGGCGGATATCGGACGGTGTCCGGCGCGACCGGCGCCATGGCCGGGATCCACGCCTTGCCCGGGTTTCCTACGCCGGGGAACCTGCGGAGGAGGCACGGACGACATCCGGTACAGGGGGAATCGTGGAGTCATCAGGGACGGGCACACCGTTCACGAGCAGGCGCGAACTGCTCCGGTGGGGCTGTGGGGCGGGCCTCGCGGCGGTGGGGCTGGGCGGCCCCGTGGCCGCCGCACCGGCCGCGGCCGCGGCCGCCGCGGCGATCGGCGACGGCAGGACGTTCATGGCGTGGCGGGGCGTCACAGGGGATCAGCGGGTCTTCTGGAGCGAGTTGCGCGACGGGACCTGGACCGGGCCGCAGTCCGTCGCCGATACCTACGGCAGCAGCGGGGTCGCCCTGGCGGGCCCGTCCAACGGCCCGCTGCACATGGCGTGGAAGGGCGTGGAGGGCGACCAGCGGATCTGGTGGAACCGGTACGACGGCTCCGCGTGGTCCGGTCCGCAGCCCGTGCCCGACGCGGGCAGCAGCGTGGGCCCGGCACTGGCCCCGTACTCCGGGGTCTTCATGGCGTGGAAGGGCATCGAGGGCGACCAGCGCATCTGGTGGAACCGGTACGTGTACGGGCAGTGGACGCCGCCCCAGCAAGTCCCCGATGCCCTCACGAGTTTCGCGCCCGCGCTGGCCGTCAACCGCATCGGGACCTACGGCGAACCCGTCATGGCGTGGAAGGGCGTCGACGGGGACCAGCGGATCTGGTGGAACACCTATCAGGGCGGCGACTCCGGCCGGAACGCCTGGACGGGACCGCGGCCCGTGGACGGGGCCGCCACCAGCGCCGGTGTCGCGCTGACCGGGCCGCCGGGGGGCGGCCTGTTCATGGCGTGGAAGGGCGTGCAGGGCGACCAGCGGATCTGGTGGAGCCGGCTCTACCCGGGCAGTGGGGCCTGGACAGCGCCCCAGCCGGTGGCGGGGGCGAGCAGCGGCGTCGGGCCGGCCCTCGCCTTCCACGGCGGGTTCGTCCAGATGACGTGGAAGGGGGTCGACGGCGACGAGCGCATCTGGTGGAGCCGGATCCATCCGAACAGCGGGGGGTGGAGCGCGCCGCACCCGGTCGGCAGTGCGATGACGGCCTTCCGTCCGGCGCTGGGGACCATCGGCAACTGAGCTCCCGATATGGGGACCACTCCCCGCTTCTGCTACTGTCGCAGCCAAGCGGGGAGTGCTCCCCATTTCCGTACGAGGAGGAACCCCCATGAGCGCCGCGACACTTGGGGAACTGGCACCCGCGGGCACCGACATCGCCGTCGACCCGTACCCGGCCTACGCGGCCCTGCGGGACAAGGGCTCCGTGCACCGCGTCCTCGTCCCCGGATCCGGCGAGACCTGGCTCGTCCTCGGCCGGGACGAGGTCCGCGCCGCGCTCACCGACCCCCGGCTGCGCAACGACATCCGCCACTCCTCCTCGTGGCAGGACGACGGCGGCCACGCCATCGGGCTCAACATGCTCCAGACCGACGGAGCCCAGCACGCCCGGCTGCGCACCCTGGTCGCCCGCGAGTTCACCGCGGGGCGCGTCCAGGCCCTGCGGCCCCGCGTCCAGCAGATCGCCGACGCCCTGCTCGACGGTCTGCTCGACGCCCTCCCCCAGGGCGGCGCCGCGGACCTGGTCGCCGAGTACGCGCTGCCCCTGCCCCTGACGGTCATCTGCGAGCTGCTCGGCGTACCGGCCGGGGACCAGCAGGACTTCCGCACCTGGTCGAACGAGATCGTGGCACCCTCGTCGCCCGCGGCGGCCGGCGCCGCCGTCGCCGAGATGACCGGCTACTTCGCCGCACTGATCCGGCGCAAGGGCAGCGCTCCCGCCGGCGGGCCGACCGCGAATCCGGACGCAGATCCGGCCGTAGATCCGGGCGCCGACCTGATGGGCGCGCTCGTCGCGGCATCCGCGCGGGAGGACGGGCTGTCCCCCGAGGAACTGCTCGGCATGGCCTTCCTCCTGCTCGTCGCCGGCCACGAGACCACCGTGAACCTGATCTCCGGCGGGGTACTGAACCTGCTGCGCCACCCGGACCAGCTGGCCGCCCTGCGCGCCGACCCGGGCCTGCTCGACGGCGCCGTCGAGGAGATGCTGCGCTACGAAGGGCCCGTCACCGCCGCCGCGTTCCGCTTCGCCGCCGAGCCGGTGGAGATCGGCGGCACCCTCGTACCCGCCGGTGACAGCGTGATGCTCTCGCTGGCCGCGGCCTCCCGCGACCCCCGGCACTTCCCCGACCCGGACCGCTTCGACATCCGCCGGGCGCCCCGCGGGCATCTGGCCTTCGGCCACGGGGTCCATCACTGCCTGGGCGCCCCGCTCGCCCGCGTCGAAGGCTCGATCGCGCTCGCGACCCTGCTGCGGCGCCTGCCCGGCCTCGCCCTGGCCGCCGCTCCCGAATCCCTGACCTGGCGGTCGGGCACCATGCTCCGGGGCCTGACGCAACTGCCGGTGCGCTGGACGCCGTAGCCGGCCGATGGTACGTGTATCCGCCACTGAGCCTTCGTTTTGGCGCGGAACCAGCGGCTCGCGCGGGCCTGCCGACGGCAGACTGGGCAGATCAGCGACCCCGACCACGAGGATTGCCCGTGCCCGTACCGATCATCATCGACTGCGACCCCGGACACGACGACGCCCTCGCGATCATGCTGGCGGCAGCCGACCCCGCCGTCGACCTGCTCGCCATCACCACCGTCGCCGGCAACCAGACCCTGGAGAAGACCACGCTCAACGCCCGCCGGGTGTGCACGGTGGCGGGGATCACCGGCGTACCCATCGCGGCCGGCTGCGACCGGCCGCTGCTCCAGCCGCTGGCCGTGGCGGACGACGTGCACGGCGAATCCGGGCTGGACGGACCGGAGTTCCCGGAACCCACGGTCGAGGTGGTGCCCGAGCACGCGGTGGAGCTGATCCACCGGATCCTCATGGAACACCCGGAGCCGGTCACGCTGGTGCCGACCGCCCCGCTGACCAACATCGCCCTGCTGCTGACCCGCTACCCCGACAGCGCGGCCCGCATCCGCGAGATCGTGTTGATGGGCGGCTCCACCGACCGCGGAAACCGCACCCCGGCCGCCGAGTTCAACATCCACGGGGACCCGGAAGCCGCCGACATCGTCTTCCGCAGCGGGGTCCCCGTGACCATGTGCGGGCTCAACGTCACGCATCAGGCACTGGCCACACCGCAGGTACTGGCCCGCTTCGAAGGACTCGGCACCGAGCTCGGGCACATCTGCGCGGAGCTGCTGTCCTACTTCGCCTCCACCTACAAGCGCCTGTGGGGCATGCCGCACCCGCCGCTGCACGACCCCGTCGCGGTGGCCCGGGTCATCGACCGGTCGATCGTGGGCTGCGTCGACGCGAACGTCACGGTGGAACTGCACGGCCAGTACACCCGAGGGGCCACCGTGGTCGACCTCCACCAGTACCTCGACCGCCCCGTGAACGCGCAGGTCGCGGTGACCCTCGACGCCGAACGGTTCTGGGACCGCATGGTCGGCGCCGTCGCGGCCCTCGGCGCCCGGCACACCCCGTAGGCCCGCCGCCGGCGCCGGCGGGTCAGCCCGCGATCGGGTACAGCATCCCGCGCCGGCCCGCGGGCGAGGCCAGCCACTCCAGCTTCTCGGCCGTGTCGGTGCCCGGCAGCGGGTTCTGGAGCACGATCGACAGGTCGGGGCGGGCCGGGACCCGCAGCGTGGTCGACTCCACGTGCAGCTCGCCGACGACGGGGTGTTCCATGTGCTTCTGGATCTGACCGCCGGGCCGGACGTCCCGCCGCTCCCAGAGGGCGACGAACTCCGGGCTGAGTGCGCGCGCCTCCTCCAGGACCGCCTGGAACCCCTCGTCCTCGGGGTGTTCCGCACAGGCCGCCCGGAACTGGGCCACGACGTCGCAGGCGATCTCCTCCCAGTGCGTGGAGCGGGCCCGGTAGATCGGGTCGGTGAAGAAGGCGATCAGGCAGTTCTGCACGATCTCCGGACGCATCCCGAACACCAGCGCGGCCGCGTCGTTGTACATCACGGTGTTCCAGTACGAGTCGATGATGTGCGCGGGGAACGGCATCCAGGCGTCGATCAGCCGCTTCAGGCCGTGGCACATGTCCCGGTCGCCCGGCGCGACTTCCAGCGCCGGTGGATTGAGTCCCGACAGGACGTACAGGTGCCGGCGCTCGGCGCTGCTCAGCTTCAGCACCCGGCTCACCGCGTCCAGGACCTGCGCGGACACCGTGATGTCACGGCCCTGCTCCAGCCACTGGTACCACGAGACCCCGACCCCGGCCAGAACGGCGACCTCCTCGCGGCGCAGGCCCGGAGTGCGGCGGCGGGCCCCACCGTCCGGCAGCCCCGCCTCGGCCGGGCTGACCCTGGCGCGCCGGCTCATCAGGAACTCGCGCAGTTCCGTCCTGCGGTACTTGTCGATCGGTGTCGCCACGAAATCCCCCTGTCGGCTGCCTGGTGGTACCAGCAACAGGATAAGTTCCCACTCTTCACGGACATTCCCGCTCCGTGAAGGTGGTGCTCATGGCGATCGACACACATACGACAACCACCGCGCCGCACACGGCGGCACCCGCGGACAACCGGCTCTCCGGCCGGGCCAAGCTGGTCCTCTTCGTCCTCTGCGCCGCCCAGTTCATGGTGGCGCTCGACTTCTCCGTACTGAACGTGGCCCTGCCGGTGCTCGGCGAGGACCTGGGCCTGAGCCGCTCCGCCCTCCAGTGGGCGGTCACCGCCTTCGCGCTGCCCTCCGGCGGTTTCCTGCTCCTGTTCGGCCGGATCGCCGATCTCTACGGCCGCAAGAAGCTCTTCCTGACCGGCCTCGCGGTCTTCGCCGCGGCCTCGCTCCTCGCCACCCTCGCCTGGGACCCGGCGTCCTTCCTGGCCGGGCGCGCCCTACAGGGCCTGGGCGCGGCGGTGATCGTGCCGACCGGCATGTCCCTGCTGACCACGACCTTCCCCGAGGGGCCCCAGCGCGACCGGGCGCTCGGCATCTCGGGCACCCTGCTGTCCCTCGGCTTCACCATCGGCATGGTGCTCGGCGGCGTCATGACCGACACCCTCGGCTGGCGCTCCACGATGGGCCTGCTCGCGGTCGCCGCGGTGGTCGTGCTGGTGCTCGCCCCCGGGCTGCTGCCCGAGTCGCGCACCCCGGAGCGGCCGCGGCTGGACGTGCCGGGTGCCGTCACCGTCACCGGTGGTCTGCTCGCGCTGATCTACGCCCTGTCGACGGCTGCCCAGCACGGCTTCGGCGGCGCGGACGTCCAGGGCACGCTGGCCGCCGGACTGGTGCTGCTCGCCGCCTTCGTGGTGGCGGAGTCGCGGTCGGCGGCCCCGCTCGTCTCGCTGCCGATGCTGAAGCGGCGTACGGTCGCCTGGGGCAACATCGGCGGTCTGGTGACCTTCTCGATGATGTCGACGGTCGTCTTCGTGCTGACGCTCTACCTCCAGGAGACGCTGGAGCTGTCGTCCTTCCGGACCGGTCTGGTCTTCGGCATCCAGGGCATCGCCTCCGTCTTCGCCGGCGCGTTCGCCCCGAAGGTCATCGGCCGCTTCGGCGCCCGCCGCACGCTGGTCGGCTCGCTGCTCGGCCAGGGGCTGTTCACCGCCGCCCTGCTCACCGTGGGCAGCGGCTCCGGCGCCCTGGTCGCGACCGTCGCCGTGTCGGTGGCGAGCATGTTCCACCTGGGCGCGATCATCTCGTACGGGCTGACCGTGACGAGCGGCGTGCCCGACGGGGAGCAGGGGCTGGCCACCGGCCTGGTCACCACCACGCAGCAGGTCGGCCTCACGATCGGCATCCCGCTGCTCGGCGTCCTGGCCACCACTCAGGCCTCGCTCTTCGACGGGGTGCGGACGGTCCTGGCGATCGACGCCGCGATCATGGTCGGCGCGGCGCTCCTGGTGGCGATCGGACTCGGCCGCCGGAAGGCCTGACCGTACGACAGCCGATCCGAAGCGGGACGGACCTCGTGTCCGGCCCGCTTCGCCGTCGTGTCCCGGGAGTCGGCGGGAAGTCAGCCGGTGACGGGCGAGACGGCGACGCAGCCGCCGGCCGTGGCCAGGTCCTCGCCCGACTTCTCCGCGATGGTCTTGCCCTTGTAGACGATCCGGCAGGTGATGCCGGCGGTCGTGGTGTCCGCGGCGTCCGCCGCGACCGGCAGGACGGTCGGCGGCATGATGCCGCGCAGGGTGACGGTCTTCGACCACGGGAGCGCGGGCTTGTCCGCCGTCGCCAGCTTGGGGTCGGTCGCGGTGCCCTCGCCGGCGGAGTACTGGATGGAGGCCACGTCCTTGCCGGTGACCTCGTAGGTGACCTGGTAGGTGTCGTCGACCACCTTGTCGACCTTGTCGACCGTCTCGGCGCCGCCGCCCGAGCACGCGCTCGCCCCGAGGAGGAGCGCGGCGGCGACGGTTGCGGTGCGGGCGGTGCGGTGCATGGGTGCGTCCTTCACGGCGGAGCGGGCGGATCATCTACGCAATCGCAAAGGCACCGCGAAGTCAAAACGACTCAGCGGCCCGAGGCCGGTCGGATGGCGTTGCGCCAGACCGTCACGTCCAGCGTGATGTATTTGCTGGGCGAATCCTCCGGCGAGAAGCCCTGGACCGTCAGGAGGCCCAGGTGGCCCGTTCCGGTGATGACGCAGACCTGCCGTCCCTTGGACAGCTTGTTGACGTAGACGTTCTGGGTGAAGCGGGTGTCCTCGCGGCAGGCGGCCAGCGAGCCCTCCTGCCCCGGGTCGAGCAGCACCAGCTGTCCGCCCTGGCTCTCCGCGTCGAGGTACCACCCGGTGTCGTAGGAGAGCTCGTAGCCGCCGTCCTCACCCTGCTGGGGGCGCAGCGAGTCGTCGCTGAGCGTCAGGTGGTAGCCGGCCGTGAGGTTGATGCCCTTGTGGTCGACGGGCTTCGGATCGGCCTTGGCGCTCGGCTCGGGCGAGCTCTGCCCGCCGCCGCCGGCGTTGTCGGACCGGCCGCCGCCCTGTGCCTGCTGCCCCTTGTCCTTGTCGTCGTCCTTGAGCGCGACGTACGCCGCGCCGCCGCCGACGACGGTGAACACCAGCGCGGCCGCGAGGGCGGCGAGCGCGCCCCGCCTGCCGCCGCGCTGCGGAGGCCGGGGCGCCGGGGCCCCCGGGTAGGCCGGCATGGGCGTCGGGGCGTAGGCATGGGCGTGCGCCGCGGGCGGTACGGGAACGGCCACGGGCGGCGGAGTGCGGTACGGCTGAGGCGGCTGGTACGCCGGGGCCGGCCCGTAGCCCGGGGGCGGGGCGGCCGCCGCGGGCGGGGCGGCCGCCGCGGGCGGGGCGGCGGCCGGGCGCACCGGCGCGGTGGGCGTGTAGCCGACGGACGGCGCGACGGTGGGCGGCGGCGGGGCCTGGACCGGGGCGGGGGCGGCCGCGCGGACCGTGATGTCGGCGGCGACCGGACCCGGCAGCCAGTCCTCGGGCCGGCGCAGCACCGTCTCCGCGTTCGCCGCCTGGCAGAGCGCGATGATCTCGGGGATCGACGGCCTGGCTCCGGGGTCCTTGGCCAGGCAGCGGGTGACCAGCTCCGTCAGCCGCGGCGGCACTCCGCCGAGGTCGGGCTCCTCGTGGACGATCCGGTAGAGCACGCCGTGCGAGGTCCCCTCCCCGAAGGCGGGGGATCCCGTGGCCGCGTACGCCGCGACCTGGCCCAGCGCGAAGATGTCGGTGGCCGCGGTGACCTTGCGCCCCGCCGCCTGCTCGGGCGCCATGAACGATGGGGTGCCGATGGTGACGCCGCTGCCGGTGAGGGAGGTCGCGTCGGCGGCGTAGGCGATGCCGAAGTCGATGACGCGGGGGCCGTCGGCGGCGAGGAGCACGTTCGACGGCTTGAGGTCGCGGTGCACGATGCCCGCGCCGTGGATCACGTGCAGGGCCTCGGCCATGCCCGCGATGAGCAGCAGCACCGCCTCGACGGGCAGGGCGCCGTGCGCGACGACGGCGTCGGCCAGCGAGGGGCCCGGGACGTACGCCGTGGCCAGCCAGGGCTGCGCGCCGTCGGTGTCGGCGTCGATGACGGGAGCGGTGAACAGCCCCTGTACGCGCTGCGCGGACTGCACCTCCTGGGCGAACCGCCTCCGGAATTCCTGGTCTTCGCCGAATTCCGGGCGGATCACCTTGATCGCCACCGGCCGCCCGCCCGGCGTGTACGACAGGTACACCTTGCCCATGCCGCCCGCGCCCAGTTTGGCGGCCAGCCGGTACCCGGCGATGGTGGTCGGATCGTCTCCCGTCAGCGGCTGGAAAACCTGTGCGGAACCGCCCGGGCCGGACTGCTGACCACTCATCAATTCATGTCTCCCACGCAGAACACCGGTCTCGCAGGGCACCCTATCCAAAGACTTGGCCGAACCGGCCGCCCGCGACAGCGGGTGTTGTTAGCCTTCCTGGACGGTGCGCTGCGTCATGGGGAGGCAGTCGGTGCGGGCACGCCTGGTATTCGTCCACGGGATCGGCGGCACTCGCGACCCGGACCGCGAACTCGCCGCCTGGACAGGGGCGTTGGCCACCGGCATGCAGGGCGCCGGACACTCGCAGGCGGCCCGCGAACTGCTCGCCGGCGGCCTGGCCGAGTGCGTGTTCGCCCACTACGCGGACCTGTTCGGATCCGGCCAGGCCCAGGGCGGGGCCGGGGCCGATGACACCGGTGACGCGGAGGCCGAGATCCTCTCCGAGCTCCTCGTCGCCTGGGTGGACGGCCTGGCCGAGGAGCACGCGGACGGCGGCGGCGGTGACGACGAGTGGGACCGCCGGACCCTCGACCACGCCCGGGCCCAGGCCGCGCCGAGGGCGCAGGAACAGGGCAGCCTGGAAGTGGTACGCCGCGCCCTGAACGTGGCGACCACGCTGATGGCCCTCAAACCCTGGGGCGCCGCCGCGCGGTGGGTCACCCCCAAGCTGATGGTGAGCCACCTGACCCAAGTGGCCCGCTACCTGGCGCGCGCCGAGGCCGATGCGCAGGGCGCCGGCCTGGACCGCCGGATCCGCGCCCGGGTGGCCGAGGCGATCGGGGACGGACCGGCGGTGGTGGTCGCGCATTCGCTGGGGACGATCGTCGCGCTGGAATCGCTGCACGAACTCACCGCGCCCGCACCCCTGTTCGTCACCCTCGGCTCTCCGATCGCCATGCGGACCGTGGTGTGGCCGCGGCTCTCCCCCCGGCCGCCGAGCGCGCCGGGAACCGTGGCGCAATGGCTGAACTTCTGGGACCGCGACGACATCATCGCCGTACGCCCCCGCCTGGAACGGGACGTGCGCGCCAACCCCGCGGGGGTCGTCCCGGTCAGCCGGCGCGTCGACTCCGACGGCACCTGGGTGCACTCCGCCGAGAAGTACCTCGCCCAGCCGGCCGTCGCCGGCCCCGTCGCCGAAGCCCTGTCCCGCCCGGCGTTCGGGCCCGGCGGCGGTGGCGCGGGATGAG
Organism: Streptomyces sp. NPDC051183; assembly: GCF_040682455.1. NCBI lineage: Bacteria > Bacillati > Actinomycetota > Actinomycetes > Kitasatosporales > Streptomycetaceae > Streptomyces > Streptomyces sp. NPDC051183. The sequence continues at coordinate 24,706 of NZ_JBFBBA010000001.1, forward strand.
CAGGCGCAGGACGGCCCGCCGGCACGTCCTGGTGGTCGCGCCGCAGTGCGCGTCGATGGAGCACCTGACACGCCTGGAGGAGGCGGCCGGCGGACTGTACGGGGTGCTGGCGGACCCCGCGCTCGGCGGGTGCGAACCCGGGCTGCCCGACGGGCGGTCCGCGCTCGTCACCGGCGACGGCCTCACCAGCCGGGTGGTGCGGGACACGGTGCACGAGGCGGTCCGCCACGCGGCGGAGCACGGCGCGGCACTGGTCCTCGCCCTCCTCGGCCACGGCTTCGCTCCCGGCCGCAGCAGCACCCTCCACCTCATGTGCGCCGACTCCACGGAGGACCTCCGGCAGGACTCGGTGAACGTGAGCGAACTCCTGACCGTCGCCTCGGACCACCCCGGGGTGGCCGGCGTACTCGGCATCATCGACACCTGCCACGCGGCCGGAGCGCCGCCCGCGGCCCAGGACCTGACCGCGGGCGCCCGCGGCGGCCGCACCCGGCTGGGACTGCTGATGGCCTCGTCACTGGGCCAGCCCGCCGTCGACCTCTCCTTCTCCCGGCACCTGGCCGCCCTCGTACGGGCCGGTCTGCCGGGCGCGGGCGGGACGCTGCGCGTGGGCGAGGTACTCGGCGCGCTGCGCGCGGTGGTCGTGGGGCAGAACCTCACAGGCCTCGACTTCGACGGGGACGGCGCGGCCAGGGAGCCGCTGTGGGTCGCCCGCAACGCACGGGTCCGCGACGGCCTGCTGGGCGGCCTCGGCGGCAGGCTCGCCGCGGAGGAGCTGACCGAGGCCCTCGCGGCCATGGACCCCCTGATGCCCGTACCGGACATCACCGCGGACGTGCACGCGGCGAGACGGTGCCGTGAGCAACTCCGGGGCCTGCCGGCCTCCCCGGCCCGTGAGCGCGCGCTGCGCGGTGTCGACGGGCTGCTCGTCGCGGTACGCACCGTCGAGTTCCTCCGGGGCTGGATCGGCGGCGATCTGACCTCCGCCCGGATCCGGCACGCGCTGTACACGATGCTGGCGGCCGAGGGCCGGCTGCCGGCCGACGACCCGAACCCGACCGATGTGGCCGTCATCGACGAGCTCACCTTCAACCATCCCGCCACCGACGTGGACGGCAGACGCTCCGTCGCCCGGTTCGTGGCGCTGCTGGCACAGGCCTGCGGGAAGGATCTCAAGGACCCCGAACTGCGCGCCTGGGGACACCGGATCGAAGCCCCCGTCGAGGTGAACGACGCCATCGTGCACGCCCTGCGGCGTACCGACAGCCAGCGCCTCGGCCTCGTCGTCAGCCTGCACTCCTCCCTCACCGGAGACTGGCCCGAGGTGCTCGACGCCTGGCTGCTGCTGGACGGGGCGATGATCCACCACGAGCAGTTCCCCAACGAGGCTGCGGACAGGCGGGGGGCGGAGAGCGCGGTCGAGGCGGCGGTGCAGTGGGCCGAGGAGCACGCCGCCACCCTCGAACTCCCCCTCAAACGCCTCGACCTGGCCGTCCCCAGCGGACTCCTGCTGGCCTGGCGGCCCGAGGAGGCGGGAGTCGCCATGCTGCTGGGCATCCGCTACGACGTGCGCCTGCACTGGAGCAGCCGCCTGACCCCCGACGCCGTACTGCGCAGCATCGACGCCGTGGTCGCCGAGCGCTGGGAGGCGATCGCGGAGTGCCGGGCGGGCACGCCCGTCGACTGGCTGCCCCACGAGGACCTCGCCGATCCGCAGACCCTGCGCGACCACCTGCGCTTCGGCCGCTACACGCGCGGCATCGGGCTGACCCGGCATCCCGGCGCCGACGCCCGGCTGATGGAGATGCTCCTGGCCTACACGCCGGTCCTGCTGTGGCCGCACGCGGCGGAGGGCTTCCCCAAGGAGCGGCACGGCTGCCTGGACAAGAACTGGTGGGCCATGCCGGGCGCGTTGGCGCGCGCCTACCGAGACCGCTGGCGGGGCGACGCGGATGCCGGGCTGGCCGATCTCCGCGCCGTCTGGGACGACGAGGACTGGCTGCGCTTCTGCAGGTCCTTCAGGACTTCGACCCCGCCCGCCCGCACCCGAGACGAGGGGACCCCATGACCTGGGACGCGTACTACCGGGGGGACGGTGTGAAGAGGGCCGCCGTCCCGCTGCCCGAACCGCCGCCCTGGCGCACCTTCCCGATCCGCTCGGCGGCCGCGGTGTTCCGGCCGCCGGAGGGGCTGACCGACGCCGTGAACGCGGCGCTCGCGCTGCGCCGGCCGCTGCTGATCACCGGGGGCCCGGGCACCGGGAAGTCCACGGTCATCGAGCAGGTGTCCACGGAGCTGACACTGGGGCCCGTACTGCGCTGGCACATCACCTCGCGCAGTTCGCTCGCGGACGCGCTCTACCGCTACGACGCCCTCGGCCGCATCCACGCCCACCGGCTCCAGCAGGAGAAGGCGCGGGCGGGCGGGAACCCCGGCACGGACGTCGACGTGGACGACATCGCCGCCTTCCTGACGCTCGGCCCGCTGGGGACCGCGCTGCTGCCCGCGACGCGGCCGCGCGCCCTGCTCATCGACGAGATCGACAAGGCCGACCTCGACCTCCCCGGGGACCTGCTCGACGTGCTGGAACGCGGCGAGTTCCGCATCACCGAGCTGATGCGCGAGGAACAGCACACCGCGCGGGTGCGGACCTGGGAGAGCGACGTCCGGCACCTGGTGGAGGACGGTCACGTGCAGTGCACCGAGTTCCCGTTCATCGTGATGACGAGCAACGGCGAACAGGAGCTCCCGGCGCCGTTCCTGCGTCGCTGCGTGCGCTACACCATGCCCAAGCCGACGGCCGCGCTGATCCGTGACGTGGTACGCGGCCACCTGGGGATGGAGGTCGGCGAGTCGGGTCCGGCGGCCGAGCTCGTCGACGATTTCGTACGCCGGGTCGCGTCGGGCGAGAGCGTGGCCGTCGACCAGCTCCTGGGCACGCTGCACCTCCTGGACGGGCCCGCCCGGTCGGACGCGGCCGAGCGCGAGCGGCTCATCGGCCTCCTGATGAGGGACCTCTCGGGTGCCTGAGGGGTCCACGGGGTCCACGGGGTCCGCGGGGTCTGCGGGGTCCACCGAGCCCGCCGGGTCCACCGAGTCGGCCGGGTCCGCCGAGCCCGCCGGTGCCCCGGCCCCGCACGGCGACCCGCTGACGGCCGTGGCCTCGGCGCTGCACGCGCTGGGCCGGGAGCTGGACGGCCTCTCGCTGGCCGAACTGCTCTGGCTCGCCGCCGGTACGCAGGCCCGCCCGGGGACCGGGGCCACGGACCCGGCGGATCCGGCAGCGGCCCCGCCCGGCTCCTCCGGCACCGAGGACCCGCGCGAGCGGACCGGCGAGTGGGGCCGCCTCCGCAGACCGGTGTACGGTCCCGCGGCGCCCGGCGGCGAGGCACTGCCCGCCCGCGCAGTGACCGTACCGGGAGGCTCCGCACTCCCCCGCGCCCGGGAGATCGCCCGCGCCCTGCGCCCCCTGCGCCGGCCCTGGGCAGCGGGGCGCAGGCAGCAGCTGGACCTCCCGCGGACCGTGGCCCGCTACGCCCGCAGCGGTGAGCTGCTGCCCGCGTTCAGCCCGGCTCCGGAGCGCTGGTTCGACCTGTCCGTCGTGGTCGACCGGTCGCCGACCATGGCCGTCTGGGGCGAGACCGTCGACGAACTGCTGAAGGTGCTGGCCACCACCGGGGCCTTCCGTACGCTCCGGGTCCGGGAAGTCGACACCTGGGAGGCCGGGGCAGAGGCGGAGCCCCGGATCCGGGGGCCCCAGAAGGCCGCGGGGACGGCACGGCAGCGCCGGCTGACACTGGTCGTCTCGGACTGCGTGCCGGGCGCCGGCGCCGACAACTGGCTCTGGGACCAGGTGCACGCCTGGGCCGGCGCCACTCCGACCGTGCTCGTGAACCCGCTGCCCCCGAAGATCTGGCGGCACTCCGGTCTCGACCTCCCGGCCGTCAAGGTGACCACCCCCGGTGCGCCGGGCGTCCACAACGCCCAACTGCGCTTCCTGGCCCCGCCACTGCTGGAGGACGCGTTCGGCCCGCCGGGCAACCGCACGGACACCTGGCTGCCGCTGCCGGTCGTCGGCCTCTCCCCGCGCTCCGTCGCGCGCTGGGCCCGCACCCTGATGCGGGGCGACCCCGCAGGCTGCGACGCGGTCCTGGTGCCGGAGCCGGGACTGCTCGGCCGGCCGGCCGCTCCCCCGGACGCCCCGCCGGACGCCGGGCAGCTCGTCGACGCCTTCCTGCACCGGGCCTCGGCGAACGCCGTACGCCTGGCCGTGCTCTGTTCCCCGTACCCGCGCATGCACTCCGGGCTGCTGCACCTGGTGCGCCAGGAGCTGGTCCCGGAGGCGAGTGCGGCCGACATGGCCGAAGTGGTCGTCGGCGGCCTGGTGTCGGTCGAGGAGGGCGAGCCCGGGCGGGGCGGTCCGGTGCTGAGGTTCCGGGACGGCGTGCGCGAACGGCTGGCCCCCAGGCTGGGCGCGCGCGACGCGGCACGCACCCGTGACGCGGTGAGCCGCTTCATGGCCGCGCACACCGCGGCCCCTTCGCGCTTCCCCGCCCTCGTGCCCGAAGCGGAGGGGGGTGCCGAGGTCACCGCGGACCACGCGCCGTTCGCCGAGGTGCACCCGGAAGTGCTGGGGGAGGCACCGACCCCTGCCGGGGAACCCGGACCGCAAACGTCCGCCGTGGCTCCGCTCGTCGAGGCCGCCGCATCCGGCCGCCCTACCCAGTCCGCGCGGGTCCGGCCGTACTTCTTCCTCAGCTACGCGCACACGCCGCGCTACGGCGCGACCGGCGCGGACCCTGACATGTGGGTCGAACGGCTCTTCCGTGATCTGTGCGGGCATGTGATGGCCTTGACGGACCTGCCGACGGGATACCCGGTGGGGTTCATGGACCGGGAGATCCGCAACGGCGAGGGCTGGTCGGAGCGGCTGAGTACGGCGCTGGCCGACTGCCGTGTCTTCGTCCCCCTGTACTCGCCGCGCTACTTCGCCAGCGAGATGTGCGGGAAGGAGTGGTTCGCCTTCGCCCAACGGACCGCCCAGCACGGCGCGTTCAGCGGTCAGCCGGCCGAGGCCATCGTGCCCGCACTGTGGGTGCCGGTACCGCCCTCCCAACTGCCCGCCCCTGCCGAACGGTTGCACTTCAGCCACCACGCCTTCGGCGAGCGCTACGTGACCGACGGGCTCTACGGCCTGCTCAAACTCCGCGGCTACGCCGATGAGTACGAGCGGGCGGTGTACGAACTGGCCAAACGGATCGTCCGGGTCGGCGAGAGCGTCCGGCTCGGCCCCGTCAGTCCCGTGGACTTCCGGACGGTGCCGAGCGCCTTCGGCACGGCCACGTCCTACCGGGGCAGTCTGCGGATCGCGGTGGCGGCCCCCACGCGGGCGAACCTCCCGGAAGGGCGCAGCGCCGACTACTACGGGAACCGCCCCGACGACTGGAACCCGTATCACCCCCTGACCGCGCGGACGCTCGCCCATACGGCCGCCGACCTGGCGTACCAGCTGAACAACCAGGTGGAGGCCTCCACACTCGAAGACGAGGTGGCGCTGGCGAGGCACCGCAGGATTTCCGGTCCGTTGATCCTGCTCGTCGACCTCTGGGCACTGGAGGTTCCCGCCATCGGCAGGGCACTGGCCGCCCTGGACACGTACGATTCGCCGGGAACGAGCATCGTCGTCGCCTGGAGCCGCCAAGACCGGGAGAGCGTTGAGGCGGCGCCCCGTCTGAGCCGTCGACTGGCCACCACCGTCCCGAACCTGCTGCGCCGGAGCGGACGGTCCGGCGAGGGCGTGCTCGGCTTGGAGGACTTCAACGGTCTGATGCCCCAGGTCCTGACCGGTGCCTACGACGACTACCTCAGACCACGCCCCCGGCTGCCGATGGGCGACTCCTCCTTCAGAGAACGGCCCCGCCTCTACGACCCGCTCGGCCGGCCGCCCGCCGGGCCCGGTTCCACGCTGGAGCCCGAGTAGCGGCCTGCGTGTTCACAGCGGTCGGCGCATCACCGTCCGCGGCCACCGCCTCAGGCCGTGCTCCGCTTCCCGGTCCCAGATCTCGCGCAGGCCGGGCGTGAGCGCGCCCGGGTCCAGGCTCCGGAAGCCGCAGCGCTCGTAGTAGGGGGCGTTCCACGGGACTTCGGTGAAGGTGGTGAGGGTGAGCGCGGGCGCCCCTTCGGTCGCGGCGCGGACCGCGAGCCGCTCCAGCAGGGACCGGCCGATGCCGCGGCGCGCGCTGTCCGGGTGCACCGACACCTGCTCGACGTGGAGGTTGCCGTCGACGCGTTCCGCGATGAGGTAGGCGCGGGGGGCGTCGGTGTCGTCGACCGCGGCCCAGGCCAGCCCGGTCTCATGGTACCGGGCCAGTTCCTCGCGCGGTAGCGGTTCGTCGTCGGCGATCTCCGGCATGCCGATGTCGCGGAAGCACTCCCCGGCCGCCCTCTCGATGTCCTGGAGGAGCCCCAACTCGTCAATGCGTACTGCTCGAATGCGCATGGAGGCATTCTCCAAGGACCGGCAGAAGTTTCCACTGCTATTGCGACATCAGCGGAATGGCGGGTTCTCCGGGGACTGGTGGGTGGTGCAGCAGCCGTCGCGGAGCATCTGGTGCAGGACGCCGCGCCAGCCCTCGGGCGGCGTGTCGGGAGCCGCGGGAGGGGTGAAGGCGCGCTCCAGGGAGGCGCGTTCCCACAGGGTTCCGCCGCGGATGCTGCCCCGTACCCGGATCAGGTCCGCGAAGTCCGTGAAGGGATCGCCGTCGACGAGGGTGAGGTCGGCGATCTTGCCGGGCTCGACCGTGCCGAGGCGGTCCGCGACCCCGAAGACCCGGGCCGGGGTGCGCGTGGCGGTGGTCAGGGCCTCGGCCGGGGTGAGCCCGTACCGGTGCAGGGCGCGCAGCGACAGGTGGAGGTGGAGGCCCACGGGGGTGAGCGGCGCGTCGGTGCCGAGCGCCAGCCTGCCGCCGCCCGCGAGGACCCGCCGGTACACGCCGACCTCCCGTTCGAGGGCGGCGCTCTGCTCGGCGGTCGGCGGCTGCGCGGCCGCCGCCCGTACCGCCGCCACGTCCCACGGCGGCATCAGGTCCGTGACCCGCGCGTCGGCGGCGACCGCCGGGTCGGCGCCGATCAGCGGCAGGGCCGTGAAGGGGGTCGCGACGAGGTCGAAGCCGCCCCGGGTGTAGACCTCGACGGTGTCCTGGTAGGTGTGCCCGCTCGGGGTCGCGCCGTGCCCGTGCTCCGCACGCTCGGTCGCCACGAGATGCGTCGTCAGGTCCTGTCCCGCCTGGATCCCGGGGGCGCACAGGTGGGACCCGGCCAGGACCCCGAGCCGGTCGTGCGCGAAGCGGGCGGCGTCCTCCATGTAGTCGTACGGGGCGCGGACGTACGTCTTGACGAAGTCCCAGTCCAGCGCCGCGGCCCGGGCCAGCGAGCGGGCGAATCCCGCGCGGGTGCGGTGGGCGCGCCCCATGCTGTAGGCGACTCGGGCACCGTCGAGCAGTTCGCCGCCGGCCAGCAGCCGCGGTGCGGCGAGCCGCCCGGCCCGGATGTCCTCGCGCAGCCGTGCCTGTTCGTACGCGGATCCGCCGAGGGAGACGGCGGTCGTGACCCCGTACGCGAGGTGCAGTACGCCCTGGCGGGCCCCGTAGGTGTACGGGTACGGGTGGACGTGCGAGTCCCACAGGCCCGGCAGGACGGTGCCGGCGGAGGCGTCGACGGTGCGTGCGGCGCGGCGCCCCGCGCGGTGGGGCTCGACGGCGGTGATCCGGCCGCCGCTGAGGAGGATGTCGACATCGGCGCGGGGCGGGGTGCCGGTGGCGTCCCACAGGAGTCCGGCGTGCACGACGGTGTCGACGGGGGCGGGGCGGCGGTGGCTCAGGGAGAGCGGCACGGTCCGGGGGTCCGCGGCGGGTTCGCCGTCGCCGTCGAGGGTGAGCAGGCGCAGCCGGGCGCAGGACTGATAGAGGAGGGTGCGCGAGTCGGCGGACCAGGAGGGGTGGTCGGCGGGCTCGTCGGTCAGCATCCGCGCGGGGCCGGCGGGCGTGCCGTCGGGGGTGACGGGGAGCAGCCACAGGGCCGATTCGCTGACGCAGGCGAGGAAGCGGCCGTCGGGCGACCAGACCGGCCCCGAGGCGTAGCGGTCCGCGAGCGAGGCGTGCGGGGCGAGCGCGTGCAGCCGGGCCTCGCCGGTGGTGGTGTCGACGATGCGGATGAGGTTGAAGCCCTCGCGGAAGCGCCGGCTCAGGCGGTTCCGGTCGCACAGGGCGACGTACCGCCCGTCGGGCGACCAACTGGGCGGACCCGGCAGCCCGCCGCCCCCGAGGGCCGCGACCAGGGGCGTCTCCGTGCCCGTCGCGAGATCGCGTACGTGGAGCCGGCCGGCGAGGTCGAGGGCCGCGAGCCGCAGGCCGTCCGGCGAGAGCGCCCCGTAGACCCGGCCGCCCGGGGCGAGCACGTTCTCCCGGCCGTCGGCGAGGTCGCGGCGGCGCACGGTGTTCAGCCCGTCGCGGTCGTCGGTGTAGACGAGGGCCCGGCCGTCGGGAGTCCACAGCGGGCCCTGGACGTAGGCCGTGACGGGGGCCTGGGAGATCCGGCGCGGCGCTCCCCCGGCGACGGGTGCGACCCACAGGGCGTTCAGTGCGGCGAAGGCCACGCTGCGGCCGTCGGGCGAGAGGCTGGGCAGGTGGATGCCACGGACGGGGCGGCTCCGCTCGGCTTCCAGGACGTACGGCTTGACCCGGTAGCGGGGCCGGGTGGTCTCCAGCGTGGCGTCGAGCGGGATCTCGTGGCCGGTGGTGTCGCGGTGGGGGCGGATCACCCGGAACCGGCCGTCGAGGGTGATGAGCAGCCGGTCGTCGCCGATCCAGCGCGGGGGTGCGGGAGCGAGGTCGCCGTCGAGGGCGACCGGGCGGCCGTCGGCGTAGAGGCTCAGGACCTCGGCCTTGCGGGGGCCCGGAGCGGCGGACAGCCAGGCGGTGCGCCCGGCCGGGGAGACCGCCGGGGCGAGCAGGCTGCCGGTGGTGGCGGTGTGTTCGGTCCGTACGGGGCCGGGGTCGCCCGGGGTGACGGAGGCGAGGGTCCGGGCGGTCAGGGTCTCGCCGGTGAGGGTGGCACGGACGAACAGCACGCGGGAGCCGTCGGCCGACCAGACCGGGTCGAAGTCCTCCCAGGCGCCCTCCTGTCCGGGACCGGTCTGCCCGGGCAGACCGGTGAGTCGGCGCATGCGGCCGTCGGTGACGTTGACGGTCCAGATCCGGTACGGGCTGCCCGCCACCGGGTCGCCGCCCCGCTCGGAACAGAAGGCGATGCTGCGGCCGTCGGGCGACCAGGCCGGGGCGCGGTGGTCGAAGGGGCCGTCGGTGAGCCGGCGCAGGGCGGAGCCGTCCGCGCGCATCACCCAGATGTGGAAGGCGCCGCCGCGGTACGCGCTCATCGCGATCCGGTGGCCGTCCGGTGAGAAGACGGGGCGTCCGGGCTCCAGGTCGGGCGGGGTGAGCTGGGTCGCGGGCGAGCCGTCCGGCGGCAGTGACCAGAGGATGTTCTGCACCTCGGCGACGATGCGGTCCCCGCTCGCGGTGGCGGTCGCCGCGCCGTTGGTCGCGCGGGTGAAGCGCAGCCGGACGAGGTCCCCGGCAGCGGGGGGCGCGGCCGCGGCTGGGGCGGGGGCGGCCGGGGCTGGGGCGGGGGCGGCCGGGGCCGGGGCGGGGGCGGGGGCGGCCGGGGCCGGGGAGCTGTCGAGCAGCGCCGTCAGGGCTCCGGCCGAAGCCGCCTGCAGAACCGTCCTGCGCGCAACTCGCAACCCGATCACTCGCTTCGCGTATCGCCGGCCGACCCTGCCGGTCGCGCCCTCAGCCAGTCGAACGATCACGAACCGTCATCGGCAACGGGGGCGGAGGTGACGGAGGTGGCGCACGACGGGCTTCCCGGCGATGAGGATCTCCTCCACCGCGGCGAAGCCGTTCTTGCGGAGCACGGCAGCGGAGGCCGGATTGTCCAGGTCGGTGAGTGCGGTCAGTGTCGAGAGCCCGTAGGAGCCGGCGGCCAGCCAGCACAGCTCCGCGACGGCCGCCGTCGCCACGCCCCGTCCGGCGGCGTGCTCGCCGACGCGGTAGCCGACTTCGCCGGCGCCGTCACGCACGTCCACGAGGTTGGCCCGGCCGATGAGCGCTCCGTGCTCGTCCAGGACGACGTGGAAGTGGATCCCGCCGGTGGCCTGCTCGTCGAGCAGGGCCTCGTGACGGGAGGCGAACTCCGCGAAGTACGCGTCCCCCCGGTCCGGCACGCTCCGCGCGAAGAACTCCCTGTTCTCCCGCTCGAAGGCCAGCAGGGCAGCCGCGTGATCGGCCCGGAGCCGCTCCAAACTCACCATGATCGGGAGGATACGCACCACCGTCCGCACCCGCCCCCGGATCTGCCGGTCGGCAGGCGCCAGATCGGCAGCTCGGCCCCTGTACCGCCTGGGGGCGGCGGTGCCTACACTCCCCCCATGTCGACGACCACCTGTACGCGCTGCTCCGCCACGGGCCTCGAACCGGGCTTCCTGGGCGCGACCCGCTGCCCGGAGTGCGGGCACCTCGAACTCTTCGCCACCCGCCCGGCAGGCTGACCCCGGTGGCAGAGCGCGTGCGGCTCCTGGAGGAGCAGATCGTGGTGGACGCCGCCCCCGCGGACGTCCACCGGGTGGTGTCCGACCTGCGGAACATGGGCCGTTGGAGCCCCGAGTGCCGACGGGTTCTGGTTGCCGGGCCGCCGGGCCGCCCTGGCGGCCGGTTCCTCGGGCTCAACCGGCGGGGACCGTTCCTCTGGTTCACGACCGGTAGGATCGTGGTGCTGCGCGAACCGCAGGCCCCGGACTGGACCGGGGAGTTCGGATTCGACGTCGGCATCTTCGGCCTCCCGATCGCCCGTTGGGGCTACCGCTTCGAGCCGGAGGGCGACGGCACCCGGGTCACCGAGACCTGGCAGGACCTCCGGACCGGCCGCGGCGCCGGGCTGACCGACGCGCTCGGGGCCGTCTTCGCCGGGACCGGCACCGAGCGCCGCGTCGAGGTCAACCGGGCCGGGATGCGGACCACCCTGGCCCGCCTGGCCGCCGCCTGCGCCCGCCCGCCGGCGCGGGGGTGACGGTGGTCATGCCGCGCCGTCCTTGAGGGGGCGGCCGAACTGCTCGTCCAGGACGGACAGCCGCCGCCAGTACTCGTCCTGGTCGATCTCGCCGGTGGCGAAGCGCCGTCCCAGGATCGCGATCGGCCCGGAACCCCGCCCGGACGAGCAGCTGGTCGTCGGCGAGCAGCACGCGGATCACGGGTCCTCCTGGAGCGGGGCGGCCTTCAGCGGGATTCGCGCGCCCAGCCGGTAGCCGCCGTCCGGGCGCTGCCCGGCCTCGATGCTGCCACCCAGCGCCGCGGCCCGCTCGCGCATCCCGACCAGGCCGTTGCCGCTGCCGTCCGACGCGCCGCCGGTGGCCGGGCCGTCGTCGTCCACGCGCAGTTGCAGGGAGTCCGGCCGCCAGGTGAGGCGGACGCGGGCGGCTCGCGAGCCGGAGTGCCGTACGACATTGGTCAGCGCCTCCTGCACGATACGGAAGGCGGCGAGGTCGGCGCCGGGCGCGAGGACCCTGGCCTCGCCTTCGGCGGTGATCTCCACGGCGAGCCCGGCGGCGGCCGCCTGTTCGACGAGCTCGGGGAGACGGTCGAGCCCGGGGGCGGGGGTGCGCGGCGCGTCGCCGGGGGTGCGCAGGGTGTCGAGGACCTGTCTGACCTCCCCCAATGCCTCCTTGCTCGCCGCCTTGATGGTGGTGAGCGCCGTACGGGCCTGCTCGGGATCGCTGTCCAGCAGGGCCAGCCCGACCCCTGCCTGGACGTTGATCACCGAGATGCTGTGGGCGAGGACGTCGTGCAGCTCCCGGGCGATGCGCAGCCGTTCCCGGTCCACCTTGCGTCTTTCGGCGGCCTCCCGCTCGGACCGCTCGCGGGCCCACTGCTCGCGGCGTACGCGGACCAGCTCGGAGAGCGCGAGCATCGCGAGGACCCAGGCGGTGACGACCAGCTCCTGCGCCCAGGGCGCCGGGCCGTCGCCGGTGGGCGGCAGCCGGCGGTAGAGCCAGTGGGCGACGAGCAGATGCCCGGTCCAGAGCAGGCCGACGGCCCCCCACGCGGCCCAGCGGTGTCCGGCGATGACGGCGGCGAAGCAGGCCAGCGCCACGCTGAGGAACACCGGGCCGTAGGGGTACCCGGCGGCTACATACACCAGGGTGACGGCGCTGACCCCGTACACCGTGGCCACCGGATACCGGCGCCGGGCCAGGAGCAGGGCGGGCCCGAGCAGGAGCAGGAGCCGCGCGAACCAGTCCAGCGCCACGCGCCCGCCCTGCGCCTGCGCGGCCCATCCGGACCCCACCTGCGCGAAGACGGCGACGAGCAGCACGGACCGCCACGCCGGCCCCCGTCCGCCATGCTCCACCCACCGCCGCCAGGGGGGACCCGGGCGCCCACGCTGCTCTTCCATACGAGCCACGCTAGACGCGGCCCCGCCTGGCCTGCGTCACCCCGGCGTAGCGTTTCCCGTGTACTACCCAGGTAGTACATGGGGTCGGTGTCAGCGTGCGCCGATGACCAGCGAGGCCGGGGCTCGTGCGGGCCCGGGCGGAAGGCGGAGGGGGCCGGGACCCGGGGTGACGGAGCCCAGGATCCGGGTGGCGGCGGCGCCCGTGCAGCCGGGGGCGTTGCCGGGGAGGCCGTGCAGGGTCAGGAAGCCGAGGACGGCGAAGGCGTACGCCTCCTTCGCGGCGGCGGGCAGGCCGAGGCTGTCGGAGGTGGCCAGCGCGGTGTGCGCGGGCAGTTCCTCCCGGAGCATCGACATGAGGACCGGGTTGCGGGTGCCGCCGCCCGAGGCGATGACCTCGGTGGCGGCGAAGGGGCGCAGCGCGTCGGCGATCGTGCGGGCGGTGAGCCGGGTGAGGGTGGCGGCGACCTCCGGCGGCGCGAGTGCGCCGAGGCCCGCCATCGCGGTGCGCAGATAGCGGTGGTGGAACAGTTCCTTGCCGGTCGTCTTGGGCGCGGGCAGCCGGTAGTACGGCTCGGCGAGCAGTCGGTGCAGCAGGGGTTCGTGCACCCTGCCGGCGGCGGCGAGGGCGCCGTCCTCGTCGTAGCCGAGCCGCCCGGAGGTGAGTTCGCGGACGGCGGCGTCGAGCAGGGCGTTGCCCGGTCCGGTGTCGAAGGCCACCGGCACGCCCGTGGCGGGCAGGGCGGTGACGTTGGCGATCCCGCCGATGTTCAGGGCGGCCGGTGCGCCGGGCCGCCCGCGCAGCAGCATCAGGTCGATCAGGCTCACCAGCGGGGCGCCCTGGCCGCCGGCCGCGACGTCCCGGGGGCGGAAGTCGGCGACCACCGGACGGCCCGTGGTCTCGGCGATCCAGGCGGGGGCGCCGAGCTGGAGCGTGCCGTGGACCCGGCCCCCGGCCACCCAGTGGTAGACGGTCTGCCCGTGCGAGGCGATCAGTTCGGCCCGCCCTGCGCACAGTTCGCGGTCGGCCCGGGCCGCGAGCTCCGCGAAGGCCTGCCCGATGCGGGTGTCGAGCCGGCACACCTCGGCCATGGAGGTGGCCGCGGGCGGCAGGGCCGCGGCGAGCGCGCTCCGCAGCTCCTCCTCGTACGGGGCGCTGACCATGCCGAGCGGGACCAGGCGCAGGGTCCCGCCCCCGTCCTCGAAGGTCAGCTCTGCGGCCGCGGCGTCCACGGCGTCGTACGAGGTGCCCGACATCAGCCCGACGACCCTCATCGCAGCGGCCCGCGGTGGCCGTCGTCGCCCAGGCCCGCCAGGGCGAGGGCGCTGAGCGCGCAGGCGCCGGCCGCGTAGTACGCGGGGACGTCGGTGTCGCCGGTGGTGGCGATCAGGCCGGTGATGACGAGACCCGCGCAGCCGGAGAACACCGCGTTGGCCAGGGCGTACGCCACTCCGAGCCCGGTGCAGCGCACGCGTGCGGGGAACATCTCGGCGAGCATCGCGGGGCCCGGGCCGGCCAGCAGGCCCACCGCCGCGCCCGCGGCGAGGACGGCGGCGGCCTTGGCGGGCGCGGAGGCATCGGGGGCCTGGAGCAGGTGCAGGAGCGGGAGGGCGAACAGGACGACGGCGAGGGCCCCGCCGAGCATGACGGGACGGCGGCCGACGCGGTCGCTGAGCATTCCGGCGGGCAGGATCGACGCGGCGAAGCCGAGGTTGGCGAGGGCGGTGGCGATCAGGGCCTCCCGGAAGGACGCGCCGAGGGTGGACTGGAGGTAGGACGGCAGGACGACGAGGAAGGTGTACCCGGCCGCGGACCAGCCCATGATCCGCCCGACACCGAGCACGATGGCCCGGACGGTGCCGGTGCCGGTGCCGGTGCCGGTGCCGCTGCTGTTCCCGGTGCCCGTCCCGGTCCCGGACCCCGTCCCGGGCAGGGCTCCGGTCTCCGCGCGGCCGGGCGGTTCCCGTTCCTCCAGTCCCGTACGCAGCCACAGCGCGGCAAGACCCATCGGCAGGGCCATCAGGAACGGGAGCCGCCAGCCCCATCCGTACAGCGCGGCCGGGGTGAGCAGCGAGCCCAGCAGGGCGGCGGCGCCGGCGCCGCAGAGCAGGCCGAGCGCGACGGTGAAGGACTGCCACGCGCCGTAGCGCCCGCGCCGCCCGGGCGGCGCGCACTCCGTCATCAGGGCCACGGCGCCGCCGAACTCCCCGCCGGCGGAGAGTCCTTGCACGACCCGCAGCGCCGTGAGCAGCCAGGGCGCGGCCGGGCCGACGGTGGCCTGGGTCGGGAGCAGGCCGATCAGGGTGGTGGCGAGCGTCATGAGCCCGACCACGAGGATCAGGGTGGGGCGGCGGCCGAAGCGGTCCCCGAGCCGGCCGAACAGCACGGCCCCGACGGGGCGGAAGAAGAAGGCCACCGCGAAGGAGGCGTACGTGCCGAGCAGCGGCCCCGCACCCGCCGCGCCGGCTCCCGCGCCCGTGCCCGTCCCCGCGTCCGGGGTGAAGAAGTGCGCGGCGATGACGGTGGCGAAGCAGCCGTACACGCCGAACTCGTACCACTCGACGAAGTTGCCCACCGAGCCGGCGAGCAGCGCGCGGCGCGGTCGGGTGCCGGTCGGCGGCGCCGCGCTGAGGGCGAGAGGGGTCACCCGTGCTGCGTGCCCGCTCCGCGCGGGCCCGATGCCTCGCAGCGGCCCGGTTCAGCAGATCGGCCCCCGCCGCGGGGCCGTCCGCCGCGGGGCCTCCGCCGGCAAGGCGGCCGGTGAGCGGTCGACGCGCGGCCGACGGGCGGCCGCACCGGCCCGATCCCGTAGTCTCGGCGGATGGCGACGTACTTCGACGTGCACCCTGAGAACCCTCAGCGACGCACCATCAGCAATGTGGCGGACAGCATCCGTTCCGGCGCGCTCATCGCGTACCCGACGGACTCCTGCTTCGCACTGGGCTGCCAGCTGGGCAACCGTGACGGCCTCGCGCGGATCCGGTCGATCCGCGACCTCGACGACCGTCACCACTTCACCCTGGTGTGCCAGAACTTCGCGCAGCTCGGCCAGTTCGTGCACGTCGACAACGACGTGTTCCGGGCGATCAAGGCCTCGACGCCCGGCCCGTACACCTTCATCCTCCGTGCGACGTCGGAGGTGCCGCGCCAGCTGATGCACCCGAAGAAGAAGACCGTCGGAGTCCGGATCCCGGACCACGTCGTCACCCAGGCCCTGCTCGCCGAGCTCGGTGAGCCGCTGCTCTCCAGCACCCTGCTCCTGCCCGACGAGGAAGAGCCGATGACGCAGGGCTGGGAGATCAAGGAGCGCCTCGAACACGTGGTGGACGCTGTCGTCGACTCGGGCGACTGCGGCACCAGGCCGACCACGGTCATCGACTTCTCCAGCGGCGAGGCCGAGATCGTACGCCGCGGGGCGGGCGACACCACCCGCTTCGAGTAGCCCCGCGGGGCCCGGAGCGGCCGCCCCGGCCCCTCCACCTGTGGTCGAACTGACCTACGATGAGGCCTCGTTGGCCGCTGCCGTACCGGGTGCGTTCGGTGCGGAGCTGCCTGACGGGGGGCTGCGGTGCACACACGTACGTGGAGGGGACTCGCCCTCCTCCTGCTCGGCGCGGTTCTGACGGGGTGCTTCGTGCCCCAACCGCCGCACTTCGGCGACGGCGAGTCGAAGCCCGTCGTGTCCTGGCGCGGCGAACTGCCGGTGGCGCCCGGCCCGGACGGTACCTGGGCCCTGTACCAGCCCGCGACCGGGGTGCTCGGCCAGGGCACCGTGGTCGCGCGACCGCCCGGCGTACGCCTGGAGCAGGACCGTACGGGAGCCGGGGCAGGGGCCGACGAGGGGGCGGACCGGCGCGGCCCCCGCTGGACCCTGGAGCTGCCGGCCGAGTTCGCCCTGACGTCGAAAGTGCCCGGCACACCGCATTCGGCCCTCGTCCGCGGGCACACCGTCCTGCTGGTCGGCGGGCGGCCCGACCGGGTGGGCCCCACCGCCGTGGCGGGCCTCGACCCCCGGAAGGGCGTCATCACCTGGCGCCGCGAGGTCGCCGGGGGAACGTCGGTCTCCCTCGACCGGGACCACGGCTCCGGTGACGGCGTGCTCATCGAGGCCACCTGCGCGCCCGGCTCCTGCCGGGTCGAGGGATCTGATCCCACAACGGGCCGGTCGCAGTGGGAACGTACGGTCCCGGGCGCCGGCGCCGTACTCCACGGCTGCGGCCGCGACGGCCTGGGCACCGCCGTCCACGACTGCGGGACGTACGTCGTGGCGGACGGCCGGATCGCCCGGATCGAGCCCCGCGAGGGAGGGGTCCTGTGGGCGGAAGGACTGCGACTGCCCGAGGGCCGGATCGACCGGGTGGGCTCCACCCACAGCTCGTGGCTGGTGGTGGTCACCGCACCCGAGAAGGGGACCTGCCGGGCGTCCGTCGCCGCGGGCTCCATGCGGACCGACGGGGACCGACCGGGCTGGCGGGCGGACGTCACCTGGGACCAGCCCGAAGCGGCGCGGGACCCGGGCACCGGCTGTCGGTGGGACCGGACCGGGCCCCTCCTCTCGCACGCCGGCCTTGTCGTCCCCGACGCGGAGGGGGCCCGTGTCGTCCGCGCCCTCGACGGCCCGGCAGCCGCCGTCGCCCGGCCACGGCTGGAGCCGGGCGAGTACCTGCTCAGGACCGAGCACATGTACCCGGCCGAGCGGACGGAGGTCTTCGTACACGGGCCCAACGGGCCGGACCACGCCCCGGAGGACCCGGAGAAGCGCCCGGTCCGGCCGGCCGGCCTCGGGCCCGGCGCCGCGATCGTCGACAGCGGTGTCTGGCAGGACGGCAGCCGGCTGCTCCTGTTCGGCAACTGGCCCGGAGCGGGCGACCGGATCCTGTGGAAGGCCGGATCCGCCTGCCGGGCGCACACCGTGCCGGGAGGAGGACTCCGCTACTGCCGCGGGAACGAACTCGTCCTCGTCGTACCGAAGAAAGAGGACTGACGACTGGCGACTGGCGACTGGCGACTGACGTCAGACGGTGACGACGACCTTCGCCCGCGCGTGCTCCACCTCCAGGTACCGGATGGCCTCGGGTGCCTCGCTCAGCGGGTAGGTACGGTCGATCACCGGGCTGATGCTCCCCGCCTCGGCGAGTCGCCTCAGCTCCGCCAGGTTCTCCCTGTCCTGCGTCGCCGTGAGGACGAGCAGCCGGTGGCCGGCGAAGCGCGACAGCGCCTGCCCCTTGATGATGAGCCCCATCGGCCCGAACAGGCTGCCGCCTTCGGACACGCCGCCGCCCGACAGGACGAGCGTCCCGGCGGGGGTGAGCACGCGACGGAGGTCGCTCAGCGAGCGGTTCCCCACCAGGTCGAACACGAGGTCGTACCGCCGCCCCCCGCGGGTGAAGTCCTCCCGGGTGTAGTCGACGACGTGGTCCGCGCCGAGCGACCGGACCAGGTCCGCGTTCCTCGTGCTGCACACGCCCGTCACCTCGGCGCCGAGGGACTTGGCGATCTGGACCGCGAACGTTCCCACTCCGCCCGACGCGCCGTTGACCAGCACCTGCTGTCCCGGCGCCACCCGTCCCAGGTCGCGCAGGCCCATGAGCGCGGTGTTGCCCGCCAGCGGCACCGCGGCCGCCTGCTCGAAGGTGAGGTTGGCGGGCTTGAGGCCCACCGCCTCCGCCGGGGCGCACACATACTCGGCGAAGGCCCCGTCCGCCTCGCCGAACACCTCGTCGCCGGGGCTCAGCCCCGTCACACCCTTGCCCACCGCCTCGACCAGACCGGCGAAGTCCGTGCCCCGGATCCTCTCCTTCGGCCTGCGGAGGCCGAGCACGAGGCGCGCCACGTACGGGTCGCCCCGCATGAGGTGCCAGTCGCGCGCGTTGACGGCGGCCGCGCGGACCCGCACGAGCACCTCGCCGTCGGCGACGACCGGCTTGTCGACCTCCCGGAACTCCAGGACGTCGGGCGATCCGTACCGGTCCTGGACTATGGCCTTCACTACGCCTCCGTGACGCGCGCCGCCTCGGCGCGCAGTGGGTCGGCCGGCCGGAAGGCCCGCGCTACTCGCGAAGGTAAGCGGGCGCGCCCCTCAAGGACATCCGGGATCACCCCCTAAGGGCCGCCCCGCACAAGGCGGTTGGGGCGCGCGACGTGGCTGCCGGGTAGGATCCGGGAGTTTGCAGCGGCCGCGTGCGCGCGGCGAGCGCATTGCGCAACCGCTCGATGGGGGTCACGTGGCACAGCAAGGGATCGTCGCGATAGAGCAGATGGACGGGGCGTCCGCCGTTCAGGCCGCGGACTCGTTCAGGGTGATCTACGCCGAGGCGTTCGCCGAGCCTCCCTACGACGAGTCCGAGGACGACGTCGCCGCCGCCTTCCGCCGCTTCCCCGTCCAGGCTCTCAAGCGCGCCTTTCGCGCGGTCCTGGCCCGGACCGAGGGCGGCGAGCCGATCGGCATGGCGTACGGCTACCCGCTCGGCCCCGACGCGGTGTGGTGGGACGAACTCATCGAGCCCGTGCCCGACGACATGCGTCGCGAGGACGGCCGCCGCACCTTCGGGCTCATGGAACTCGCCGTGCGCGGACCGTGGCGGGGACAGGGCGTAGCGCGGCGTCTGCACACGGCGCTGCTCGACTCCATCGGGGCCGAGCGGGTGCTGCTGAACGTCCACCCGGCGAGCGAGGCGGCGTCGGCCGCCTACCGGGCGTGGGGGTACCGCAAGGTGGGCCAGGCGCAGCCATGGGGCTCGGATGCGGACCGCCATGACGTGATGCTGCTCGATCTGCGCGGCGAGTGCGATGAGGTCAACTTCCCGTCGGGGCCGGCTTCGGCGGGTTGAGCAGGCCGTCCGGGGGCCCAGGGTGACGGGGCGTCGGGGGTGGGCCACCCAGGCCGACTTGCCCGTCCGGTCGACGGCCTGCCAGTACCGGACGTACGTCTGCCCGCCGGCGTAGCGGGCGTTGTCGGTGCGCCCGTCCTCGGTGAACCGCATCGGCCGAGCCCCGCCCGGCTACCGGACCCGCGCCGAGGCCCCTCGATCCGCTTCGGATCGAGGGGCTGCACCCCGCCCGGCGCCGGTTCGCTCAGCCGGCGGGCCGGGGTCCGTCAGCTCGGGCCGACCCAGTCCTGCCGGTCGGGGTCGGACGCTTCCGGCTCGGCCGGTTCCGCCGTCGGGCCGACCCAGCCGTCCGGGGCCACGCCCGGGCCGATCCAGTCGGCGTGCTGCACGTTGTCCGCGGCCGCCGCCTCGGTCCCCTCGGGCTCGTTCTCCGCCATCTCTCCCCCAATTCCCTTGTGGTTGTGCAGGGTTCGACGCATCGAACGACTGCCCGGTTCCGGGTAGGGCCGGACCGGAACCATTCGGCCAATCATTGGCATGGTCCTGACATTTCAAGGTCCCTGTGACACGTTCCTGCGTGCCCCACCTCCCCCACAAGCACGTGACGAAGAGGAGCAGCAGGATGAACCTCTCGAAACTCTCCGGCGTGACCGCCCTCGCGGCCGCGGTGATCATCGGTGGATCGACCGCGGCCTCGGCCCTCGGCCCCACCGCCGACCAGCGCCTGGACGGGACGATCGTGGTCGCGGGCAACACCTGCAGCTGGACCAACGCGCACACCAGCGCCAACCCGCCGGCCGCCCTGACCGTCGACCGCACCAGCATCAACCCGCCCGGCGGCAACCTCGCCTGTAGCGGCGGCATCACGGCCACGCTCAACAACAACCCCGCATTCACCTTCGACGACGCCGCCGGGCTCGCCAGGACCGACGCCATCGACATCTCGGGCAAGCAGAGCTTCATCTCCTGCCGCTTCAAGGCCACGAACATCGTGTGGAACCGCGACGGGGCCACCCGCAAGTACGTCAACCAGGCCTTCACCGCGACCAAGGTCTCCGGCAGCTTCCTGTGCCCCGGCTCGGTCACCACGGCCGCCGGGGAAGCCTCCATGCTGTTCCGCTGACCTCCCGTGACCGCAGCCCCCGCGCCGGGGGCTGCGGTCACGGTCCCTGGCTACGCCCGCTCGGCGGCTTCGCCCAGGCCCTGCGGGAGCCGGCCGGTGTGGACGACGCCGAGGCTCTGCGTGGCCCGGGTCAGGGCGACGTAGAGGTCGCTCGGCAAGTGGTCGGCGGGTTCCACCACGATCACCGTGTCGAACTCCAGCCCCTTCGCCTGGCGCGGGTCCAGCAGGACGACCGTACGGGTCAGGTCCGGCCCCTCGCCCGCCCGTACGCCGGGCAGCGCGGGCGCCAGCGCCTCGTGCAGCGGGCGGGGCGCGATCACCGCCAGCCGGCCCTCGGCCGGGGTGCCCTCCCGGACCGCGTCCTCGACCGTGCGGACCAGATGCGCCAGGTCGTCGGCCCTGCGCACCCAGGGCCGGTGCCCCGTGGTCCGCACCGAGCTCGGCGGCTCGAAGTCGGGCCGCCGGGCCCGCAGGACGGCGGTGGCGACGTCCATGATCTCGGCGGGCGTGCGGTAGTTGACGCCGAGCCGCACCAGGTCCCAGCGGTCCGCGACGTACGGCTCCAGGATCTCCCGCCACGAACCGCAGCCGGCCTCGTCGCCGGTCTGGGCCGGGTCGCCCACCAGCGTCATGGAACGGGTCGGGCAGCGCCGCATCAGCAGGCGCCACGCCATCGCGGACAGCTCCTGGGCCTCGTCCACGATGACGTGCCCGAAGGCCCAGGTGCGGTCGGCGGCGGCCCGCTCGGCCGCACTGCGGTGGTCGGCCTCCTCGTGCCGCTCCGCCATGCGCTCCGCGTCGACGATGTCGTGGGCGGCGAGGAACTCGTTCTCCATGTCCTCGAATTCGTACGACTCCGACCCCAGCGACAGGTCCAGCACGCCCTGCGCGTACGCGATGCGCTCCAGCCGCTCCCGCTCCTCGGCGGCGCGCAGCGCGCTGTCGTCCACGCCGAGGAGTTCGGCGGCCTCGTCAAGGAGCGGAACGTCGGCCGGAGTCCAGTCGTCCGTCGCCCCGCCCCTCGTGCGGCGGATCGACTCGGCGTCCCGTTCCGGGAGATGGGTGGGCGCTTCCAGGAAGTCGGAGATCAGCTGCTGGGGGGTGAGCTCCGGCCACAGGGTGTCGATGGCCGCGTGCACCTCGGCGCTGGTCGCGATCTCCTTGCCGAGCTGCGCGATGTCGTCCGGGCCCAGCAGGTTGGGTCCGCCGTAGGGATCCGCGCCGAGCCGGTCGGCGAGCTGCGCGGTGAGCGCGTCGATGATCCGGAACGCGAAGTACGGGCGGGCCAGGTTGTGCGGCAGCCCGGTGGCCCGCGCCCGGTCGCGGGCCTCATGGGCCATGCTCCGGTCTAGGAGCAGCGTCCCGTAGTCGTCGTGGTCGATCTCAAGGGCGGGTTCGGGGACGACGTCGGAGTCCTCGCCGCTGCCGGCGGGCACGGTGTCGGGCAGCGTCTGGCGGTCGCTCACGACGCGGGCGAGGACCTCGGCCATCTCCGCGCGGCCCTTGACGGCGGCGGCGCCGGGCCGCTCGGTGGCGGTGGCCCGGACGCCGGGGAAGAGCTCGCCCGGCGAGGCGAGCAGCACGCCGGTCTCACCGAGGGCCGGGAGCACCTCGCCGATGTAGCCGAGGAAGGCGGGGTTCGGGCCGACGATCAGCACGCCGCGCTTGGCGAGCAGCTCGCGGTGCGCATAGAGGAGGTAGGCGGCGCGGTGCAGGGCGACCGCGGTCTTGCCGGTGCCGGGGCCCCCTTCCACGACCAGCACCCCGCGGTGCGGGGAGCGGATCACGCGGTCCTGCTCGGCCTGGATCGTCTGCACGATGTCGTGCATGCGGCCTGTGCGGGCGGCGTCGAGTGCGGCGAGCAGCACCGCGTCCGCGTCGGCTCCCTCGTACCCGGTGCGCTCGGTGTCGGTGAGGTCGAGGATCTCGTCGTGCAGGCCCGTGACCTGTCGGCCCCGGGTGGTGATGTGCCGGCGGCGGCGCAGCCCCATGGGGAAATGACCGGTGGCGAGGTAGAAGGGGCGCGCCACTTCGGCCCGCCAGTCGAGAACGAGGGGTGTGCGCTCGGCGTCGTCCTGCCTGATTCCGATACGGCCGATGTGGTGGTCGCGTCCGTCGGAGAACTCGAGCCGGCCGAAACAGAGACCGTTCTCGCCCGAGTTCAGAGCGGAAAGCAGACCGGACTGTTCGGATACGAGCACATCGCGCTCCAGGCGTGCCTGAAAGCCGTTGCCGCCTTCGCCGAGCGCCGCCTGGACGGCGTGTTCGGCCTGGTAGCGCAGGTCGTCGAGGCGCGCGTAGAGCCCGGTGATGAATTGCTGCTCATTCCGGAATTCTTCGGTTGACAATTCCACTCCTGACGCGATACAGTGTCCTCGTAAGCTTCTTCACGTCATTGATTGAGCCCAGACGTGAAACAACCAATATACGCAGACGAATACCCCGGCCGCCAATGGGACCGGGGTATTTTTGCGTCCGAAGTCGAACCCGGGGAGCCGGAAACCGGGGGGCCGACCCGTCAGGCGGCCGGGGTCGCGGTCGTTGCCGGGGCCTCGTCCAGTTCCCAGGCGTGGCGCTTGAACTCCCGGACGAAGTCGGCGTGGTCCTCCCACTGGCGGGCGACGCCGCGCAGCACGTCCCAGTGGTGCTCGACCGACTGGTCGATCGCGCGGCGCAGCGCCGGCTCGGCCGTCTCGCGCTTCTCGATGAGCCCCTTGACCGCGGAGGCCTCCAGCACCGCGTTGCGCAGCGCCCGCAGTGCCCGGGAGGTGTCGTCCATCCCGAAGCCGTTGTCGCTGCCGGTCTCCTCGGCGAAGAGGGGGGTGAGGCGCGCCTCGATGAACGCGGTGATGCGCTCGAAGTGCCGTACGTCCATCGGGGGACTCCATTCCTGCCGCACGACTGACCGGCCGTGCACGTCGGGTGGCCGGATACCGGCTCCCGGCAATTGTCCAGGCGCGGTCCGCCCCACCGGGACGCGGGGGGGCGGATCCGGTGCCGGACGAACGGACGCGCGGGTGGCGGCGCCGACTGCCGTCACCCGCGTGGATCCTCCGGCCGGGCCGGTCAGGTGTTGATGCAGGTGTTGCCGGCGGCCGGGTTGAGCAGTCCGATGATGTTCACCGAGTTCCCGCACACGTTGATCGGGATGTGGATGGGAACCTGGACCACGTTGCCCGAGAGCACGCCCGGCGAGCCCACGGCGACGCCGTGCGCCTCGGCGTCGGCGGAGGCGACGGAGGCTCCGCCGAGGAGCAGGGCGCCGGCGGCGAGGGCGAGTGCGGCGCTCTTGAGAACACGCGACATCAGATGTCTCCTTCTGATTCCAGCGATGTGCCGGGAGGCACATCGCACGGCCTTGGTCAGGTCCGCACCTCTTCCTTCGTCCTCCGGAGCCGCTCAGGACTGTCTCCAGCGGCTCTTTCCCTCGAAGGGATGACCCTGGCGGGCGCATTGGCGGGCAGGCGGACCAATCCGCCCTGCCGCCACGAACGGTCGTTCATGCGGTGGATGTACGAATAGCGTCGTGGCTCACAGCGTGCGGACCCGCTGGTCGCGCAACTGGTAACGCGCCGCGACCACGGCCAGCTTGCCGGTTTCGATGCGGCGCGCGATGTCGGGCTCGGCCGCCAGGAGCCCGCGGGTGCGGCGGGCGTGGGCGTCGATCGTGGCGTCGACGCGGGCCTCGCCGTGCCGGTCGCGGTCGATGGAGGGCCTGATCTGCTCGGCCAGGTACTGGATGTGGGCGGGCAGTTGCTCTCCCGTCTCGTCCGCGTGGACCGCGGCGCCGACGGCTCCGCACGACTGGTGGCCGAGCACCAGCACCAGCGGGACGTCCAGTTCCAGGACCCCGTACGCGATGCTGCCGAGCACCGCCTCGTCCAGCACCTCGCCCGCGGAGCGCACCGTCAGCAGGTCGCCGAGCCCCTGGTCGAAGACGAGTTCGGGCGGCACGCGGGAGTCGACGCAGCCCAGCACGATCGCGAACGGGTGCTGGGACTCGGTGAGCCGCAGGCGTACGGACGGGGATTCGTGCGGGTGTTCCTGGCGGTACGTCGCCCAGCGCCTGTTGCCGGCCGCCAGCCGGCGCATCGCCTCCTGCGGGGTGACGGGGCGGCTGTCGGTCACGGGTTGTGCGCCGGCGGGGAAGGCGGAGCCGAGGGCGAGGACGGAGCCCGCCGCGGCCGTGCCCGCCAGTGCGGTGCGCAGGAGCCCGCGGCGCGACGGCGAACTGATGGCTGAAGTCTGTATGTTCGAATGCATTGGGGGAAGCTATCCCCGGATCCCGGGTCCGGCCGGGCGCGGTCCGGAGAATGGCGGGATCCGCCCAGGAGCGGGCTCGTTCACCACCGGCCGTGTCTCACGCTCCGGACGGGCGCACCGAACCCGGACCCGTTCGCCGGAGTTTCACCGACAGGCCCCGCGCCGCACACCGGATGGTGGCCAACAGCGGGAAAACTGGCCCGGGGACGCTCCTGCGGTCCCGTCGGGCACACCGGATCGGGAGCGCGGATGAGCGGGCTGGGCCGACGTGGATTCCTCACCGGCGCCGGGATCCTCGGATGGCGGGCGGCCACGGGCACCGCGGCCGCGGCCACGCGGGCGGCGCTCGACGCCGTCAGCGCGGCGGGGTACGTCGAGGTGCAGTTGCTGCACATCACGGACCTGCACGGCTATCTCGGCGCCGCCCCGGCCCGGGACTCCGTCATCACCGGCGCCGGTGGCGCGAAGTACACCGTCGGCGGGGTCGCGTACATGGCCACGCACCTGAAGCGGCTGCGGGCCGGGCGGGAGCACTCCTTCTTCTTCGCGCCCGGAGACCTCTTCTCGGGCTGGGAGTTCCCCGCCTTCACCCTGTCCGACGAGCCCACGATCGAGGCGCTCAACCGGCTCGGGCTGGACTTCGCGACGGCCGGGAACCACGAGTTCGACCGCACCCCCGGCTTCCTCGTCCAGCACATGGAGCAGGGCGTCCCGTACGAGGGGGCCGGCCTGACCAACTCGTTCCCCGACTCGCGGGGGCAGGTGTTCCACGGCGCCGACTTCCGCTACTACAGCGCCAATGCCGTGTCCGGTCCTGCGGGGGCGACGGTGCTGCCCCCGTACAACATCGAGTGGGTACCGGCGCCGGACGGGCGGCAGTTGCCCATCGGCTTCATCCATCTGACCGCCCTGGGCTCGGAGGGCTTCCCGAACTCCTTCCAGCCCGGCCTGACGACACTGGACGAGCTGTCCGCCGCCAACCGCTGCGCGGCGGAGCTGAAGGCCCGCGGAGTGCGCGCCATCGTCCTCAGCATGCACGACGGGGCGACGGCCGGGACCGACTTCGACTCCGGCAGCGATCCGAGCGGACCGGCGTACGAGCTGGCGCTGCGCGTGTCCCCGGACATCGACGCCATCGTGACCGGGCACTGGCACTCCGCCTTCAACATGATGCTGCCCGACCCGGCGGGGCGGCCGCGGCCGTTCGTCGAGGCCGGCTGCCACGGGCAGCTCGTGGGGGAGATCAACCTGCGTCTCGACCCGGTGACCGGGGCGGTGGTCCGCGAGCTGACCACCTCGGCCAACCACCCCAACACCCGGGACGTGACGCCCGATCCGGAACTGCGGGAGGTGGTGGACCACTGGCAGGGCTACGCGGCGCGGAACGCCGCGAGGACCATCGGCCGCCAGCGCGCCTCCTTCCGCCGCACCCTCTCGCCGGCCGGCGAGAGCACGATGGGCAACCTGGTGGCCGACTGGGCGCTGTGGGCGGCCGGTCAGGCGCCGGACTCCTTCGACACCAGCCCCCGCGCCGATCACGGGCCGACGGACCTCGCCCTGATCGCGCTGGCCCCGCGGATCGGCCGGAGCGTCGTCAACACCGACCTGCTCCTCGGGTCCGCCGCGGAGGCACCGGTCAGCTTCGAGCGGGCCTGGCGGGCCGTCGGGTACGGGAACCCGCTGGTCTCCGCGACGGTCAGCGGGCGGCAGTTGCACGACGCCCTGGAGCAGCAGTGGGCACTGGACGCCCGCGGACTGCTGACGTACGCCCCGCTGGCGGTCTCGGGGAACGTCCGGTACTCCTTCGACCCGGCGGGGCCCGTCGGCGACCGGGTGGCTCCGGCCGACGTGCTCATCGGCAGCGCCGCGCTGCGGCCGGACGGCGCGTACCGGCTGGTGACCACCTCGTACACCTTCACAGGGCAGGACGGGTACCCGGCGCTCGGCGGCTTCCGGGATCCGGTCCGCCACCGGCGCGACATGGAGAGCTTCGTCGCGTACGTCGCCGAACTCGGGACGCTGCGGGCGGTGTCGACCGGCCGGGTCACCGCCAAGGGCACCGCCGCCTCCCCCGGGCTCCCGGCGCAACTGATCGCGCCGTCCGAGCCGGTGCCGTCGCTGCCGACGCCCGTGGCGGCCGCCGAGGAGGCCGCCCGCGACACCGGGCGGCGGCCGGTCTGCTGACCCCGTGCCGGGCGGCGCGCGGAGCCCCGTACGGGGATAGCCTCGGTCCATGGATGAGCTGAACGGGGTACAGATCATCGCCTTCGCGGACGCGCGGGCGTTCGAGGACTGGCTGGCCGAACACCACACGCGCCACGAGGGGGTGTGGATCAAGATGGCCAAGAAGAAGTCGGGCATCGCGAGCGTCTCCGACGACGAGGTGGTCGACATCGGACTCTGCTACGGCTGGATCTCCGGGCAGCGGCGCTCCCTCGACGGGCAGTACTACTTGCAGAAGTACGTACCGCGCAGGCCCAGGAGCCTGTGGTCCCAGGTGAACGTGGAGAAGGTCGCTGAGCTGACGGCGGCGGGCCGCATGCGCGAACCCGGCCTGGCCGAGGTGCGCAAGGCCCGGGAGGACGGCCGGTGGGCGGCGGCCTACGAGTCGCAGAGGTCCGCGACCACGACCGTGCCGCCGGACGTCGTGGCGGCGCTGGAGGAGCATCCGGAGGCCAAGGAGGCCTTCGAGGCGCTGGATCGGACCGGACGCTACCTGGTGATGCTGCCGGTGCTCCAGGCCCTGACGCCGGAGGCCCGGCAGGCGCGGCTCGACAAGGCCCTGCGACTGCTCGCGAGCGGCCGGGAGCGCGGGTGACCGGAGTTCTCCGGGACCCCCGCCGGCGGGGGGACTCGTACCCCGTTGAACGGATTGGACAAGCGGTCGATGTTACGAACACGATGGGGCCGCTAGATCGCGGCTGCGCAGGGGGGCAAACCGCTCATGTTGTGAACTCCCTCAGCTCCGGCCGTTTCGTCCCCGTTTGAGACCCTGGAGAGACTTCGCCATGAGCTTCGGCGATCCGAACAACCCGTACAGCCAGCAGCCTCCGCAGGGGCAGCCCGGATACCCGCCCCAGGGTCAGCCCGGATACCCGCAGCAGGCGCCGCAGGGCGTCCCCCCGCAGTACGGCTACCCGCAGCAGGCGCCGCCGCCGTACGGCGCGTACCCGCCGGCTCCGGGCATGCCCGGGATGCCCGGCATGCCGGGTACCGGAATGCCGCCGCTGGCCCACTGGGGCCTGCGCGTCGGGGCGTACCTGCTCGACCTCCTGATCATCGCGGGTCCGATGTACGCGCTGGGCTTCATCGACCTCGCCATGGCCGAGGACGCGGCCACCGCGGACCCCGGCGTCTTCTTCTTCATCGGCGTGATCTACGCCATCGGCATGGGCTTCTTCCAGCTCTACAAGGAAGGCTCCACCGGCCAGACGATCGGCAAGAAGGTCGTGGGCATCAGCCTGCGCAACGAGGCCGACGGCAGCACGCTCGGCTTCGGCAAGGCGTTCCTGCGCAAGCTGGCGCACATCGTCGACGGCCTGCCCTGCTACCTCGGCTGGCTGTGGCCGCTGTGGGACGCGAAGAAGCAGACCTTCGCCGACAAGATCTGCAGCACCGTCGTCATCAAGGTCGACAAGGGCTGAGCAGCAGTCCGCAGACAGGGGCCCGTCCGGTTTCGGACGGGCCCCTGCCCTTTGTCCGGGGACGGGGCGGGACGGGTGGGGCCTGAGCGGGCCGACGGCGGGCCGGTGCGGGCCGCCAGGGGAACCACCTGGGCTCAAGTGCCGTGCGAGCCGGGTCCGGTGCACTCGCGGCGCAACACATGTGCGAAGAACGGCCGTGTGCACCCATACCCAGGAGGACATCCCATGGTCACCAGACGACGCGTGATCGGCGGTGCCATCGCCGCGACCGGAGGCACCCTGATAACCGGCGGCGCGCTGTTGCCGCTGGTCAACGCCCGGACGGCGGAGGCGGCCTCCGCGGCGCCGGTGGCGGTGCCGGCTCCGTTCACCGTGAAGATGCCCCGGCTGCCGGTGCTCTCGCCGATCTCCACGTGGGGCGGGCAGGACACGTACGCCGTCACCATCAAGGAAGTCGACCGGGAGATCCTCCCCGGGGTGCAGACGAAGGTGCTGACCTTCAACGGGCACTTCCCGGGGGCGGTGATGCGCGCGCGGAGCGGGCGCAAGGTCGTCGTCCGGCACCGCAACACGCACGACATGCCGGTCTCCATCCACCTGCACGGCGCCAACGTGCCGCCGGAGGAGGACGGCGGGCCCATGGACACCTTCGGGCCGGGCACCTCGCGCACGTACACCTACCTCAACGAGCAGCCGAACGCGGCGCTGTGGTTCCACGACCACGCCCACCACATGGAGTCCGAGCACGTCTACCGCGGGCTGTCGGCCACCTACCTGCTCTCGGACGAGACCGAGCGCGCCCTGCCGCTGCCGTCCGGGCAGTACGAGGTGCCGATCGCGCTGCGCGACGCACGGTTCGACGAGGCCGGGCAGCTCGTCTACGTCATGGGCGACGCGTTCGGGCGCAGCACGATCCTCGCCAACGGGAAGCCGAGCCCGTACTTCGAGGTCGCGGCGCGCAAGTACCGCTTCCGCCTCCAGAACTCCTCCAACCAGAGGTTCTTCCAGCTGCGCCTGTCGGACGGCGGCGAGATGATCCAGATCGGGTCGGACGGCGGCCTGCTGGAGAGCCCGTTCCCGACCAACTCGATCGGGCTGTCGTCCGGCGAGCGGGCGGACGTGGTCATCGACTTCTCCCGCTACCCGGTGGGCACGAAGATCGTCCTGGAGAACACCCTGGGTCCGGGTTCGCCGGACCTGGTGGGCAAGGTGCTGCGCTTCGACGTCGTACGGACCGCCGCCGACCCCAGCCGCGTGCCGGCCACGCTGCGCACGCTGCCGGCGGTCGCCTCGCTGCCGGCGCCTGCGGTGCAGCGCACGATCGTGATGAGCGTGGACGAGGACGGCCGCCCTGAGCCGCGGGGGCTCATGGACGGGCAGGTCTGGGACCCGGACCGGATCGACCAGACGGTCGCGTTCGGCACCTCGGAGGTCTGGACGGTCACCAACGCCAACAAGTTCGTCCCGCACAACTTCCACATGCACCTGCTGCAGTTCCGGGTTCTGGAGCGCAACGGGGTGCCGGTGGCACCGGGCGAGGCGGGGCTGAAGGACACCGTGCGGGTGATGCCGGGCGAGACGGTGAAGCTGCACGCCACCTTCAACACGTACAAGGGGACGTACGTGTACCACTGCCACATGCTGGACCACTCGGCGATGGGCATGATGGCGAACTTCCGCGTGCGCTGAGGCGGTTGGGTCCGGGTCGGGGGCGAAAGGTTTCTGCCCCGACCCGGCCCCGCGCCCGTTGCCCGTTGCCCCCGGCAGCCGCCATGGGCCACCATCGACGGCCTCGCAGCCGTCCACCTGAGCCGATGCGGTGCAGCCCCGGCCGGCCCGTGCGCCGTGCCGGTGGTGCTCGGGGGCGTCGACCTGTTCGGGTATCCGGCGGCCGAGGTGCTGGCCGCCGTGGAGCCGGATCCGCACCACGCCGTGAGGCTGCGGGCGGCACCGTCCCCGACCGGCTACCTGTCGGCAGTGGAGCCCTCGACCCCGTGAGCGGCGCCGCCCGGGGCGGTATCGCCGATCGCCCGCGAACCCGCCCCGACATATGTAGAGTTGGGGCCATGAGGATGACGCCCCAACTGGAGTGCGTCCTGCGGTTCTTCCTGGAGGAACCCGGGGCGCGGCGCTACGGGTACGAAGTCATGAAGGCGACACAGCTGGCGAGCGGCACCGTCTACCCCCTGTTCGCCCGGCTGCAGGACAGCGGCTTGGTGGTCTCCGCGTGGGAGACCCCGGCAGACGAGGGCCAGCGGCCCCGCCGCTACTACCAGCTCACGGGCGAAGGCGTGCAGGTCGCGCGACTCGAACTGGCCCACCTCACGCAGAAGAGGCACTCCGGCGCACCCGGCACCGCCCGTCCCGCGGCGGGAACCGCCGGATGAGCCGCCCGGTCCGCCCCGACGCCCTGCCGCTGCGGCTGGGTGAGTACGTGCTCCGCAGGGCGTGCGGGATGATGGCGAACTCCGGTCGCGCCAAGGACGAGGCGGCGGAGCGCGACGAGCGCGAGCAGGACTGGTGCGCCGAACTCGCGGCCGTACACGCGGATCCGGACTTCCCGTCCACCCTGGCCAGGGCGTCACGGACGCTCCGCTTCGCCTTCGGCCTGTTCTGGTACGCCACCCGCGCGAGCACTGCGCGGAACCTGTCGGACGACGGCCGGTACGCCCCCTCCTCGGGGAACCCCATCGGCATCGCGGTCCTGGCCATGCTCGCCGGCGCGGTCGGCGCCGTCGCAGGGGGCGTCGGCGGAGCCTTCACCGGCGGCCCCATGGGGGCGTTCGCCGGCTTCTGGACGGGCGGCGTCGGCGGTCTCACCGCAGGGGGCGCCCTGGCGTCGGCGCGCAGCTACGGCAGTGGCAGGGTCGCCGTCCGCGCACTGCTCGTCCTGCTCGCCCCCCTGCCCTCCGCAGTCCCGGCCGTGCCGGTCGGCGCGGCCATCGGCGCCGCCACGGGCTTCGTCGGCGGGCTGTACGGCGGCGCCGTCGGAGCCGCCGGTACCGTCCTCCTGGCCGTGGTCGGGATGATCATGACGAGCGTCCAGGAGCGACGCGATGCACGGCGGGCGGTCCACGGTTGAGCCGTCCCGCCGCATGCGGCCTCGTCCCGCTCTTCGCCGCCCACAACTCTACATATGTCGCCTGGGCTTTCCGGGCGTCACACCCCGCTCGAACCCGGCACTCCCTGGAGGCGTAACGCATGCCGCGCGACCCGATGGACAGGAATCGCCCCACCCCTCCGGACGAGCCGTTCGACCTCTACGGCCTGGTCCTGCTCGCACTGACCGCCGCGACCGTGTACGTCGCCTACCGCAATCCGGCATTCGGTGCGGCCCTCACCGTCGGCGTGCTGGTTCTGCTCGCCCTGCACACCCTGGTGAAGCGCCGGTGACCCGGCGGCCGCCCGCGCCCGAGGGGCGGGCGGCCGCCGGGTGCGGCGTCAGGGCTTCGGGAGGGTGCAGCCCGGGCGGGCCAGGTCGATCTTGTTGCCCGGGGCGATGCACGGGACGATCGTGTACGTCTCCTGGGCGTAGTTGATGCCCCGGCGGACCGTCACGTTGCCGCTCTCGTCGACCTCGCACGGGTTGTTGTCCGTGCAGCGCTGACCGTCCTCGTTGCCCGTGTTGTTGACGGCGACGACCTTGCCGGTCGTCGTGTCGATCACGGGCGACCCGGAGGTGCCGCCGATGGTGTTGCAGGACGAGGTGTAGCGGACCGAGTCCTTCCAGGTCCACTCGCCCTCCTTCAGGCGGTACGCGAACCCGTCGATGTTGCAGCTGTAGGTCCGCTTCCAGTACCCGGACACCACCTTGATCGCCGAACCCTGCGCCGGGTGGGCGTCGTTGAGGGTCAGCGCGCTGATGCCGTACTGGCTCTGGATCTGCGCGTACGTCTTGGTCAGCTGGTAGATCGAGATGTCCGTGTCGGTCATCGTCGCGTACGAGATCTTGCTGGCCCGCAGCGTCGCGACCTTGGAGCCCGACGCGTTGAGCAGCGAGAAGGAGCGGCTGGACGCCTGGTCCTTGATGACCTCGCCGGCCGCCGGGAAGCCGGTCTCCAGACAGTGGCCGTTGGACAGGACGAGGGCCGGGTCGCCCGGCTGGGAGCCGGGCGCGCGGACGACGGAGCCCGAGCAGTTGCTCAGCGCGACCGTGCCGGCGAAGTTGACCGCGACGGCCTGCGCGGGCGGGCCCTGGGGTGCCGAGGCCGCGGCCGGTGCTGCCGCCGCTCCTATCAGGAGCAGCGAGAACACGGCGCCGGCGAGAGGCTTGTTCATGTGGGGGTTCCCCTCTGATGACGATCCGAACCGAAGATCCTCCGGTTGTCATGCGCATTGTTGGGATCTCGGCCCCAACTCACAAGAGGGCATGTTCAGTTGGCGTTCCGTCCACTACGGCCGTATTCCGGCTTGCGGGTTCCGCATAGCGGCCGGTACGGGGCCCGCCCGCGCGCGCGAGGCCGATCGCCTTTGCCTGCAGATCCCTTGACGGCCCCGGGGGCGGGGAGCACAGTGGCCAACGCATGCTTGAGAGCGCTCTCAAATCTGCGGGCCCCGGCCCGCGCTCCCCCCGCAACGCGCCCCACGGCGCCTCAGAGAGGTCGTCCCCCATGCGTCTGACACCCGGCAGAAAACGCCGGCCCGCCCGACGGGCCGTCATCGCCGCGCTGAGCACGATGGCGGTGGCCGCGGCGGCCGCCGCGGCCGTCACCCTGCCCGCGAGCGCCGTCGCCCCGCCGGTTCCGGCCGGCTGGTCCCAGGTGTTCCTGGACGACTTCAACGGGGCCTCGGGCTCCGGGGTGAACACCGCCGACTGGCAGTACACCACCGGCACCAGCTACCCCGGGGGACCCGCCGCCTTCGGTACCGGCGAGGTCGAGACGATGACCTCGGACCCCGCCAACGTCTCGCTCGACGGCGCCGGAAACCTGCGGATCACCCCGCGGCGGGACGCGGCCGGGAACTGGACGTCCGGCCGCGTCGAGACCAGGCGCTCCGACTTCCAGGCCCCGGCGGGCGGCAAGCTGCGCACGGAGGCCCGTATCCAGATGCCCGACGTCACGGGCGCCGCGGCCAAGGGCTACTGGCCGGCGTTCTGGATGCTGGGTGCCCCCTACCGGGGCAACTGGTGGAACTGGCCCGGGGTCGGCGAGCTGGACATCCTGGAGAACGTCCAGGGCATCAACAACGAATGGGCCACGATGCACTGCGGCACGAGCCCAGGGGGTCCGTGCAACGAGAAGTCCGGCATCGGCGGCCAGCGCGCGTGCACCGGCACCACCTGCCAGGGCGGCTTCCACACCTACGCCCTGGAGTGGGACCGGTCCACCGCCGTGGAAGAGATGCGGTTCTACCTCGACGGGGTCAACTTCCACACCGTACGGGCGAGTCAGGTGGACGCCGCGACCTGGGCCAACGCCACGAACCACGGCTACTTCATCATCCTGAACGTCGCCATGGGCGGGGAGTTCCCGGCGGCCTTCGGCGGCGGTCCCGACGCGGGCACCGAGCCGGGCCACCCGATGGTCGTGGACTACGTCTCCGTCCTGCGCTCGTCGGGCGGCAGCACCCCGCCGACGACTCCTCCCACGACGCCTCCGACCACCCCGCCGACGACTCCTCCCACCACTCCCCCGACCACCCCGCCGACCGGCAACCGTGACGCGTACTCCGCCATCCAGGCCGAGTCCTACGACGACCAGTCCGGGCTGGCCAAGGAGACCACCACCGACACGGGCGGCGGCCAGGACGTCAACGCGATAGCCAACGGCGACTGGGCCCTGTACCGCGGCGTGAACTTCGGCACGGCCGCGGCCGGGCAGTTCTACGGGCGCGTCGCCAGCGGTGCGGCCGGCGGGGTGAGCGGGCTCGTCGAGGTCCGCCTCGACAGCCGTACGAGCGCACCGGTCGGCAGTTTCTCCGTCGCGAACACCGGCGGCTGGCAGAGCTGGCGGACGGTGCCGGCGAACATCACGGGCGTCACGGGCACGCACGACGTCTACCTGACCTTCACCAGCGGCCAGCCGGCCGACTTCGTGAACGTCAACTGGTTCGACTTCGGGCACTGAACGGACCCAGGAGCGCGCTCATGAACACACCGCATCGCAGGCAGCCGAGGCAGCGTCCGCATCCGCTCCTCCGCGCGGGCCGGGTCCCCCTGGTCCTGCTGGCCGCTCTGCTCACCCTGCTGGGGGCGGTCCTGACCGCCCCCGCGCCGGTCGGCGCCGCCGCCGCGGACTACACCCAGGGGGTCACCGGGCAGGGCTCCGGCTCGGTCCGGATCTGGTTCCGGCCGACCGGCCCGGCCGGCCTGGTGGACGTCCACTACCTGCCCGGCGGAGGGCTCGGACAGCAGAACTTCCGGATGGCCGACAACGCGGGGACCTGGCAGAAGGACGTCACGGGGCTGACCGCCGGGTCCACGCTGGAGTACTGGTTCACGTACGAGAAGGGCGGGCCGCTGTACGACACCCCGCACTTCACCGCCACCGAAGACGGAACCGGGGGCGGCGGAGGAGGTGGAGGCGGAGGCGGGACCGGCAGCTTCCCGATCTCCTTCCAGAACAACACCCGCGGCGCGTACGGCGACGCTCAGATCCACGTCACCGTCCTCGGTCAGGTGACCCCAGGCCAGTGGTCGTACATGAAGCCCGACGGCTCCATGGCCCGCATCAACCACCTCGACGCCTCCGCGCCCGGCCACCTGGCCAAGAAGGGGGTCTCCTACCCCAACATGTCCTTCACCCTCGCCCAGGTGGGCGGGACCGTACCCTCCCCGCCCTCGATCCGAGGCGGCCGGATCTACGTCTCCCTCGGCTCGCCGCTCTACATCCCGGTCTCCCCCGACGACCAGGGCTGGGGCGGACCCGACCCGCGCAATCCGGCCGACCCGAACAGCGACGTGTACTACGACTGGTACGAGTACACGTACGTGTACGGCCAGGTCGCCTTCGGGGGGAACACCACCCAGGTCGACCAGTTCGGCTTCCCGATGACCTCCCGGCTGCACCAGGCCTCCAGCGGCCACGACACCACCCGGGGCATCACCCGTACCCGGTCCGAGGTCATGCAGCAGTACGCGGCGTCCGTCGGGGCCGCCTTCAGGCCGCTGCAGAACGGCTACCGGATCGTGGCGCCGCGCTCCTCCGACCTGTTCCTCGAAGGCGGTGCGCAGCAGAACCACCTGACCGCGTACATCGACCGGACCTGGGCCCACTTCACCTCCCACCCCTTCACGCTCGGCCGCCTCGGCGAGACCTTCTCCGGGCGGGTCAGCGGATCCGTCCTCACCTTCACCAAGAACGGGGCCGGCCCCTACACCTTGCGCAAGCCGACGTCGCCGGACGTGCTGGCCTGCGCGGGTGCCCTGGCTTCGGGCAACGACGTCGAGAAACAGCTCGGTGCGGAGTTCTGTGCCGCCTTCAACCGCGGTGTCGCCCTGGACACCGGGTCCTGGTACACCCCGGCGGCGTACTACGGGGGCGCGGCGAAGAACGACTACTCCGCCTTCTTCCACACCGTGGGCCTGGACCGGCGGGCCTACGGCTTCCCCTACGACGACGTCAACGACCAGTCCTCCGTGCAGATCCTCGGCAACCCGAACCCGCCGACCGGGCTGACGCTCGGCATCGGCTGGTGAACAGGCTCGTGCGGCCGGGAGCGCTCTCAGCCCTCCCGGCCGTACGGGTTACCCTGCTGTCCGGCGAGGCATCCGCCCGCGGACACGCATGAGGAGCGCACGTGCCCGAACAGCTTCCCGGTAACCGCCCCACGCTGGAGGCGGTCGCGGAGCGCGCCGGAGTGTCCCGGGCCACCGCGTCCCGCGTGGTCAACGGCGGCGAGGGCGTGCGCCCGCAGCTGGCGGACCGGGTGCGCGCGGCCGTCCGGGACCTCGGTTACGTGCCCAACCACGCGGCCCGCACCCTGGTCACCCGGCGCACCGGGGCCGTCGCGGTGATCATCGCCGAGCCGGAGATCCGGATCTTCTCCGACCCCTTCTTCTCCCGCCAGGTCCGCGGAATCAGCAAGGAGCTGACCGCGCACGACACCCAGCTGGTGCTGCTGCTGGTCGAGGACACCGGGGACTACGACCGGATCGAGCGCTACCTGGCCGGCGGCCACGTCGACGGGGCGCTGGCCTTCTCCCTGCACACCGACGACCCGCTGCCGGCGATCACCCGCCGGATCGGCATGCCCACGGTGTACGGCGGCCGCCCGGGATGGACGGGCGGCGGCGGGGACCACGGCGGGGTGGCGTACGTGGACGCGGACAACCGCGGGGGCGCGCGCGAGGCCGTGCGGTACCTGCTGTCCCGGGGGCGGCAGCAGATCGCGCACATCGCCGGGCCGCTGGACCAGACTTCGGCGACCGACCGGCTCGACGGCTACCGGGACGTCCTGCTCGACGCCGATCCGGCGCTGATCGCGGAAGGGGACTTCACCACGGCGGGCGGGGCGCGGGCGATGGCCGAGCTGCTGGAGCGCTGTCCGGGGCTGGACGCGGTGTTCGCCGCGAACGACCTGATGGCGACGGGCGCGCTCCAGGTGCTGCGCGAGCGCGGCCTGGCCGTGCCGGACGACGTGGCGCTGGTCGGCTTCGACGACGCCGAGCTGGTGGCGGAGACCGCCGATCCGCCGCTGACGACCGTACGCCAGGACATCGAGGGCATGGGCCGTCTGATGGCCCGTCTGCTGCTGCGCACCCTCGACAAGGCGCAGGTCGGGCGCAGCGTCCCGGGCTCGGTGATCACCCCGACGTCCCTGGTGCGCCGCGCCTCGGCCTGACTCGGCCGAGGCTGGAGCAGGGTCTTCCGGAGCAGGGTCTTCCGGAGCAGGGTCTTCCGGAGCAGGGTCTTCCGGAGCAGGGTCTTCCGGAGCAGGGCTTTCCGGAGCAGGGCTTTCCGGGGCCCGCCCGGAGCACGCCGACCTCTTGACGGGGGCCCGTCATGGGGTGCACGCTCCAGTCGCGTTCTGAGAGCGCTCTCAAGCAGTCGAGCGCGCCGATGCCGAGGAGGCCGTTGCATGTCCATACCCCGAGCCGTCGAGAGAGCCACGATCCGCCTCGGCGCCGTCGCCCTCGCCGGAGCCCTCCTGGCCGCCTGCGGAGCCTCCGGGCCGGACGCCGACTCCTCCGACGGCGCGGGCGGCCACATCACCCTGAGCGTCGACCTGTTCGGTGCGTTCGGCTACCAGGAGGCCGGGCTCTACGCCGAGTACGAGCAGCTCCACCCGAACATCAGGATCAAACAGACCGACACCGAGGACGAACAGGACTACTGGAAGGCGCTCCAGACCCGGCTCGCCGGCGGGGGCGGGCTCTCCGACGTCCAGGGCCTGGAGGTCGGGCGCATCGCCTCGGTCACGCAGAAGCAGTCCGACAAGTTCGTGGACCTCGCCGAGTTCGGGGCCGGCGCGCTCAAGGAGGAGTTCGCCCCCGCCAAGTGGTCGGCCGCGACCACGAAGGACGGCAAGGTGCTGGGTCTCGGCACCGATGTCGGCCCCGAGGCCATGTGCTACCGCAGCGACCTCCTGAAGGCGGCGGGCCTGCCCACCGACCGCGCCGAACTCGCCGCCCGGTGGGCCACCTGGGACGGATACCTCGAACTCGGCAGGCAGTACAAGGCGAAGGCCCCGGCCGGCAGCGCCTGGCTGGACAGCGTCGGCAGCCTGAACGCGATCATGACCGGCCAGGAGAAGGAGCGGTACTACGACGCCTCGGGCGCACTGGTCTACGAGAGCAGCCCGGCGGTCAAGGCGGCCTGGGACGCCTCGGCCAAGGCCGCCGCGGACGGGCTCAGCGCCAAGCTGGACCAGTGGTCGCCGCCGTGGAACCAGGCCTTCTCCTCCGGCTCCTTCGCCACCATGCCCTGCCCCGCCTGGATGCTCGGCTACATCAAGGGCCAGGCCGGGGAGGCGGGCAGGGGCAAGTGGGACGTCGCCAAGCTGCCCGGCGGTGCGGGCAACTGGGGCGGCTCCTACCTGGCGGTCCCCCGCGCCGCCAAGCACAAGAAGGAGGCGTACGAGCTGGTCAAGTGGCTCACCGCGCCCGAACAGCAGACCAAGCTCTTCCGCAAGCAGGGCAACTTCCCCTCCAGCACCAAGGCCATCGCGCAGGTGGCGGACGCCAAGGACCCGTACTTCTCGGACGCCCCGATCGGGCAGATCTTCGGCGACGCCGCCGAGAAGGCCCCCGTCCAGGTGCTCGGACTGCACGACAAGGACATCGCCGACCAGATCGCCAACGCGCTCGGCGAGGTCGAGCGCAAGGGCACGCCGCCGGACGCGGCCTGGTCGAACGCGAAGAAGGCCATCAAGAACGCCCTGGGCTGAGCCGCCGTGACCCTGACCGCACAGCCGCTCCCCCGGCGCGGCCGGCGGGGGAGCCTGTCCCCGTACGCCTTCCTCGCGCCGTTCTTCACCCTGTTCGCCGCCTTCGGGCTGTTCCCGCTGATCTACACGGCCTACGTCTCCCTGTACCGCGTCGAGCTCCAGACCCCCGGCGAAGCGGAGTGGCGGGGCCTCGGCAACTACACGGCGCTCTTCACCGACACGTTCTTCTGGACGGCGCTGCGCAACACCTTCACCATCGGGGTGCTCTCCACGGTGCCCCAGCTGCTGATGGCCCTCGGGCTCGCCCATGTCCTCAACTACCGTTTGCGGGCCCGGACGTTCTTCCGTACGGCGCTGCTGCTGCCGTACGCGACCTCGGTCGCCGCGGCCTCGCTGATCTTCGCGCAGCTCTTCGGGCGGGACTTCGGGCTCGTCAACCACCTCCTCGCACTGGTCGGTTTCGATCCCGTGGACTGGCAGAGCGGCACGGCGGCCTCGCAGATCGCCGTGTCGTCCATCGTCGTGTGGCGCTGGACCGGCTACAACGCGCTGATCTACCTGGCGGGCATGCAGACCATCCCGGGCGAGCTCTACGAGGCGGCAGAGGTCGACGGGGCCTCGCGCCTGCGGCAGTTCGTCCACGTGACCCTGCCCGGGCTGCGCCCGACGATCGTCTTCACCGTGGTGGTCTCGACGATCGGCGCCACCCAGCTCTTCGGGGAGCCGCTGCTCTTCGAGGGCTCGATGTCCGGGGGCATCTCACACCAGTACCAGACCCTCGGGCTGTACATGTACGAGCAGGGCTGGGGCTTCTTCCACCTGGGCCGGGCGGCGGCCATCGCCTGGGTCATGTTCCTGCTGATCGTGGCGCTGGTCGGGGTCAACGCCCTGATCGCGCGCCGCCGTTCCGGGTCCGGCACCCGGACGCGGTCGGGGTCGGGCACCGGGAAGGGGGCCGCCCGATGAGCGCTTCCGTCACCGCCGCCCGGCACCGCGGCGGGAGGCTCACCTACGCCGTACTGGTCTGCGCCGTAGTGGTCTCGGCCTTCCCGCTGTACTGGACGCTGGTCGCGGCGAGCCGGTCCAACGCCGAGCTGGCGCGGCCGGTGCCCACCCTGCTGCCCGGTCCACGCCTGCTGGACAACCTCCAGGCCGTCCTGGACGAGGCGGAGATCGGCAAGGCCCTCGTCAACTCCCTGATCGTGTCCGTCTCGATCACGGTCGGCACGGTGCTGTGCTCCACCCTCGCCGGGTTCGCGTTCGCCAAACTGCGCTTCCGGGGGCGCGGGGCGCTGCTGAGCGTGGTCGTCGCCTCCATGATGATCCCGCCGCAGCTGGGCGTGATCCCGCTCTTCATGCTCATCGTCGAACTGCACTGGGTCAACCAGCTCCAGGCCGTGGTCCTCCCCGGACTGGTCTCCGCGTTCGGGGTGTTCTTCATGCGCCAGTTCCTCGCGCAGTCGCTCCCGGACGAGTTGATCGAGGCGGCCCGGGTCGACGGGGCCTCGTACGCCCGGATCTTCTGGTCGATCGTCGTTCCGGTGGCCCGGCCGGCCATGGCGGTGCTCGGGCTGCTCACCTTCATGACGGCCTGGAACGACTTCTTCTGGCCGGTCGTCGCCCTGTCCTCGCAGGAGCCGACCGTGCAGGTCGCCCTGCGCCAGCTGGGCGGCGGCTACGTCCACGACCAGTCCGTGATCATGGCGGGCACGCTGCTCGGGACCCTGCCCGTGCTGCTGGTCTTCGGGCTGCTCGGCCGCCAGATCGTGGGCGGCATCATGCAGGGCGCGGTCAAGGGATGAAGTGCCGACACGAGCACGGTCGGGCGCGGCCGGGCCTTTCCTCCACCCCAACGGGAGTCTGTCCATGACCACCATCGACGCGTCCCCCGCCACGGGGGCGGCGGCGCGCTTTCCCGCCGGGTTCCGCTGGGGCACGGCGACCGCCGCGTACCAGATCGAGGGCGCGGCCTCGCTGTACGGGCGTACGCCCTCGATCTGGGACACCTTCAGCCGTACGCCCGGCAAGGTCCTCAACGGGGACACCGGGGACACCGCGGCCGACCACTACCACCGGATGGCCGAGGACGTGGGCCTGATGAAGCGGCTGGGGGTGAGCGACTACCGCTTCTCGGTGGCGTGGCCCCGGGTGCAGCCCACCGGGCGCGGGCCCGCCGTCCAGCGCGGCCTGGACTTCTACCGCGAGCTCGTGGACCGGCTGCTCGACGCGGGGATCCGGCCGGTCGCCACCCTCTACCACTGGGACCTGCCGCAAGAGTTGGAGGACCTCGGCGGCTGGCCGCTGCGCGGGACAGCCGAACGGTTCGCGGAGTACGCCGGGCACGTGGCCGGGGCGCTCGGGGACCGGGTGGCCGACTGGACCACCTTCAACGAGCCCTGGTGCGCCGCCTTCCTCGGGTACGCGTCCGGCGTCCACGCTCCGGGCCGCACCGATCCGGCGGCCGCGCTGCGCGCCGCACACCACTTCAACCTGGCCCACGGGCTCGGCGTACAGGCGCTGCGCTCGGTGCTCCCGCGGTCGGCGGGGGTTTCGCTGACCCTCAACCTGCACGCGGTACGGGCGCTGACGGACTCCGCGGCGGATCTGGACGCGGCGCGCCGGATCGACGCGCTGGGCAACAGGATCTTCCTCGACCCGGTCTTCCACGGGCGGCTCCCCGAGGACCTGGTCCGCGACACCGCCGGGTTGACTGACTGGGCGTTCGTACGGGACGGCGACCTGGCGGTGGCGGCCGCGCCGGTGGACTGGCTGGGGGTGAACTACTACTCCCCCACGCTGGTCGCGGCCGCCGATCCGGGCCCGCCTGCCGCGTCGGCCGCCGGGGAGCCGTCGCCGTGGCCGGGCGCGGAGGGGCGCGTGCGCTTCGTGCCCGCGCCGGGTCCCCGTACGGCCATGGACTGGCCGGTGGACGCGGACGGCCTGTACGAGCTGCTGACGCGGCTGCGGGACGAGCTGCCCGGCGTGCCGGTGCTGGTCACCGAGAACGGGGCGGCGTACGAGGACTACGCCGACCCGGAGGGCGATGTCCACGATCCGCAGCGCATCGCCTATCTGCACGGGCATCTGGCGGCCGTGCACCGGGCCATCGCGGACGGGGCGGACGTGCGCGGGTACTTCCTGTGGTCCCTGCTGGACAACTTCGAATGGGCGTACGGATACAGCAAGCGCTTCGGCATCGTGCACGTCGACTTCGCCTCGCAGCGCCGTACGTTGAAGGACAGCGCGCACTGGTACGCCGATGTCATCGCCCGGGGCGGCTTGCCGCGGTGACCCGCGGGCCGCCACCGGGCATGGTGGTGGCATGGCGGAACAGGGAGACGGCATGTGGGCGGCGGGGGCGGCCTACGAGCGCTACATGGGGCGGTGGAGCCGACTGGTCGCCCGGGAGTTCACGGACCGGCTGGGCTGCGCCGACGGGCTGCGCTGGCTGGACGTGGGCTGCGGGACCGGGGCCCTGACCGGGCGGGTGGCGGAGCGGCGGCGGCCCCGGTCGGTGCTGGGGGTGGACCGTTCGCCCGGCTACGTCGCCACGGCCCGTGGGCTCGTCCCGGGTCCCGCGTCCTTCGCCGTGGCGGACGCCCTGGCCCTGCCGGTGCGCGACGGGAGCCTGGACGTGGTCGTGAGCGGGCTTTCGCTCAACTTCCTGCCCTCGCCCGCCGCGGGGGTGGCCGAGGCGGTGCGCGCGGTGCGCCCGGGCGGGACGGTCGCCGCGTACGTGTGGGACTACGGCGGGGGCATGGGGTTCCTGCGCCGCTTCTGGGACGCCGCGCTCCGCGTGGATCCGGCGGCGGGCGCGCTGGACGAGGGGCGCCGGTTCCCGGTGTGCCGTCCCGAGCCGCTGCGGGCGCTGTGGGCGGCGGCGGGGCTGGCCGGGGTGGTGGTGGAGCCGATCGAGGTGCCCGCCGTGTTCGCCGGGTTCGCGGACCTGTGGGAGCCCTTCCTCGCCGGGCAGGGGCCCGCTCCGGGCTATGTCGCCGCCCTCGCTCCGCCCGTACGGCAGCGGCTGCGCGAGGCGCTGCGTGCGGACCTGCCCGTCCGGCCTAACGGGGCGGTGGAGCTCTCGCTGCGGGCCTGGTCCGTTCAGGGCATCAGGTCCGGGTAGCCCGCCGCGATCCGGCCCGCGGCCACCGAGAGGTCCAGGACGCGCGGGGACGCCGGGTCGGTCAGCTCCCCGGCCACGTCGCAGCGGCCCCAGCCGGTGCGGGTGGCGACCCGGAACCGGGTGGCCTCCGGCACGGTGAGGGCGAGGCGGCCTTCCCCGACCTCGGCGGTCACCCGGTCCGGCGGAGCGACGAAGTCGGCGGCGGCATGGCCGGAGCCGACGCGAAGGTCGGCCTCGGGTGAGGTGAGGGCGGTGGCTTGCAGGGTGCCGGAGCCCACGTGGGCGCGCAGCGGGCCGCGCAGCCCGGTCAGGCTGATCCGGCCGGAGTCGACTTCGGCATCGACGCTGCCGCCCAGGCCGCTGATGT
Source organism: Streptomyces sp. NPDC051183 (assembly GCF_040682455.1). Taxonomy (NCBI): domain Bacteria; kingdom Bacillati; phylum Actinomycetota; class Actinomycetes; order Kitasatosporales; family Streptomycetaceae; genus Streptomyces; species Streptomyces sp. NPDC051183. The sequence continues at coordinate 67,890 of NZ_JBFBBA010000001.1, forward strand.
GCACGCTCCCGGAGCCGGCCGTGACCTTGACCGGGATGCCGACGGGCACGCTGACCCCGAGCCGGACGGAGCAGCCGAGGCCGGAGGTCACCCAGGAGTCCTCGGCGGGGCAGTGGGGGGTGAGCCGCAGGGTGTCGCCGTGCCAGCTCTCCTCGATCGTGGGCGTCCGCAGCGACCAGCTCACTTCGGCGCGGTAGCCGACCTCCTGGTCCGCCCGGGGGGTGACGGTGACGTTCGCGGCGCCGGCCTCGATCTCCAGGGCGGTCACGAGGCGGCCGTCGCTGCCGCCGCGGAGGGCTCCGCTGCGGGTGGTGCCGTACGCGCTCGCCTGCCAGAGCACCGGAACGACGACGAGGACCGCGCCGAGCAGGGCGGCCATCGTCCAGGCGGCGCGGCGGCGGGGACGGTCGGCGCCGTTGTGCGTCACGGCGTACCGTCCAGGAAGCGCAGGACGGCGAGGACGCGGCGGTGGTCGCCGTCGGCCACGGGCAGGTCGAGCTTGGCGAAGATGTTGTTGATGTGTTTGGCCACCGCGCTCTCGCTGACGACGAGTTGCGCGGCGATGCCCGCGTTGGAGCGGCCTTCCGCCATGAGGGCCAGTACGTCGCGTTCGCGCGGGGTGAGGCGTTCGAGCGGGTCCGGGCCGCCGCCGCGGCGCAGCAGGAGCTGGGCGACGACCTGCGGGTCGAGTGCGGTGCCGCCGGCCGCGACGCGGCGCAGGGCGTCGATGAACTCCTCGACGTCGGCGACGCGTTGCTTGAGCAGGTAGCCGATGCCGGAGCCGCTCCGGCCGGCCAGCAGGTCGGCGGCGTAGCGCTCCTCGACGTACTGGGACAGCAGCAGCACCGCGGTGCCGGGGCTCTGCTGCCGGATCACGAGGGCCGCCCGCACGCCTTCGTCGGTGAAGCCGGGCGGCATCCGGACGTCCACGAGGGCGAGCTCGGGGCGGTGTTCCTCGACGGCGGCGAGCAGGGCCTCGGCGTCGCCGGTCTCGGCGGCCACCTCGAACCCGGCCATTTCGAGGACTTTGACGAGTCCGATGCGCAGCAGGACGGAATCCTCGGCGATCACGGCGCGCACGGCAGCTCCACGGTTACGGTCGTCGGGCCCCCGACGGGGCTGTCGATCATGATGGTTCCGTCGACCGACCCTACGCGCTTGCGCAGGCCCACCAGGCCCGTGCCCCCGCCCGGGTCGGCGCCGCCCACCCCGTCGTCGGTGACGGTGAGGCGCAGCAGCTCCGGTGCGGTCCGGGTGACGCGGACCGAACAGCGTTTCGCGCGGGCGTGTTTGGCGACGTTCGCGAGGGCTTCTGAGACGACGAAGTAGGCGACGGCCTCCACGGTGGGGCCCGGTCTGGTCCCGATGTCCACGGTGAGTTCGACGGGCAGGGGGGCGCGGGCGGCGATGCCGGAGAGCGCGGCGTCGAGGCCGCGGTCCTCAAGTACGGCCGGGTGCAGGCCGCGTACCAGGTTGCTGAGTTCCTCGATGGCTTCCTTCGCCTCGCGGTGGGCCTCGTCGATGACGGCCTTGGCCTCCGGCGGGAGGCCCGGGAGGGTGGCGCGGGCGATGCCGAGGTTCATGGCGAGGGCGACGAGGCGCTGCTGGGCGCCGTCGTGCAAGTCCCGTTCGATGCGGCGGCGTTCGAGGTCGGCCGCGTCGAGTACGCCGGCCCGGCTCTCGGCGAGGTCCTCGACGCGGCGCTCCAGTTCCCGGGCCCGGTTGGGGCCGAGCAGGGCGGCCGCGGCCGCGGCGTCGAGCCGGGTGAACAGGGCGGCGAGCCAGGGCGCGGTGAGCAGCAGCAGGGCGCCCGCGACGGTGACGAGGTCGTGGTCCTGGGTCCAGCCGGGGCCGACGGTGTCCGGGGGGACGGTCCAGGACCAGGCGTACACGCCGGCGCCGGCCGCGCCCGCGGCCCAGGCGAGTACGAGCAGTCCGCCGGCGGCGGCGGCCAGCGGGCTGACCAGGAAGTGGTAGCCGACCTGGCGCCAGGTCGCCTCGGAGCGCAGCCGTTCGAGGAGTCCGCGCACGCTCGCCCAGGGGTGCTCGTGCACGATCTCGGGAACGTCGAGGCCGAGCAGCGACCAGAAGCGGCTGCGCTGGAGGGTGGTGAGCAGGGGGCACAGCACGATGACGAGGAGCAGGGGCACCGGGCTGTGCCCGGGCGCCGCGACCAGGAACACGAGGCCGAGCAGGAGGGGCAGGGCGAGCGGGATCGCGGCCGCCGTGAAGGCGGTGTTGCGCCAGGCCCAGGCCGACCAGGGGCCGTGCGACGCGATCCATGTGTAAGTACGCCGCAGCGCGCCAGGACTTGCCATGTGCGTACGGTAATCGCACTGGTCGGGGTGGGCGCCACCACCCTGGTGCCCGCAGGGGGGTGTACCCAGCACCACCCCCGTTTCGGACGGTGGAGCTACTGATCTCGCGGCCCCGCGAAGCGAGTCTTGTGGTGTGCCCCGGGGGACGGACCGCCGGGCCGGAAGGAGACCGCCACCATGTCCCTCGTCGCCCCGCAGTACCGGGTCCGCCGCAGCCCGGCCGTCCGGCGCCTGCCCGCACTGGCCACCGTACTGACCGGGGCCGGGGTGGCGCTGGTGCCGTGGATGCTGGTGCTGGCGAAGACGGTGCCGCAGACGGCGGAGGTGTCCAACTGGGCCACGGCGTGGATCGGCCTGGACGTGATGCTGGCCGCGGGGCTGGCGGGCACCGGGGCGCTGCTGCGCAAGCGGGACCCGAGGGTCTCTCCGGTGGCGGCCGCGACGGCGGCGCTGCTGGTGATGGACGCCTGGTTCGACGTCACGACCTCGGCCGGGAGCGGCGGCCAGGGGACGGCACTGCTGCTGGCGTTCGCGGCGGAGGTGCCGCTGGCGGTGGTGTGCGCGGTGGTCGCGGCGCGGCGCACACAGTGAGCCGGGCCCGGACAGCGCCTCTCCGAGGCGGCGCCGCGGCGTGCGGCGGGCCCCGCACACACCGTGTGCGGGGCCCGTGGCCGGTCGGGCCGGGTCACCCCGTCCGGGGGTTCTCCCAGCGGTAGAACTCCTGGGCCATGGCGTCCTTGGGGCTGCGCCAGGTCTCCGGGTCGTGCGGGCTGACGTAGGCCGTGAGCCGGTCGCTGAGGTCCCGGAACTCCGGGTGGCCGGTCACCTTCGCGATGGCCGGGCCCGGGGGCCGGTCGGACTCGATCAGGTGGAGGTACACGTCGCCGAACTGGAACAGGCTGCGACGGGTCACCCCGACCAGGTGCGGCAGTTCGCCGGCGTCCGAGGCGGCGAACAGTTCGGCGATGTCGGGTGCCGACTGCGGCGCCATGCGGGCGACGATGAGGGCTCGGTGCATCCGGATGTTGCCTTTCGTTGCGGGGGCGGTGCGCCCTAGGGGCGGCTGGCGGCGGGCGTGAGGTTCTCGGACGCCCGCTGCTCGATCTTGTCCCGGATGAGCGCCATCTGGATCTTGGAGTTGCGGTTGATGTTGTCGGTCATCCAGGCGTCGTCGACCGGGGCGTCCGGCTTCATCGCGAAGTCCTGGGTCCACTTCATCCGCGTGCCGCCCGGCACCTCGGAGTACTGCCAGTGGATGTCCATGTGCGCGAAGGGGCCGGTCTCCACCCGCCGGGCGCGGACCGAGAGGCCCTTGCGGTCGACGGTCCGCTCGGACACCCAGCTCCACACCTTGCCGTTCTCGTCGGGGTGCATGGTCAGGCGGAAGCGGGTGGTGTCGCCCTGCTGGTCGAGGATGTCCAGCGAGGCGTACTCACTGAACAGCCGGGGCCAGCCGGGGAGGTCGTTGGTCACGTCCCACACGACGTCCACCGGCGCGCCGACGGTGATCTCGTTCTCGGTGTGTCCTGCCATCTCAAGCTCCGGTCATCAGGCTGTTGTTGACGAGGTCGACGAACTCCCGCGGCGTCTTGCAGCGGTCCGCGTCGGTGGGCAGGGCCCGGCCGCGCCGGTTCTCCAGTTCCCCGACGATGCCGAGGAGGCCCAGCGAGTCGAGGCCGTAGTCGTCGAAGGCGGACTCCGGCCGGTTCGACATCTCGCCCGGGTCGACGGTGATTCCGGCGGTCTTCATCAGGGCCGCCAGCTCTTCCATGGTCAGTCGGTCGGACATGGTGGCGTCTCACTTCCTACGAGGGGACTGCTACATGGGGGCTGCGGGGCCCTTTCGGATGACGAGCGCGGCATTGGAGCCCATCAGGCCCCGGCTCAGGACGAGCGCGGTGCGCAGCTCCGCCGGGCGGGCGCTGCCGGTCACCACGTCGAGGTCGTGGCACACGTCGAACACGTTCGGCGTGGGCGGGAGGATGCCGTGCTCCAGGGCGAGGACCGCGGCGGCCGTGTCGAGGGCGGGCGCCGCGCAGTACGCCCTGCCGGTACCGGTCTTGGGCACCGTCACCGGCACCTTGCGCCCGTGCACGCCGAGGGCGTCGGCGATGGCCGCCGCCTCCGCGCGGTCGGCCTCGGGCGTGCCGAGCGCGTCCGCGAAGACCACGTCGATCTCCTCGGGTGCGCAGCCGGCGTCCCGGAGCGCGCCGCGGATGGCGTGGGCCAGGCCCTCACCGGAGGCGTCGGGGTTGCGCGGTCCGGTGAAGGTCGCGGCGTGGCCGGCCAGCACGGCGCGGACGGTGGCGCCTCGGCTGCGGGCCGCCGCCTCGTCCTCCACGAGGAACATCGCGCCGCCTTCGGCCGGCACGTAGCCGCAGGCCTTCTCGGTGAAGGGCCGGTACGCCCGTTCCGGGTCGTCGTACGTGCTCAGCGACTCGTAGCCGAGCTGGCAGACGATGGAGTACGGGGCCAGCGGCGCCTCGGTGGCGCCGACCAGCATGGCCCGGCTGCCCTGGCGGATCGCCCGGGCGGCGTGCGCGAAGGCGTCCAGCCCGCCCGCCTCGTCGCTGGCCACGACCCCGCAGGGGCCCTTAAGGCCCCGGCGGATGGAGATCTGGCCGGTGCTCGCGGCGTAGAACCAGGCGATCGACTGGTACGGGCCGACGAAGCGGGGGCCTTGCTCCCACAATCGTTGCAGCTCGCGCTGCCCGAACTCGCCGCCGCCGGAGCCGGCGGCCGTGACGACGCCGACGGAGAAGGGTTCGTCCTCGTAGTCGGCGCGGCCGAGCCGGGCGTCATCGAGGGCCAGTTCGGCCGCGGCGAGGGCGTGGTGGGTGAACCGGTCGGTCTGGACGAGGTAGCGGTCCTCGATCAGGGTGCCCGGATCGAAGCCGCGGACCTCTCCCGCGACGCGCAGCGGGAGGTGCTCGCAGCCCTGGCGGGTGACGCGGCCGAGCACGCAGGTCCCGGACTCGGTCGCCTTCCAGAAGGCTTCGGCGCCGATGCCGTTGGGGGCGACGACCCCGATGCCCGTGATGACCGTAGGGCTGTTCACGAGACGGCCTCCTTCGGCTGGGTCATGACGACGGCGGACTGGAATCCGCCGAAACCGCTGCCGACGGAGAGCACGCTGCGCAGTTTGCGACCCCGTGCGGTGCGCGGTACGTAGTCCAGGTCGCACTCGGGGTCGGGGGTCTCGTAGTTGGCCGTCGGCGGCACGACCTGGTGGGTCATCGCCAGGACGCAGGCGGCCAGTTCGATCGCCCCGATGGCGCCGAGGGAGTGCCCCACCATGGATTTGATGGAGGTCATCGGCGTCTTGTAGGCGTGCTCGCCCAGGACCCGCTTGACGGCCGCCGTCTCGTGGCGGTCGTTCTGCTTGGTCCCGGAGCCGTGGGCGTTGACGTAGTCGATCTCGGTGGCGTCGATCCCGGCCTGGCCGAGGGCGGTTTCTATCGCGCGGGCCATCTCCAGGCCCTCGGCGGTCAGTCCGGTCATGTGGTGGGCGTTGCCGAAGGTGGCGTAGCCGCCGATCTCGCAGTACACGGTCGCGCCCCGGGCACGGGCGTGTTCCAGCTCTTCGAGGACGAGGACCGCGCCGCCCTCGCCGAGGACGAACCCGTCGCGGTTGGCGTCGAACGGCCGGGAGGCGTGCGCGGGGTCGTCGTTGTTGGGCGAGGTCGCCTTGATGGCGTCGAAGCAGGCCACGGTGATCGGCGACACAGGTGAGTCCGAGGCTCCGGCGATGCACAGGTCCATCCGCCCTTCGGCGATGGAGTGGACGGCGTACCCGATGGCGTCGAGTCCGGAGGTGCAGCCGGTGGAGACGGTCTGCACCGGGCCGCGCGCGCCCGTCTGTTCCGCCACCGCGGAGGCGAGGGTGGCCGGTGTGAAGGCCCGGTGCAGGTGCGCTCCGGCCAGCCGGTGGTCGACGTCCCACCAGGCGCCGGACTGGCTGACGGCGACGTAGTCGTGCTCCAGGCGGGTGGTGCCGCCCACGGCGGTGCCGAGGGAGACTCCGGTGCGCCAGGCCTCGTCGGTGGTGAGGTCGAGACCCGCGTCGCGTACGGCCTCCCGCGCGGCGACCAGGGCGAACTGGATGTACCGGTCCGCCCGGGCCGCCTCGTCGGAGGTCAGGCCGTGCTCGGCGGGGTCGAAGTCGACCTCCGCGGCTATCCGGGAGCGGAAGCCGGTCGGGTCGAAGAGGGTGATGCCGCGCGTCGCCGTACGGCCGTTGGACAGCAGGTCCCAGAAGGCGGGGACGCCTATCCCGCCGGGAGCCACGACGCCGACTCCGGTGACGGCCACCCGCCGGCGGGTCACGAGACCGCTCCCGTGCGGTCCGGCGGCCTCTCCCATGCGGAACCCTCCGGGTGTACGGCTTCCTCGGTGTCGACGTGGCCCAGTTCCGGGCGCGGGGCGAGCGGGCCGAGGTGGAAGACCATGCGGGCCTCGGTGTCGCCGATGTTGCGGAAGCGGTGGCGCACGTTCAGGGGAACGAGCAGGCCCTGGTCGGTGCGCAGCGGGTGGGACTCGCCGTCGAGGTCCACCTCCAGGTGCCCGCTGACCACGTACACGAACTCCTCGGAGTACGGGTGGTAGTGCTCGGCGATGTGCTCGCCGGGGGCCATGATCGCCAGGCCCATGAACCCGCTGGTACTGCCCACCGAGGTCGGGGTGAGCACGGCCCTCAGGTCTCCGCCGCGCCTGGTGTTGGGCTGCGTCTGGCTGAGGTCCACGATGCGTGGGCGATGTCTGGTCATGGCGGGGTTCCTCCTGGCGGGTGGGAGCCTGGACGGGGCTGGTGGGGGTGGTGGTGTCCGGGGCGGGCCGACGGGGATCAGCTCTCGGCGGGGGCCCGGCGGTCGGTGATCAGGCTCATGGTGTGGCGGGCCGCGGCGTCCGCGGGCCGCGTGGGCTTGCCGGGCCGCGTGGGCTTGCCGGGCCCCGCGGACTTGCCGGAGCCGGCGGACCTGCCGGAGCTCGCGGACTTGCCGGGCCCGGCGTCAGGCTCGGCCATCAGGCGGGCGAGCACGCCCGCCTTGCGCGGCCCGTGCACCCCGAAGGCGGTCTCGGGGTCGGCGCCTTGCGGGCCGCGCACGTCGATGAGGCGTACGACGATGTCGTCGCGCTGGAAGATGCTGCTGCTGACGGTGGCGCTGCCCTTCCGGTGGGCCGCGGCTTCGTCCTGCCGGGCCAGGAACCGGGCGAGCGCCGGACCGCAGCCGGGCTTGGCCGGGTAGAAGAGCGCGTGGCGCCGTACGTCCTCGCCGTCCGCCGCGTCCGCGGCGATGTGGTGGACGGCCGGGAGCGCGGCGCGCATGAAGAACATCCGGGCCGACTCGGGGTCGCCCAGGTCCCGGTCCTGCTCCAGGTACGGGTTGATGGCCTCCTCGACGGCGCGCACCTCGGGCTGTTCCGACACGTGCCGCAGCGCCGCCATCAGGTCGCCGCGGACCTCCACCGTCCGGACGACCCGGTTGCCGTGCATGAACAGCGAGGTGCGGCACAGCCGGGTGTGGTCGTCGACCCGGGCCGCCGGTGAGGCGTAGCTGGAGAGGATGGCCGCGACCTGCTCCTCGCTGCCCGGCTTGACCGTGAAGGTCAGGGCGTGGCGGACGATGCCGGCGCCCAGGCGGGGCGCGCCCTGGAGGCGTGCGGCTCCCGGGCGCACGGCGCCGTCGTAGGCCCGGCCGGTCTCGCGGAGCACCGTGTACTTGAGCGGGCGCATGGCGCGGGCGCAGGCGCCCAGCGGCCGTACCTGCTCGGCGTGGTGCTCGCTGTTGACCCAGGCGAGGTACTGCGGGGCGCTCTCCCACTCGCTGGTGATCAGCCATTGCGAGGGGTTCTCGAAGGACTGGCAGAGCTGGTCGCTGATGTGCCCGGGGACGGCCGCGATGTCGTGCCGAAGCTGTTCGTACGCCTCGAAGAACCGCTGCTGGGCCCCCTCGTGGAGGTCCATCAGCAGGACGACCCGGAGCATGGAGCCGTCGAAGGCCGACTGTGACACCCGTTCGGACAGGGTGGTTGTCATTGCTCACTCCTTCATGAGGGCGTGGGGTTCCATCGCGTACGGACCCTCGTCCGCCATCGGTGGTGCCCCGCCCGGCCGGCGGCCGCATCCGTCGGGAACGGCAGGCCGGCGTGTCTCAGGGGGAACCGCTGTCGCTCATCGTCATCCGGGTGGCCATCTACCGCTACATCTCCGGATCAAGCGGGTGACAACCGGCGAATCTCCTGGGCCTGGCCGTCGATCGGGGGCATAAAGAGTCCACTCCCCCACACAGAAAACAGGAGCCCTCAGCTGATGGAAGACAACGCCGATGTTCGCGTACCGGTTCTCGTCGTGGGCGGCTCCCTCGTGGGCCTGTCGACCTCGCTGTTCCTGAGCCGCCACGGCGTCAGGCACATGGTCGTCGAGAAGCACTCGGGTACCTCCGACCACCCCCGCGGCCGCGGGATCAACGCCCGCACCATGGAGCTGTTCCGCACGGCCGGGGCGGAGGACGCGATCCGCAAGGCGGCGTCGCTGCTGGAGAACAACATGGGCATCCTCCAGACGGAGTCGCTCATGGGCGACGACCACAAGTGGCTGGTCAAGGCGATCGACCCATCGGGCGCGCTGAGCCGCTTCAGCCCGACGGGCTGGTGCGTGTGCAGCCAGAACAACATCGAGCCGATCCTGGCCGCGCAGAGCCGTGAGCAGGGCGCCGACGTACGGTTCTCCACCGAGCTGATGAGCTTCGACCAGGACGCCACCGGGGTGAGCGCCCTGGTCAAGAACCGGCAGACGGGCGAGCACACCACCGTGCGCGCCGATTTCCTGATCGCGGCGGACGGCCCGCGCAGCCCCGTACGCGAACAGCTGCGGATCCCCCAGACGGGTAGCGGCGAGCTGTTCCACAACGTGAGCATCACCTTCCGCTCGGAGCGGCTGGTCGAGGCGCTGGGCGACCTGCGGTTCATCGTGTGCTACCTGATGAAGCCGGGCGCCGACGGGGCGCTGCTGCCCGTGGACAACGACACGCAGTGGGTCTTCCACGCGCCGTGGCACCCGGACCGGGGCGAGACCCTGGAGGACTTCACCGAGGAGCGCTGCGTGGAGCAGATCCGCAACGCGATCGGCGTACCGGACCTGGACGTGGAGATCGGCGGCAAGGCGCCCTGGCACGCGGCCGAACGGGTGGCGGTGCGGTACTCGTCCGGGCGGGTGTTCCTGGCCGGTGACGCGGCGCACGAGATGTCCCCGACGGGCGCGTTCGGCTCGAACACCGGCATCCAGGACGCGCACAACCTGGCCTGGAAGATCGCTGCGGTGCTGGACGGCTCGGCGGGCATCGAACTGCTCGACACGTACGAGGCCGAGCGGCTGCCGGTGGCCCTGGCGACCGCCGAGCGGGCCTCGGCCCGTTCGGCGGAGCACAGCCACCCCGGCTACGTGCCGCCGCCCACGATGGGCGGCGGGCCGGGCAGCGGGATGCTCACGACGGCGATGGGCTACTGCTACCCGGAGGGGGCGAGCGTCGGCGGCGACGCCGGACGGCCGGTCATCCCCGTTGACCTGCGCCTGAAGGGCGACGTCGGTACGCGGGCCCCGCACATGTGGCTGACCAGGTGCCGCGGTGGCGGGCGGATCTCCACCCTGGACCTGTACGAGAGCTCGTTCGTGCTGCTCAGCGGCGAGGGGGCGCCGTGGCGGGCAGCGGGCGAGGAGGTGGCTCGGCAGCTGCCGGTGCGGCTGGACTCCTACTCGATCGGTTCCGCCGCGGCCGACCTGGTCCAGGAGGACGGGGCCGACTGGGCAGCGGTACACGAGCTGACGGCCGCGGGGGCGGTGCTCGTACGCCCCGACGGGTTCGTGGCGTGGCGCTCGCAGGGCGCGGTGGCCGATCCCGGTGCCGTACTGGCGGACGTCATGTCGCAGGTGCTGCGGCGGGCCTGAGCGGCCGGCCCGGGCCCGGTGACCCGCCCGTCGGCCGCGCCGCCGCGGCCGAGGGGCGGGCGCGTCCGGGCGGGGTCTCGTTCAGGCGCAGGCCCAACAGCCCGCCCAGCAGCCCGCGTTGCGGTGCGCGTGCCGGGGGCGGCGGGGCGGGGTGTGCACTCCCGGGGCCGGATCGCCGCCGATCCGGCGTGCCAGACAGGCGACCACGACCGCGATGGCGGCGAGCTCCTCCGGCGCGGCCAGTCCCCGCTCCACCCGGAGCAGGCTGGCTATCGGTACGTCGGCGCCATCCTTGAGCATCGACACGGCTCCTCCTACGGGGAGTTCGCACGGGTCCTCGTCGGGTCACAAGGACTCCGGACGCAGCCGACGCTACAAGCGGGCGCCGCCCCCGGCACACCGGAGCCTCGACTCCGCGCGGGACATCCGCCCAGGTCAGAGGCATGGTCCGGGAGCCCGGGCGGGCCGCCGCCCGGGCCGCGCCGGGGGCGGGGCATTGGGCCGTCGGAGTGGTGCGGGCCCGCGGGAACGCCTGACGGCGCCCCCCCGCGGGGGGGGCGCCGTCAGGGTTCGGGGCGGCTCAGCGGGCCGGGCACTTCTTCCAGGAGAAGTGGTAGACGCTGTTGATGCTGCCGTCCGTGGAGTCGAGCGCCATGAAGCTGGTCTTGTCCGGGTCGGAGGTCCCGACCTCGGCGCGCAGCTCGGTGTTGATGTTGAAGTTGCGCTGCGCGCCGCAGGGCGCGAAGACGAGGGCCTCGATGCCCGTGGTGTCGGTGGCCTGCCAGTTGTCGTCGAGCGCGCCGTTGAACTTGTGGGTCCGGTACGCGGTCTGGCTCATGCCCTGGAAGTAGTAGCTGGCCTTCTGCGTGCCGATCGCGCCCTCCTGCAGGCTGCCGAAGCCGCGGTAGTCGACCTGCGCCACGGCGTAGGTGTAGCCCTGCGGGACGTTGACGAGCAGGGAGAGGAGACAGTTCTTCCGGCCTTCGACCGTGGGGGCGCCCCCGCCGGCCTGGGCCACGTACTCGCTGTAGGTGACCGTGAAGGCCGAGTTGTCCTGGGCCACGGCGACGGTGGCGCTGCCGGGGCGGCAGCCCGAGCCGTTGATGCTCTTGACGTCCACGGTCACCCTGTCCGAGGGCGCCGTGGGGGTGGTGGCCACGGCCGAGGGGGCCAGGCCGAGGCTGAGGAGGGTTCCGGTCACGGCGGCGGCGCTGAACGCAGCGCGGAGCGATGTGATCACAAGGCCATGGATACGGTCCGCGGCGGGCCCGGAGCGTGACCGGGTGCGCCCGCTCACTCCGATGGCCGCGCCGATTCACCGGCAGAAACGTATCTGCACCCGTTGTCGATGCTCCGAACGGCCCAGACGGCGGGGAGCCGGACCGTGCCATGCGGGTAATTCATCCGCTTTCTTCCTAATATGGGCGGCTCGCAGGAAGGACCTGCGGGGAGGAGCCCCCATGCGCCGCCTGCACCGGCCCGCCCTGCTGACCGCAGGCCTGGTCGCCGCCGCCCTGATCGCCTCGGCCGCCCCGGCGGCGTCCGCCGCCCCCGGCCACGACTCCGGCCACGACTCCGGCCACAGCTCCGGCTCCGGCTCCGGCTCCGGCGAGGCCGTCGTACTGGGCGAGGACCACGCCCGGGCGCACGCCCGGCTGCGGCTCGCGGTCAAGGGCGCCGGCGGGTACCCGCAGTCGACCCGCACCACGAGCCTGGAGTCGCTGCGCGCCTCCCAGCGCGAGGCCAACTCGGGCTTCGACGCGGCGCGGTCCGGCCGGTTCACCGACTACTTCCCCTCTCCCGACTTCGGCGTGCACACCACGCTGCTCCCCACGGGCAAGGTGCTGCTCTTCTCCTTCGAGCGCGTGGAGGTCGACCCCACCAAGGAGACCGGGCCCACCGACCGGATCGGCAGGACGAACGCCGGCCGCGCCTACCTGTGGGACCCCGCCAAGGGCACCGGGGCGCGGGCGTTCAAGAAGGTCACGCCGCCGATCGTGCTGATGCCCGACGGTACGCACGCCCCGCGCCCGGCGCCGTTCTTCTGCGCCGGACACTCCTTCCTGCCCAACGGCATGCTCGGGGTCTTCGGCGGCAACACCGGCGGCAAGGGCGGCAGCGGGGCGAAGCTGTCCTTCGTGTTCGATCCGTGGACCGAGACCTGGTACCGCAACCGCGACATGGCGGTCGGCCGTTGGTACCCCTCGGTCGTCACCGGCCCGGACGGGCGGCAGATCGTCATGTCCGGCCAGTCCGAGCGGGGTACGGGCACGCCCACCCCGGTCGTCGAGCGGTTCCCCGCGCTCGGCCGGCCGGTGCCCTGGGGGCGGTACGACATCCCGCTGGACGTCCCGGTGGAGCGCTTCCGCGCCGACGCGCCGTTCCGCAACGACTACCCGCACCTGTTCTCGCTGCGCGACGGCAAGGTCTACGGCCTCGGGCGCGACGCGGACCAGCAGTGGCTCTTCGACCTGGTCGGGCAGACCCGTACGGACCTCCCCCGGCGGCCCGCCGACTTCCGCGGCTACGGCTCCGCCGTCCCGCTGCCAGCGGGCCTGCGCGGCCCCGACTCGGTGCTCGTCCTCGGCGGTGACCCGCGCGACCCCCATACGTACCGGCTGTCGGGCGGGACGTGGACCACCCAGGAGCCGCGGGCCTTCGGGCGCACGCAGGACAACACCCTGATCCTGCCGGACGGCACGCTGCTGACCGTCAACGGAGCGCTCGACACCCGCGATTACGGGTACGGGCCGTTCAACCCGAAGGCCGATCTCAAGTACCGGCAGATCGAACTGCGCGACGGACACGGCCACTGGCGGCTCGGGCCGGTGCAGCGGCTGCCCCGGGGGTACCACTCCAACGCCCTGGTCCTGCCGGACGGCCGGATGATGGTCACCGGCGACGAACTCCAGCAGATCGCCAACGACCCCGACATCAATGACCGGATGGACGGCAGCATCGAGCTCTACGAGCCCGCCTACCTGCACCGGGGCGCCCGGCCGGCGCTCGACGGTGCCCCTGCGGGCGAACTCGCCCACGGCGCCGCCTTCCAGGTCACGAGCTCCACCGCCGCAGCTGTCACCCGCGCCATTTTGCTGGCGCCGACGACGGTCACCCACTCGGTGAACACCAGCCAGCGCCATCTGGACCTCGCGGTGACCGGGGTCCGCGGCAGCACGATCGGCCTGCGGGCACCGGCGACCGCGGCCGACGCCCCTCCCGGGTACTACATGCTGTTCCTGCTCGACGCGAAGGGCGTCCCCAGCACCGCGAAGTGGATCAAGCTGGGCGTCCGCTGACCCCGGAGCGGAGACGGGACCCGAGGCGGACCACCGCCGCGCGGCCGGGGGCGCGTACCCGGCAGAGGGCCGTACCCGTCACCAAGGCGGCGTCGTACGGGCCCAGTTCGGCGTCGTGGTCGTCCAGGTGCACGGCACCCTCCAGAGCCACGACCACGAGGGCCTCGCCGGGCGGGAGGGCGAGCAGGAGGTCGCCGCGGACCACGGCGGTATCGGCCGTCACGGAGTCGCGGCGGTACATCACGTTGAAGTTCACGATCGGGCCGGCGAGCAGCCGGCAGTCGGTCGGCCGGTCGCCGGGGAACCGCTGGGGGTCGTAGCGCCGGTCCACGAGGCGGCGTACCCCGTCGATCGCGAGGTCCATCCCGGCGCCCTCGGCGAGGGTGAGCGTACGGTCGACCCCGGGGAAGGCGGAGAACGGTCCGTCGGCGGTGACGTCGGCGAGGCTGATCCGCCACGCGAAGTCGTCCATGCCCGCGCCCTCGGGCCAGGCGGCGATCTCCCGGGTGACTCCCCCGCCGTTCTTCCAGCCGGCCGCCTGCCGGTCGGCCGCCCGCAGGATCCGGACCGTGTCCGCGCCGCTCATTCCGTCCGCCTTCCGGACCCGGGTACACCCCGGGTCCGGCCGAGCCTATCCGGGCCGCCCCGCGGGGGCGGCCTCAGGCGCGGAGCGCGGCGGTGAACCAGGTGAACACCGGGGCCAGAGCGGGCGGCACGGGCCATCCGTTGATCACCGACAGGAGCTGCCAGTACCGCTCGGCCCGCGGATCGGACGCCACTTCCAGGCGGGCGAGCAGCCAGCGGCGCAGGTCCCCGTCGTCCGCGCGCTCGAAGGCGTGGGCGTAGAGCGCGGTCAGCGACCCCGTGAAGGGGGCCGCCTCGGCGGAAGCGGGCAGGATGCCCGCGGCGAGGGCCTCACCGACGCGCGCCCGGACCGCTTCGGTGAGGTCGTGGTGCAGGCCGGTGGTGTCACCCCCGGAGCGGTCGGCCGCCTGGAACTCGGCCATGCGGCGCACGGAGGTCCGGAAGCCGGGGTCCTGGCAGAGCTCGGCGAGCTCCACCCAGGCCTCGACCTGTTCGGAGGTGGGGTCGTCGGGCAGTTCGGGCATGGCCGAGCGCATCATGGCGACGAACTCGGGGTTGGCGTCGAGGTCACCGAAGGTGGCGTCGATGAACTCGTGCACCAGGCGGTGGCGTTCGTCCTCGGAGAGTTTGGCGAGTCGGTGCATCAGAGCGGTCTCCAGGTGGTCGGCGCCCCGCCGGGCGACGGCCCGCAGCACGGCCCGCCGCAGCCGCAGCGTGCGTATCTGCACGTCCAGGGCGTCGGCATGGGCGGACGCGACCTCCGGTACGGAGGCCTCCCGGTCCAGCACCCTGCGTACGGCGGCCAGATCGAGGCCGAGGTCGCGCAGGGTGCGGGCCAGGTCGAGGCGGGTCAGCGCGTCGATGTCGTAGAGCCGGTAGCCGGCGGGGCTGCGATCGGTCGGCGGCACGATCCCCGAGTCGGAGTAGTAGCGGATGGTCTTGACCGTGAGCCCGGTGCGCCGGGCCAGGTCTCCGATCGAGTAGAGCGCGTCGCCGTTCATGTCCACCACCCTGCCGCCTCCCCCTACGGGAGACTCAAGCCGGGTCGGCCGGGCCGGTCACGGCATCAGCTGGTACTCGGGGAAGTTGCCGGGCAGGCGTTCGCCCTCGGGGCCGTTGGTCACCGCGTGGACCAGCAGCTCACCGCCGACGAAGGCACCGCGCCAGGAGCCGCCGAAGCCGCCGAAGAGCTCCTCGCGGTCGCCGCGCGAGCGGGGCTTGCCGTGGCCGATCTTGAAGGCGCGGATCTGCGGGGCGAGGCGGGAGAAGGTGGCCGGGTCGTCGGTGGAGAGGGTGGCGCACAGCGCGCCGTTGGAGGCGTTCATGGCGGCCAGCAGCTCTGCCTCGGTGTCGACGAGGACGATGGTGTCCACGGGGCCGAAGGGTTCCGCGTGGTAGAGCGGTGAGGAGGCCGGCGGGCTGAGCAGGGTCAGCGGGGCCACGTAGGCGGAGGTGTCCTGGCCGGGCAGGAACCGGGCCGGGTCGAGGGAGCTCCGGAAGAGCGGTACGGCGCCGCGCTCGACGGCCTCGGCGGCGTGGTCGGTGAGCTCCTTGGCCTTGGCCGCGTTGATGAGGGGGCCGAAGTCCAGTTCGGGCAGGGCGTCGTCGGGGTGCGCGACCGCGAGGGGGTGGCCCGTACGGATGGCGGAGACGGCGGGGAGGTAGGCGGCGAGGAAGGCGTCGAAGGCGGTGCGCTGGACGACGAAGCGGGGGTAGGCGGTGCAGCGCTGCTTGCCGTAGTCGAAGAGCTTGGGGATGACGGCGTTCAGCGCGTCCCAGTCGGTGTGCTCCCAGATGCCCCAGGTGTTGAGGCCCTCTTGTTCGAGGATGTGGCGCTTGCCGAGGTCGGTGACGGCGGTGGCGATGCGCGCGCCGGTGTCGCGGCCGCCGACGAAGGAGACGCAGCCGATCTCCGGCGAGCGGACGAGGGCTTCGGAGAGCTCGCTGCCGCTGCCGCTGACCAGGGTGACGGGGATGCCCTCGCGGCGGATCAGCGCGCAGGCGAGGGTGAGGCAGGCGAGGCCGCCGTCGGTCGGGGTCTTCGCGATGACGGCGTTGCCCGCGAGCGCCTGCACGAGCATGGCGTGCACCAGCACCGACATGGGGTAGTTCCAGCTGGCGATGTTGGAGACGGGCCCCTCGAGCGGGGTGCGGCCGTCGAGCATGGCCTCGATGTTCTCCACGTACCAGCGGACGCCCTCGATGGCCCGGTCCACATCGGCCTGGGCCAGCCGCCAGGGCTTGCCGATCTCCCAGACCAGGAGGAGGGAGAGCAGTTCCCGGTGCTCGGTCAGGGCGTCGAGGGAGGCGCTGACGCGGGAACGGCGTTCGGGCAGCGGGATGTGCCGCCAGGCGCGGTGCTGGTCGAGGCTCGCCCGTACGGCCTGTGCGGCCGCGGCGGAGTCGAGGCGCGGCGGGCCCGCGATGGGGCTGCCGTCGACGGGGCTGGTGGCGGGCAGGGCGCGGCCGTCGGAATGCCATGAGCCGCCCCAGAGGTTCAGGACGCGGTCCTCCTGGAAGGCCTCGGGGGCCGCTGCCAGGGCGCGCTGCCAGGCATCGGACCAGGCCGTGCCGGGCTTGAGGGCGAGGGTGGGGTGTGCCATCTGCGGTTCTCCGCTCAGTGGGTGGGCGGGGCATGAGGTGGCTCGCGTACGGCCGCCCGCGCACCGGGCGGCCGTACTGGCGAGGCTATGCGGTCGCGCGGGCCGGCCGTAAGTACGGGCCGGGAGGCATGAACGATCTCACTTCTGGACGGCGAGTCGCTTGAGGACCAGACGGGCCGTCTCGGTCGGGGTCGATCCGACGGCCACGCCGGCCGCCTCCAGGGCCTGCTTCTTGGCCGTGGACCTGGCCGCCGGGGCGGGGCTGACGCTGGTCGGATTCCTGCGGGGGGATTCCATGAACGTGTACGCGGGCGAGCACCGCGTCGGGCCGACGGCCTGACGACGGCGCCCGCGACACGGCGGCGGGGGCCCGGTCCGGCGGGGAGCGCCCCCTGCGCCGGCGGGCCCTTCTGCCGCGCGCGCACGCGGGGGCGGGTCGGGCCGGGGTCGCTCAGACCGCGTCGGCCTTCTCGGGCAGGTCGGCCTTCTCGGGCGCGTCGGCCTTCTCCGGCGCCTCGGCCGCCGTCGCCTGCGGGGCCGCTTCGACGACCCGGGGCCCGTGCTGTCCGCGCAGACCGATCCAGCTGATCAGCGCGACCAGGGCGAAGGCCGCGGCGCCGATCACGAAGGTCAACGTGAAACCGGACTCGGCGGGCAGGGCCGGAACGCCCGGCGGCAGGTGCTCGATCGTCTGGGACGCCAGGATCGTGGTGACGATGGCGCTGCCGATCGCGCTGCCCGTGGAGCGGGAGATGGAGTTGATGCCGTTGGCGATGCCGCTCTGGTGGTGCGGGACGCTGGACATGATCACGGCGGGCATGGCCGCGTAGCCGAAGCTGACGGCCGCACCGACGATGAGGCCGGCGCCGATCACCGAGAAGGAGTGGCTGTGGTCCACGGCGAGCCAGCCGAAGCCGGCGGCGCCGAGCGCGGCGGCCAGGGCGAGCGCGGCACGGGGGCCGCGGTGGCGCACCAGCTGACCGCCGACCGGGGAGGCGAGGAGCGAGACGATCGCACCGGGCAGCAGGAACTCGACCGAGGCCCGCAGGATGGAGGCGTCGAAGCCGTAGCCGGTGAGCTCGTGGGGCATCTGGACGAGGTAGGAGACGCCCAGGAAGTTCGCGAACATGCCGAAGCCGACGAGGATGCCGGCCAGGTTGGCCATGAGGACCGGGCGGTGGACGAACATCTTCATGTCGACGAGCGGCTCGCGCACCTTGCGCTCGACCAGGACCCACACCGCGGTCATCACGACGGCGCCGGCGAAGCTGCCCAGCGTACGGGCCGAGGCCCAGCCCCACTCGTGGCCCTGGGAGATGGGCAGCAGGAGCAGCAGGAGGGCGATGCCGAGGGTCAGCGCGCCGAGGACGTCGGTGCGGCCGCCGGTCTTGTGACGGGTGGCGGGGACCAGGAAGACGACGGCGAGCAGGGCGAGGACCGCGAAGCCCGTCGCCATCCAGAAGGCGTTGCGGTAGTCGGCGTCGGCGCCGGAGGTCAGCAGGCCGGTGGCGACGAGCGCGAGGCCGCTGCCGAAGGCGAGGGTGCCGCTGACCAGGGCCATCGCACCGGGGAGCTTCTGCGGGCGGACCTCTTCGCGGAGCACGGAGAGCGCCAGCGGGAAGATCGCGGTGGCGGCTCCCTGCAGGACCCGGCCCAGGATCAGCAGCGGCAGCGAGGACGCCAGCGCGGCGACGACGGAACCCGCGACCATGACGCCGAGTACGGCCACCAGAGTCGGCTTCTTGCCGTGCTGGTCGCCGAACCGGCCGAGCAGCGGGGTGAAGACGGCCGCGGACAGCAGGGTGGCGGTGGTCACCCAGCTGACGTTGGCGGTGGTGGTGCCGAGGTCGTTGCGGATCAGGCCCAGGATCGGGACGGGGAGGGTCTGCATCATCGACACGACCATGGCGGCCAGGCTCAGGGCGAAGACGATGACCGTCTCGTTCCTGGTGCCGGTGTCCGGGGTGGAGGTGGTGGGGCTCATGGCAGGGAGGACCTTCTTAGTGCTTCAGACCACAGATGTTTGATGTCATCAAGTAACTCCACAGACGGTAGTCCTCAATAGTTAAGGTGGTCAAGTAAAAGGTTGATAATGTCAAACACCTTGAGTACTCTTCGAGCATGAGCGCCACCACCCCGTACGCCCCCACCAAACTGGAGCTCCTGGAGCTGCTCGCCGCCATCGGCACGGCCCAGTGGCGCGATTTCGCGGCCGCCGCGGCCCACCACGGCCTCACTTCCACCCAGGCCAGGGTCCTCGCCCAGCTCAACGGACCGCTGCCCATGCGCGGCCTCGCCACCCTGCTGGTGTGCGACGCCTCGAACGTCACGGGCATCGTGGACCGCCTGGAGGCCCGCGACCTGGTGCGCCGCGAGCAGGACCCCGCCGACCGGCGCGTCAAGAACGTCGTGGCGACCGACGCGGGCCGCGAGGTGATCCGCCGCGTGCGCGCCGAGATGCAGGCCACGCACGGCGCCCTCGACACCCTGGACGAAGCCGAGAGCGCGACCCTCTACGCCCTGCTGGAGCGCCTGCGCCCGGCCATGGAGAAGGACGCCTGACCGTACGGAGCGCCCGTCAAGCGCCCGTCAAGCGCCCGTCATGCGAGTCCGAGTCCGCGCGGCGGGACGAACAGGTGCGCCGCCCGGTGCTCCGCGGCCACCAGGGCGGTACCGGCCGAGAGCTGCGACTTCGCGCTGCGGGCGAGGCGGAGCCGGTGGTCGCCGCAGCGCTCGCACCCCGGGGACCAGTCGGGGAGCAGGTCCAGGTGCTCGGTGGCCATGTGCCGGGCGAGTCGGATCCGGGAGCCGGGCCCGCTGTCCATGGGGTCCCAGTCCACGCCCCGCTCCCCCGTGAGGAACAGTTCCGCCATGGCGTCCTGGATCTCCCGCATCGAACGGTAGAGCCGGGCGCAGGTGGTGCAGCCGAACATCCAGGACGGAGGCACCGGCCAGACGTCCTCGGGGCTCAGCTCATCGGCACTCATGGCCGCCACGGTATCGGCGCGACCCCGAGCACACAGGCGATCCGCCGCACCCGCCCCGCGGCCCCTCCCCCGGAAGCCGCTGGCCAGGGGGAACGCCACCTGACAGACTGAAACGGCTTCAGACCACACAGGAGGACACACATGTCGGACGAGACGGACACCCCGAAGGACGAGTCGCCGGCCGAGGAGGCCAAGCGCAAGTTCAAGGAGGCTCTGGAGCGCAACGCCCGCAACGTGCAGTCGCAGCAGTCCCACCAGAGCCGAGCCAAGATCCAGGGCCAGGGTGGCAACGGTCCAGGCGGCAAGAACAAGAAGGTCCGCCGCAAGACCGGCTGACCGCGGTCGCCGGATCGCAGCAGCCGGCCTCGACGGGACCGCCGTCCGGACGTTCACGGGTCGGGTCCGGTCCGGTCGAGGGCGGCTCCCAGGCCGCACAGCAGGGCAGTCGCACAGCGGCCAGTCGCACAGTGGGTCAATCGGCCGATGGCCGCGCTCCCCGTGGGGGTGCACCGCTCGGCCAGTCGGGTGACGGGCGATAACCCCGGGCGCTCACGGGAGTTGAGCAGCCCGTCCCGCCGAGGGCAGCCATCCCATTGCGACAGTGCGACCGAAGGAATCCCCCACATGTTCAAGAAGTTCATGGCCACCGCAGCCGCCACCGCCGCCGTTCTGGGCGCCGGTGCCGCCGTAGCCGCACCGGCGATGGCGATCGGCAACGACAACGGCATCAACACCGTGAACGGCAACGGCGCCGCGCAGATCTACGGCAACCAGGAGACCGGCGGCAAGATGAGCCCGCAGATGAGCGTCATCCAGGGCTCCCTGAACAAGCTCTGCGCCGGCGTCCCCGCGAAGGTCAACGTCCAGTCGGTGCTGGCCCTGGTCAACGTCGGCGTCCAGGACATCAACGTCCTCGCCAACCCGCAGAACCAGCAGTGCACCGAGAACTCCACCCAGGCCAAGGGCGACGACTCGGCCTCGCACATCCTCAGCAACATCCCGGTCCTCTCGGGCAACCTCTCCGCCGGCAGCTGACCTGCCGCACACCGCGCCGACGCCGGTGCGAGCCCTTCGGGCCTCGCACCGGCGTCGGTGCGTTCCGTCCGCATGCACAGGGGGACCCGGCCCAGATCCGGCCTGGTCTAGACCTTGACAGGTCCAGACCATTTTCGCTTGAGTGGCGGTAATTGCCTCCCCCACGGCAATTCCCCCCACTCAAGGAGCAGTTACATGATGCGTGCACTACGCCGCCGCGCCCTCTCCCTGGCCGCCGCCGCGGCCGTCACCGCCGGTCTCGCCCTGGTCCTTCCCGCCTCGCCCGCCGCCGCGGCCCCGGCCTGCGCCGGCGCCTGGACCTCCTCGGCCGTGTACACGAACGGCATGAGCGCCTCGTACGGCGGCCGCAACTGGCAGGCCAAGTGGTGGACCCAGGGCGAGACGCCCGGCACCACCGGGCAGTGGGGCGTCTGGTCGGACCAGGGCGCCTGCGGCACCGGCGGGGGCCAGGACCCGGATCCCGGCAATCCGTCCGGATTCGTCGTCAGCGAGGCCCAGTTCAACCAGATGTTCCCTAACCGGAACCCCTTCTACACGTACAACGGGCTGGTCGCGGCCCTGTCGGCGTACCCCGGCTTCGCCAACACCGGCGACGACACCGTGAAGCGGCGCGAGGCGGCCGCCTTCCTCGCGAACGTCTCGCACGAGACCGGCGGCCTGGTCCACATAGTGGAGCAGAACACCGCGAACTACCCCCACTACTGCGACGCGAGCCAGCCGTACGGCTGCCCGGCCGGGCAGGCCGCGTACTACGGCCGCGGCCCGATCCAGCTGAGCTGGAACTTCAACTACAAGGCCGCGGGCGACGCACTCGGCATCAACCTCCTCGCCAACCCCTACCTGGTGGAACGGGATCCGGCCATCGCCATGAAGACGGCCCTCTGGTACTGGAACACGCAGAACGGGCCGGGCACGATGACCGCCCACGCCGCGATGGTCAACGGCGCGGGCTTCGGCGAGACCATCCGCTCCATCAACGGCTCGCTCGAATGCAACGGCGGCAACCCCGCCCAGGTGCAGAGCCGGGTGAACGCGTACCAGCGCTTCACCCAGCTCCTCGGCGTCACGCCCGGGAACAACCTCGGCTGCTGACCGTCATCGGGTGCGGAGCGTGGTGGCCAGCTGGGCCCGGGAGCGCACGTCGAGCTTCTGGTAGATCCGGGTCAGCCTGGCCTCCACGGTCTTGACGCTGACGAAGAGCTTCGCGGCCGCCTCCTGGTTGCTGGCCCCGTCGGCCACGAGCAGCGCCAGGCGGGTTTCCGCCTCCGTCAGGGCGGCCAGCGCGTACGGGCTGCCCGTCTCGGCGGGGGACGGTTCCCGGGCCAGCTCCGCCCAGGGGTGCGCCCCGGCCTGGGCGAACGCCTCGGCCGCCGCCCGCAGCGCGTCCCGGGCGGGCGCCCGCCGGCGGCGGCGCCGCTCCACGCGGGCGAGCGCGAGGAGCGTACGGGCCCGCTCCAGCGGGAGTTGGAGCTCGGCGAGCCGGCGCTCGGTCTCCTGAAGGAGGCTGACCGCCGGCTCGGCCTCGCCCCGCGCCGACAGGCACAGGCCCCGGGCCCGGTCGAGGGCGGCGACCACGCTGGTGCGGCCGAGGGCGAGGGCGGTCGCGCGGACCGGAGCGAGGAGTTCGGCGGCCTCGTCCGGGGCGTCCGCGGCGACCAGGGCCTCGGCCAGCTCCCCGTGCCAGCGCAGGATCGAGGGGTCCACGACCTGCTGGGCGGCCTCCAGCTCGGCGACCCGGCGCAGCGTGGCCACGGCCTTCGCGGCCTCTCCCGTCGCCAGTTCGACCAGGCCGAGGGCGTGCAGGCTGCGCGAGAGGAAAACCTGGTCGCGTTCCTCCTCGGAGGCCTGGATGCCGCGCCGGGCGTATCCGGCGGCGCGCGCGAAGCTGCCGCCCATGGTCTCGGCCATCGCCGCGACGTACCAGGCGGGGCCGGGCGACAGGCCCGCCTCGATGGTCAGTTCCAGGGCGCGGCGGGCGTGCGCGGAGGCTGCCGCGCACCTGCCCCGGCGCAGTTCTACTTCGGTGAGGCTGCGCAGCACCTCGAAGACGTCCTCGGCCGAGCCGGTGCGCTGGACGGCGGGCAGCAGGACCAGCAGCTGTCTTCGGGCGTCGCCCAGCCGGTCGTCGAAGAGGGCGTGGCGCACGGCGAGGTACTGCGGGGCGTTGCGCATGCCGAGCGGGACCTCGGGGGCGGGCAGGGCCAGGGCCTCGGCGAGGATCTCCTCGGCGTCCGGGTCGCCCAGGATGCGGCCCATCCGGGCCCGTACGGTCAGGGCCATGGCTTCGGCGACCTGGTCGCCTCCGGTGGCGGCCAGCGCCCCGGCCTCGGCGGCAGCATCACGGGAGCGGACGGGGTCGCCGTCGCTGAGGTTGCGCTTCCAGGCGACCCGCAGCCGTACGGCGGCCTGGAGCGCGGGGTCGCCCTCGGCGTCGGCCGTGGCGTAGGCGAAGGTCTCGTCGAGGTCGGCGAGGGCCTGTCCGGCGGCGTCGATGACGGCGAGCCGGGCCCGTACCCGGTCGGCGGGCGAGGAGTCGCGGGCCAGTACGGCGCGGGTGGCGCGGCGGGCGAGGTCGGCGCGGCCGGCCCAGCCCGCGTCCTCGGCGGCCCCGACGAGGCGGGCCATTTCCTCTCCCTGCAGGTGGGCGGGGGTGCGCTCGGCGGCGAGGAGGCCCAGTTCGGCGGCGAGGGCCCGCTGGCCGCGGCGCCGGCAGGACGCGGCGGCGTCGGCTATCTCGGCGGCGAGCCACTGGTCGGGGGTGTCCACCGCCAGCGCCCGGTGGCGTACGGCCTGGACGGGGTCGGCGACGGCGGCGGCCAGGGCGGCGTGCCCGGCGGCGCGTTCGGGCCAGCCGGCGTCGGCGGCCAGGGCGGTGGGCAGTGCGCCGGCCGAGAAGGCGACGGCGCCGTCCTCGCCCACGGTGACGAGCGCGGCCCGCTCGGCCACGGCCAGTTCGGCCTCGGCGTGCGGGCGCCCGGCCCGGCGCAGCAGGGCGGTGGTGGGGCGGGCTGCGAGCGCGGCGAGCAGCAGGGTGCGGCGGGCCTCGACGGGGACCGCGGCGAGGAGCCGTCGGGCGACCTCGCGGGCCTGGCCGGAGACGGGCAGCGGGTCGGCGTGGTGGGCTCCGCCGTCACGGGTCCCGGCGGCTTCGGCGAGGGAGTGGCCGAGGGCGAGCGCGAGGCGCGGGTTGCCTCCGCTGGCCTGGTGGATCCGGCCGGCGAGGCGGGCCGGCAGGCCCCGGCGGACGAGCAGTTCGGCCACCTCGTCGGCGCCGAGCGGGGGGACGCGTATCTCGGGGGTGCCGGGGCCGCAGAGGGGTTCGGCGACGGGGGCCCCGCCCTGGACGCATTCGGCCACCAGGACCCGTACGCCCGGCGGGGTCAGGCGCAGGGCGAAGCGGAGCAGGTCGGTGCTCTCGGCGTCGAGCCACTGGGCGTTGTCCAGGACGAGCAGGACGGGGCTGCGGGCGGCGAGGGCGCGCAGCACCTCGACGACGGCGAGGCGCAGCGCGACGTGGTCGCGGCCGGCCCGGGGCGCGTCCGTCTCGCGGCGCAGGAGTGCGATGGCGGTGCGCTGGGGGCCGGAGAGCCGCTCCAGTGCGGCGGCGGGGACGGAGGCGAGGAGGGCGGCGGCCGAGGCCTCCGGGATCCACCGGTCGGCGGCTTCTGGGGCGAGGCGCAGCACGCTGTCCTGGCGGGCCTCGGCGGCGGCCGCGAGGGCGCGCACCACCTCGGTCTTGCCCGCCCCGGCGGGGCCGGTGAGCAGGGCCCGCCCGTACCCGGTCAGGGCGCGGTCGACCGCCTTGACCAGCTCACCGTGTCCGACGGTCGTGTCAGCGTGCCCCGTCGCCGCCACCACGCACAGCCACCAGCCTCTCGGTCTCCAGCCCCAGTTCCTGTGCCCTTCTTGTGAGACGCGACAATACGAGGTCCGATGCCCGGCGGGCCCGGATTGTGACGCAGAATTCAGTCACGCGACAGGAAAACCCGTCGGGCCTGCCGATACGAGGTGTATCGGCAGGCCCGCGGGTTCATTTGGTCCGTACTATCGGCCCGTCAGGCCGGGTTGGCGAGGGTCGGCTCAGAAGCCGAGGCTCCAGGAGTCGAGGTAGCCGGTGTCGCCGCCCGCGTTGTCGTTGACGCGGAGCTTCCAGGTGCCGTTGGCGACCTCCGAGGAGGCGTTCACGGTGTACTCCTGGTTGATGTTGTCGGCGCTGCCGCCGGTCCGGTTGTGCACCGTGTACACGGTGCCGTCCGGGGCGAGGAGGTCGACCTTCAGGTCGCCGACGTAGGTGTGCACGATCTTGACGCCCACCTTGAGGGTGGCCGGGGCGTTGCCGGTCACACCGGTGACGGTGATCGGGCTCTCCACGGTGGTGTTGTCACCGATGGAGAAGTCCGCGGTGTTCTCGAAGGACGGCGTGGTCGGCGTCGAGGTCACGGCCGTCACCGTGGCGGCGGCGTCGGCGAGGCCGGTGCCACAGCCGCCGGTGCA
Source organism: Streptomyces sp. NPDC051183 (assembly GCF_040682455.1). NCBI lineage: Bacteria > Bacillati > Actinomycetota > Actinomycetes > Kitasatosporales > Streptomycetaceae > Streptomyces > Streptomyces sp. NPDC051183. The sequence continues at coordinate 93,177 of NZ_JBFBBA010000001.1, forward strand.
GGTGCCGGCGAGCGGGCGGGCGTTGTTCTTGATGGCCGACTCGACCTGCGCCGGGGTGAGCGAGGGCTTGGCGGCGACGAGGAGCGCGGCGAGGCCCGCGACGTGCGGGGCGGCCATGCTGGTGCCCTGGTACGGCTTGTAGATCTCGGCGCCGGGGGTGGTGGTGCCACCGTTCAGCGTGGAGAGGATGCCGTTCTCGGGGGTGGTGACGGTGCCGGGCGTGTCGGTGGCGCGGCGGGTCTCACCGCCCGGGGCGGCGACGTCGATGATGGCGCCGAAGTTGGAGTAGAAGGAGCGGTCGCCGGTGCGGTTGCTGGCGGCCACGTTGATGACGTTGTTGCAGCTGGCGGGCGAGAAGCCGGCCGCGTCGGCGTTGCTGTTGCCGGCGGCGACGACGACGGTCGTACCGCGGGCGACGGCGGCGTTGATGGCGTTCTGGTAGGTCGCGGTGCAGGCACCGGAGCCACCGAGCGACATGTTGATCACCTTGGCGGGGGTGGCGTTCGCCGGGATGCCCGAGACGGAGCCGCCGGAGGCCCAGGTGATGGCGTCGACGATGTCCGAGGTCGCGCCGCCGCACTTGCCGAGCACGCGGACGGGCTGGATCTTCGCGTTGTACGCGATGCCCGCGACGCCCTTGGCGTTGTTGGCGGCGGCCGCGATGGTGCCGGCCACGTGGGTGCCGTGCCAGGAGGAGTCGCTGGCCTTGGAGCCGATGCCGCACTCGCCGGCCGCGCTCCAGTCGCCCTGGTCGGCGGGGTTGTTGTCGCGGCCGTTGCCGTCGCGGGCGGCGCTGGAGGTGCTGATGAAGTCGTAGCCCGCGACGAGGTTCGGGGCCACGTCGGAGTGGGCGACGTAACCGGTGTCGATCACGGCGACCGTGACGCCGCTGCCGGTGGTCTTGTCCCAGGCGGCGGGGACGTTCATGCCGGCGGTGGGCTCGAAGAGGTCCCACTGCTTGGCGTACTCGGTGTCGTTCGGGGTGGCCAGCGCGTAGGCGCGGGAGTCCGGCTCGACGTAGGCGACGTCCGGGTCGGCGCGGAACTGGGCCATCACGTCGGCCGCGTCGGCGGCGGCGAGCGGCGCGCCGAGGGTGACGAGGGCGGCTCCGGTGCCGAGGCGGCGCTCGAAGCGGGTCTTGTCGGCGCCCTTCTTGCCCGCCTTCTTGCCCTTTGCGGCGGCGTCGGCGGCGGCCGCGTCGTTGGAGTTGGCCTCGGTCGCCGAGGACTTGTATCCGACGATCAGGTTCTCGACCGGGGCGGTCGCGGCAGCGGCGGTCGCCGCGGCGGGGGCGGGGTCCGCGGTGGCCAGCGCCATGGAGGTGGTGGCGGTGCCGGCGAGCAGGGTGACGGACATCGCCACCACCGATATGAGCCTACGTCTGGATGCGTGCACGGTGTTCCCCTTCGCGGGCCGTTCCCGGGCAGGCCGGAGCGGCCGGTTTGGTGCTGTGTGGGAGGTGTGTCGGCGACCACGGCGCCGGGACGGGCTGGTCGAACCCGTCCCGGCCACCGCTGCTCGCCTCGTTGCCCGGCCGCGACGTCGGAGCGGGGCAACGGCTTTCCGGCGAGGAACGCCGCCGTCCTGCTTCGCACCATGTGGGGTTGGCACGGGGGCAGTTGGGGAGGAGAAGATCGCCGGTGGGCAGACAGTAGGCAACACGGGGATGAACGCGATACGGGGAAAACCCTTGTCCACCCCCTGCGGCACCCCTCCGCTCCCCCGCGGCGGCCCCCGTGCGCTCCCCCTGCGCGCCTCCGCCGTGGCCCCCTCGACGGCACCTACCGCCGGTTACCGGGGCGGCGGGGAGGCGAGCTTGCGGAAGTAGGTCCAGCTCGTCTCGTTCGGCTCGCTCCACTTCTCCGGGGCGTGGGCGAACTGCGGGTGGTGGGCGGCGACGTACGCGCGGGTGCGCTCGGGGACCTCGGCGTACGAGGACAGCTTGCGGCCCCGGCAGTGGAAGGCCAGGCCCCCGGGGCGCTGCCCCTGTTCCATCCAGGGGAGCCACGGGGACATCCGCGTCCAGGACATGGTCGAGGGAACGCTGGGCGCGTCGGTGGTGAGGACGGACGCGGGGGCGAAGAACTGGAACAGCTCCAGCGCCCGGTAGGTGTCGTCCGCCGAATTGTCCGGGAATTCGGCGACCGGCAGCGGCGAGGGGTGGGCGAGCGGGACCTCCAGGCTGAAGCAGACCTGGTCGCCGAGCTCGGTCATGGGGACCGGGAACGCCCGCCACCGCTGGTTGGCCGGATCGTTCCACACGTGGACCACCGGCTTGTCCTGCCAGGTCTCCAGGATCTCGCGGCTCTGCGGGTCCAGGTAGAACGCGGCTTCCCGGGTGAGGAGCTGGTACGTGCCCGGGGGCTCGTCCGCGGGGGCCGCCAGGCGGGCGACGTTGATCCCCTCGAAGCCGAAGAGGCGCTGGTAGGGCTCGCCGGGGCCCCAGGAGTAGACGTCGCCGGTCCACCAGAAGGTCACCTCCTCGCCGTCGAGCGAGGCACGGGTGCGGGCGAGGGCCTGGAGCAGTTCGGCGGGAGTCATACCGCGTACTGTGCGCGGTCGCCGTCCGGGTCGGCAAGGAGCGTCGCGGCCAACTCGCCGGGCAGCGCGGCGGATTCACTGCGGCCCCCGGTTTCACAGCGGTCACGGCGGGGTGCCCGCCCCTCGGACGCCCGGTTGACGAGTGCGGCGGCCACCGGCAAACGTGCTCCGCATGGTGAACGAACACCGGCTGCTCACGCTGCTCATCTGCCTGGTCCTGGGCGGCGGCCTCGCCGCCGCCGTGCTGGGGGCCTCGCGGGCGGCCGGCCCGCGGGCGGGGGCGGCTTCGGCGCACCCCGGGCCCGATGACCGCGTGGACGTGCGCGAGGTCCCGCGCGGCCCGGCCGGGGCCGCGGCGGCCGGTCCGGACGCCTCGGCGGGCTCGGTCTCCGTGGACTGCGGCCGCAACGAGGAGGGGCACTACAACGAGGACAACCTGGTGGTGTCGCCGGGGCTGCGCTCGGGCGCCCACCACACGCACGGGTACGTGGGGAACGTGTCCACGGACGCCATGTCCGACGACGCCTCCCTGGACGCGGCCGCCACGAGCTGCCGGGGCGGGGACCGATCGACGTACTACTGGCCGGTGCTGCGCCGGGTGGACCGGCCCTCCGCGCGCCCGCACGAGAGCTCGGCGGGGCACGGCAACACCGGCGAGATCCTGCCCGAGGCCTCGGTCTCCGTGGAGTTCCGCGGCAGTCCGGTGGGCAAGGTGGTGGCGATGCCGCGGTTCCTGCGCGGGATGACCGGCGACGCGGTGGCGTACACGGCGGGCAGCGACGCCGACGTACGGGCCCGCTGGGGCTGTTCGGGCCTCCCCGACCGGTCCACCACCGGCTATCCGCGCTGCCCCGAGGGCGACCGGATCACCCGTACGCTGGTCTTCCCCAGCTGCTGGAACGGCCTCGACACCGCCAGCGCCGGGCACCGCTCCCACCTGCGCTTCCCCGCGGCGAACGGGGTCTGCCCGCAGGGCACCTTCCCGGTGCCCGAGCTGCGCGTCTCCCTCGGCTACGAGGTGCCCCCGGGCGTACCCCTGGCACTCGACTCCTTCCCCGAGCAGCGGCACAGCCCGAAGACGGACCACGCGATGTTCGTGAACGTGATGACCGAGGCGCAGATGTCCCGGCTCGTGGACTGCCTCAACCAGGGCCGCACCTGCCGCGCCTGAGTGACGCAGGTCACATGAACCGCCGGGGCCCGCAGGGCGTGTTCCGACCGCACCAGGCAAGCGAGGAAGACGGAGAGGGTGAGATGGCCGGACCACTGTGGCCCCGCACTCGGCGGGGCTCGACCGATGAGGCACTGATCAGGTCGGTGTACGAGGAGCACGGCCACGCCCTGCTCGCGTACGCCACCCGGCTGACCGGGGACCGGGCCGCGGCCGAGGACGTCGTACAGGAGACCCTGATCCGGGCCTGGCGGCATTCCGAGGTCCTGGTCAACGGAAAGGGCTCGGTGCGCGGCTGGCTGCTCACGGTGGCCCGCAACATCATCACCGACCGGTACCGCGCCAAGGCCGCCCGGCCGCCGGAGGTCTCCGGTTCTCCGGCCACTCCCCCGGTGGAGGCGGACCACGCCGACTCCGTGGTCGACACGATGACCGTGCTGGGCGCGCTGGACCAGCTGTCCCCGGAACACCGGGACGTGCTGACGGAGTTGTACTACCGCCAGCACAGCGTCGCCGAGGCCGCGGACAGTCTCGGCATCCCCGCGGGCACCGTCAAATCGCGCTCGCACTACGCGCTCAAGGCGCTGCGCCAGGTCTTCAGGGACGGCGCCGGCGCGAACCGACCGGGCAGGCCTCCCCAGCAGGCCGCCGGAATGCAGGAGGTGGTGGCATGAACGGGCAGCGGCACGAGGAGGAACTGCTCGGCCCGTACGTTCTGGGCGTCCTGGACGACGCCGACGTCCACCGGGTCGAGGAGCACGTGGCGGGATGCGTCCAGTGCCGGGAGGAGGTGACCGCGTTGCGCGAGATGGAGGCCGCGTTGGGCGAGGTGCCCGCGGAGGCGTTCCTCGACGGGCCGCCGCAGGGCGGGGACCTGCTGCTCCAGCGCACGCTGCGGCAGGTGCGGGGCGAGGTGGCCGGTGAGCGGCGGCGCCGCCGGGGTGTGGCCGTGCTGGCCGCCGCGGCCTCGCTGGCGGCCGTGTTCTGGGCCGGGGCGCAGGTGGGCGGAGGCGACGGCGGACCGGTGGCCCTGCCCCCGCAGCCGTCCCCGACGGTCTCGGCGCAGCCGAGCCCCCCGCCGGCCGGGACCCGGGTGGCCTCGGCCACGGATCCGGGCACGCGCGCGCGGATGACCGTACAGGTGACTCCGGCAGCGAAGTGGGTACGGGTGCACGCGGCGGTGACCGGGGTGCCGCCGGGCGAGCGGTGCCGGCTGGTGGTGGTGTCCAAGGACGGCACGCGCACCATCGCGGGCGGCTGGGTCGTGGGCGGCCAGGAGAACGGCGAGTCCAAGGGCGCGGCGCTGGACGGCACGGCGGCGGTGGACCCGGCGAACGTTCAGGCGGTCCTCGTCGAGAACGAGGCGGGCCGGCAGTTCGTGTCCGTGCCCGTGTAGGCCGGTGGGCCGCGGGCCGGTGGGCCCGGGGCCGGGGCCGGAACGTGACAGGGCCCGGGAGCATGTCCAGCTCCCGGGCCCCTGCTTGCCACCCAATTGCGCACACCGGCGGCTTTTAAGAGTCGCGGATCAGTGTGAGACCGACGTGTTCTGCCTTTGAACTACCGCGCCACGAGGAGAGGCGCAGGAGGGACTTGAACCCTCATCCGTCGGTGTTCGTCCGCACTCGGTCGATCCGGTGTTCGGCGGCGAATACTGAGACTGGAGCGAGAATCTGAGTTTTACGGGGCCGCCTCTGCCAGGCTTGGGCCACCCCGGCCCGTAGTGCCGGGGGAGGGATTCGAACCCCCAACTGACACCCCTCGGTCAGCTTCAACATCAGTTTCAGCTTGCGCTCTCGCGCACCCCCCGCTCGTACGGGGGGCGATCATGGGGCTACCGGAACAGGTAGCCGAACACCGCGTCGCCGATCCGCTGGTCGGTGACCTCGGTGTTGTTGGCCTCCTCGCGGGCGAACTTGACGGCCTGCTGGAGCTTCTCCACGCGGTCGAGCAGTTCGTTGACCCGCCGGGCGGGCAGTGCGCCGGAGAACTTCACCGTCGTCCAGTACCCGACCGGGACGTCCTCGTAGTACACCTCGACCTGCGCCGGGTGCTTCTCCGTGGCCTCGGCCTTGACGTGGTTGCGCGGCACCTTCTTGGTCCGGATGGTCCGTACCGGCTCCGTCTTCCAGGAGTCCGTGGACGGGTCCAGGTTCCAGGACTCGGAGGCGTCCAGCACGGGCAGCTTGCGCACGAAGGTGTGCATGTCCGTGAGCTGCTTCTCCAGGAAGAGCAGGTACGGCACGGGCACCTGCGCCAGCAGGACCGTCCCGTCGACGACGACGTCCGCGGCCGCGGTGCGGTTCGCCCAGTCCTTCGTCGCCGTCACGTCGAACAGCCGCGTCAGCGTCCCCGCGGTGGCCCGCAGCACGTCCTCGGCCTTGACCTGCACCCGGGTGGACTCGGGCGGCAGCTGCTCGCCCTCCTCGTCCTTGGGCTGGTAGGTCCGGGAGATGCCCGCCAGCAACGCGGGCTTCTGGACGTCGTGGTGAGCCTGGGTGAGCTCCTGGAGGGACTTGGACTTTACGCCCTTTTCCACTGCGATGATCTGATTCAGCTTCGGCACCCGGTGAACGTAACAGCCCCCGGAACGACACCACATCCGAATTAACGCCGGGCTCGCGGCCGGCCCGCTCCCCGGTGCGGACCCGCTCCGCGGCGCACACCGGCCTTCCGCCGCCCGGAAATTCGTTTCGCCACCGGCGCCCCGCCTCGCACACTGACCGGATGCCACGCACAGCCGCACAGTTGCTCACCGCTCTCGACCCCCTCCACCACCGGGCCCGACTGCGCCTCACGGCCACCACCGCCCGGGACCTCGCGGCCACCGGTGAACTGGCCCCCGTACTGGCAGACCTGGAGGGCCGCGGCCGCTACGAGCGGCGCCTGGCGGCCCTCGGCGCGCTCGCCGGGCGGCAGGCGGAGCACCTGGCCGCGCGGCTCGCCGACCCGGACCCGGTCGTGCGCTCCTACGCACTGCGGGCCGCCCGGACGCTGCCGCTGCCCGACGGGGCGATCGAGGCCGTGTACGCGGACGCCTCCGCCGAGGTGCGGTGGCAACTGGCCCACGTCATCCGGGCCGGGGCGCTCACCGCCCTCGCCGAGCGGCTCGTCCTGCGGCTGGCCGAGGAGTGGGGGGAGCGCGAGGCCGCGGCCCTGCTCCCCGCCTGCTCGGAGGAGTTCACCGCCCGGACGCTGCCGCGGCTCGCGGACTCCGTCACCGACTGGGCGCGCCTCGGCCGGCGCCACCCCGGCCCGGTGCTCCACGCGAGCTCGCGGCGGACGGCGGGTACGCGCACGGCCTGTTCGCGGCCGCGCTCACCGAGGCCGTCGGTCGGCGTCACGGCTGGCCGGCACAGTGGCGGGAGCTGCTGCGGGAGTTGCGGCGCCACCCCCAGCTGGAAGTACGGGACGCCGCGGTGTCGGCGACGACGCACCACGAGTGACCTGACCTCACGGAGACGACTCCACCCGTCGCGGACCGATCATCACATTGCGGTCCATGACATCCTGTGACGTCACAACTCGCCGGACGGGATCGGCGGACGTCCGGGGAATATGGGGAAGGTCGATGAGGCTCTGCTTCCTGGTGGAGGAGCACTACCGCCACGACGGCATGCCGAACGAGGTGGTCCGGCAACTGCTGGCATGGGGTCACCGGGTGGACGTGGTGCGGCCCGGAGGCTCGCTGCTGCGCATGGCCGAGGTGGTGGACGCGGGCACGCATGACGCCTGGGTGCTCAAAACCGTCTCCGGCGGCCCCGGTCTGACCCTGCTCGAAGCGGCCGCGGCGGCCGGGACGACCACGGTCAACGACGCCCGCTCGATCCGGGGCGTACGGGACAAGGCGCTGGCCGCGGCCATCGGGCGCGGCCGGGGACTGCCGCTGCCGCCGACGTACGCGGCTGCCCGGCCGGAGCTGCTGGCGGAGATACCCGACTCGGAGTACCCGCTGGTCGTCAAGCCCGCCGACGGCAGCTCGGGGCGGGCCGTGCACCTGGTGTCCTCGCCCGAGCGGCTGCTCGCGATGCTCCCCGAACTGTCCGGCGAGGGGATGCTGATCGCCCAGCCGTACGTGCCCAACCCGGGCACCGACATCAAGGTGTACGCGGTCGGCGGGGAACTGTTCGCCACCGAGCGCTGCTCCCCGCTGCACCCGGACTCCGCGGTCCGGGAGCGCCGGGTGCCGCTGTCGGCCGAGGTGGCGGCCATCGCCTCGCAGGTGGGGGCGGTGTACGGGCTGGACCTGTACGGAGTGGACGTGCTGCTGGGCCCCGACGGGCCGGTGGTGGTGGACGTGAACGACTTCCCGAGCTTCCGTCAGGTGCCGGACGCGGCGGCGCGGGTGGCCCGGGCGGTGCTGGAACTGGCGCGGACCGGCGGCTCGGGGATCGCGGGCGGTGCGGGCGGATCCGCGTCCGCGGCCGGCCAGGGCGGTGCGGGCGGATTCGCCTCCGCGGGCGGCCAGGGCGGTGCGGTCGGATCCGCCTCCGGGGGCGGCGCGGACCCGGCGTTCCTGCCCCGGCAGCAGGGGCTGCCGTCGGCCGTCCCGCTCCAGGTCGCGGCGGGGTCGGGGGACGGCGCGTGAGGATCGGCCTGATCACCGACAACCCCGGGCACCCGCTCCTGGCGGCGGCCACCGCGCTGCTCGCCCCCGAGCACCGGGTGGAGGTGGTGGATCCGGGCGCGCCGGAGGAAGCCGCGCCGGGCGGAGCCGCACGGGACGAAGTCGTGCGGGGCCTGGCCGACGTATACCTGCTGAAGGCGCACACCCCGCGGGCGCTGGACCTCGCGCGGGAGCTGGAGCGGCGCGGGGCGCCGGTGGTGAACTCGGCCGCCGCGACCGCGCTGTGCCAGGACCGGACGGAGATGGCCGGGCTCGCCGTGCGGGCCGGGCTGCCGTTCGCGGCCACTCGTACCTTCGACGCCCTCGGCGTCTGGGCCGCAGGGGCCTCGCTCCGCTCCCCCGTGGTCGTCAAGAGCCGCCACAACCGCCGCCGGGACCTGGTCGCCCGCGCCGACGACACCGCGGGGCTGCGGGCGTTGGCGGACCGCTGGGCGGACGAACCGGTGGTGGTCCAGCCGTTCGCCCCCAACAGCGGCTGGGACCACAAGCTCTGGGCGATCGGCGACCGCGTCTTCGCCGCCCTGCGCCGCTCCGAGCTCTCCCCCGAGGGCCGGGGCCCGACCCTGCCCCTCCCGCGGCCTCCGGCGGGCTGGGCCGAGCTGACGCTCAGGGTCGGCGAGGTGTTCGCCCTGGACGTCTACGGCGTGGACATCATCGCCACCGCCGACGGCGCCCCCCTGATCGTCGACATCAACGCCTTCCCCGGCATCCGCGACCAGCCGGGCGCCCCCGAGGCCCTGGCGGAGCTGGCCCTGCGCCGGGGCAAGGGGTAGCGACCCACAGCGGACGCACACCGCCCCTGGCCCGGACGGGCTAACGCGCGGTGTCGCCGCGGCGCCGGGCGGGCGCCGCGGGGAGGATCGGGGGATGGGCGTCGTCGTGCCGGTCCTCCTCGCGGTCTTCGCCGCGCTCAGCAACGCCCTGGCCACCGTGCTCCAGCGGCGGGCCGCGCTCACCGTGCCGCAGAGCGACCGGTTCCGGCCCGGGCTGGTCCTCGACCTGCTGAGGCGGCCGGTGTGGGTCGCCGGGATCGTGGCCGTGATCGCCGCCGGGGCGGGGCAGGCCGCCGCGCTGGCGACCGGCCCGCTGGCCCTCGTACAGCCGCTGTTCGTACTCGAGCTGCCGCTCGCCCTGCTGATCGCCTCGCTGGCCTCGCGGCGGCGCCTGCCGGTGGCGCTGTGGCGGGCTGTGGCCGCCGTGGTGCTCGGACTCGGCGTGGCGATGGCCGCCGCGTCGCCGTCGGGGAACCGTACGCACGTCCCGCTCGACCGGTGGCTGCCGGCGCTGGCCGCGGCGGTGGCCGCGGTGGTGCTCCTGGCCGCGGCCGGGTCGCGGCGGCCGCCGGGCAGGGCCCGGGCGGGCTGCTTCGGCGCTGCCACCGCCCTCTGCTACGCGCTCACCGCCGCCCTGATGAAGTCGGCCGTGCTCGTCCTCACCGACCACGGGATCGGGGCGTTCCTGACCACCTGGCAGACGTACGCCTTCGCCGCCACGGGCATCTGCGCCCTGCTGATGCTCGAACACGCCATGCAGGGCGGCCCGCTGGTCGCCTCGCAGCCCGCGCTGACGCTGGGCGACGCGACGGTGAGCGTGGCGCTCGGCGTGCTGCTGTACGAGGAGGATCTGCGCGCGGGCTGGTGGCTCGTCCCCCAACTGCTGGGCGTGGCCCTGATCTGCGCCGGCGTCCTGTCCCTGGCCCGGATCCCGCCCGACGCGGAGGGCAGGACGCTACCGGCGGGCGCGGTGTGAGGGTTAGCGTGCCGGAGGGCAGACGGGCGGGCGATCGGGCGGAGGGTGAGCGGCATGCGTGCGGTGGTCTTCGAGCGGTACGGGGAGCAGGCCGAGGTCCGGGAGGTGGCGGACCCGAGTCCGGCACCCGGCGGCGTCGTGGTGCGGGTCGAGGCGACCGGGCTGTGCCGCAGCGACTGGCACGGGTGGATGGGACACGATCCGGACATCGTGCTGCCGCACGTCCCGGGGCACGAACTGGCCGGCGTGGTCGAGGCGGTGGGCTCCGGGGTCACCGGTTGGCGGCCCGGCGACCGGGTCACCGTACCGTTCGTCTGCGCGTGCGGTCGCTGCGCGGACTGCGCGGCCGGACAGCACCAGGTGTGCGCCCGCCAGACGCAGCCCGGTTTCACGCACTGGGGGTCCTTCGCCGAGTACGTGGCCCTGGAGCAGGCCGATGTGAACCTGGTGGCGGTGCCGGAGGAGTTGTCGTACGCGACGGCGGCAGGGCTGGGGTGCCGGTTCGCGACGGCCTTCCGGGCGGTGGTCGCGCAGGGGCGGGCGGCGCCGGGCGAGTGGGTCTGTGTGTACGGCTGCGGCGGGGTCGGCCTCTCCGCCGTGATGATCGCGGCGGCGGCCGGGGCCCGGGTGGTCGCCGTCGACACGGCGCCCGCAGCTCTGGACCTGGCGCGCAAGTTCGGCGCGGCGCACTGCGTGGACGGCGCGGCGGGTGATCCGGTGGCCGCGGTACGGGAGTTGACCGGCGGGGGCGCGCACCTGTCGCTCGACGCCCTGGGGTCGCCGGTGACGGCAGCGGCTTCGGTGGCCGGGCTGCGCAGGCGCGGTCGCCACGTACAGGTCGGGCTGCTGCCCGCGGCGGGCGGGACGACGGTGCTGCCCATGGAACGGGTGATCGGCTGGGAGCTGGAGATCCTCGGCAGCCACGGGATGGCGGCGCACGCGTACCCGCCGATGATGGAACTGGTCCGCTCGGGGGCGCTGCGGCCGGACCTGCTGGTCACCGCCACGATCCCGCTGGAGGCGGCGCCCGCGGCCCTGGCTTCGATGGGCACGGCTCCCGGCGGCGGGGTCACGATCATCCGCCCCTGACCCCGGTCGCCCGGTCGCCCGATCACCCGCCGTCTGATCCGCGGGCGGCCGCGCCGCGTTGCTCCGCGTCGCGGTCCGCCGGGGCGGCGGCCCGGGTCAGGCCACGGGCACGCGCACGCGCACGGTCGTTCCGAACGAGTCCGCCATGACGGCGAGCCGGCCGCCCACCTCGGCCGCGAGCAGCTGCACCATCAGCAGGCCGCGTCCGGTCTCGGCGTCCGGGTCCACCTCCGCGGCGGGATCGGGCACCCGCGGCAGCCCCTGAGCCCGGTCGGCCACCTCCAGTTGCAGCCAGCCCCCGCTCAGCCGTGCGCTGACGCGCATCCTGCCGCGGGCCGCGGCCGCGTGCAGCACCACATTGGCGACGAGCTCGCTGACGGCCAGCAGCATGACGTCGGCGGTGTCGGCGGCGATCTCCCAGCCTTCCAGCAGGGCGCGGATACGGGACCTGAGCAGCGGCACCGTGGCCGCGGTGGGCTCGGCGGCCCAGCGGACGAAGTGCAGGGGCGGGTCGGCAGGGGCGGCCGGGGAGGGCGGGGAGACCGGGGCGGCCGGGGAGATCGAGGCGGCCATCGGGGAGTGGGTGACGGCGGTGTACATGGCGTGCTCCCAGAGGGGGGAGGGCGACGCTTCAACTGATGTCTCGTGTAACTGGCGAGGAACTCAGATCGCCGATGGGCTTGTGGTCAGCGGAAACGCGTCGCTAGAGTTGTGATTACACGTGTAACACGTTAAGCCTCCCCCGGTGCCCCGCGCAAGCATTTCGGACAAACGTTACGAAGCCCGGATCCGCACCGGACCCGCCGGCCACTGGGGCCGCGCCGAAATTGGAAGGGCCGCAATGACGCAATCTCCTCCGACCGCCACGCCCGACATGGCGGGGCTCCCCGGCACGGCCGACATGTCGTGGCCGCCGCCGCCCTACCGGCCCCCCGTACCGTCCGTGACGGACGAGCACGGCGTGCGCCGCTTCGACGGGATCACGTACGCCACGACGCCCGGCTACCGTCCCCGGCTGCTCGACGTGCAGCTGCCCGCCGGCGAGGGCCCCTTCCCGGCGGTCGTCTGGATCCACGGCGGCGGCTGGCTGGACGGCGACCGGCGCTACCCGCCGCCGACCGTGCCCGTGGAACTGCTGCACGGGTCGGTCCTGGCCGCCGGGCTCGCGCTCGTCTCCATCGACTACCGGCACAGCCTGGAAGCGCCCTTCCCGGCCCAGCTGCACGACGTGAAGGCCGCGATCCGCTACGTCCGCGCGTACGCCGAGGCCCTCGGCATCGACGCGGACCGGATCGGCGTCTGGGGCGAGTCGGCGGGCGGCCACCTGGCCGCGCTCGCGGGTGTCGTCGGCCCCGGCACGGCGGGCGCCGAGTCCCTGGAGGGCACGCAGGGCGTGGGTTCCGGCGCGACCGGAGTGCAGGCCGTCGTGGACTGGTACGGCGTCTCCGACCTGGTCGCCGTCGCCGAGCACCCCATGCCGCCGATGCCGTCCGAGGTCGAGTTCCCCGACCCGTACGAAGCCCTGCTCGGCGGCACCGACGCCGAGCGGCCCGCGCTGGCACGGGCCGCGAGCCCGGTGACGTACGCCGACGGGCCGGGGCTGCCGCCGTTCCTGCTGATCCACGGGACGAACGACGGGCTGGTCCCCTACAGCCAGAGCGAGCTCCTCGCCGAGGCACTGGGCAGCGCCGGCGGCGAGGTCACCCTGCGCCCCGTCGACGGGGCCGACCACATATTCCTCGGCTCCCCCGACATCGTGCGCATCGTCGGGGAGAGCGTCGAGTTCCTCGCCCGCCACCTGGGCGCGAAGGCCTGACCCGGGACCCGTCCCGTTCCACCGTGGGGGCGCGGCCCGGCCCCGCCCCCACGGGCACGTCGATCACCACGAGCCGCGTCCGCGCGTGCGGGCGCGGCGCCCCGAGAGGCACTCATGTCCAGGAATCCCGTCACCTCCCCCGTTTCCGCACCCGCACCGGGGCCCGCACCCGCACCGGGACCGCCCGCCGGGCGGCGCCCCGGCGTGCTCCTGCTCGGGCTCCTGCTGCTCGCCGCCGCCGGGGTGGCGGCCCTGGCCGTCCGGCCGGACACCGCGAACCCGCCCTTCCAGGGCTTCGACGACCGCTGGCTGTCGTGGATGGGTGGTCCGCACGAGGGGCTCCCGTCGGTCGTGGCCGCGGGCCTGAACTGGTTCGGCGGCCCGCTCGGGGCCGTCGTACCGCTCGCCCTCCTGGGGTTCCTGCTCGTACGCCGGCGCTGGGTGTCGGCCGGGTTCCTGCTCGGCGTGTACCTGCTCGGCAACATGCTGGTCGTCCAGGGGCTCAAGCACCTGGTGGACCGGCCGCGTCCGGCGAATCCGCTGGTCCGCGTCGACCACGGCTCCTTCCCGTCCGGTCACGCGGCCGGGGCGGCGCTGCTCGTCGTGATCATCGGTGCGCTGCTGGTGCCGGCCGCCCGGCGCCGGGCCTGGTGGGCGGGGGGCGCGGTCTTCACGCTGGCCATGATGTGGAGCCGTACGTGGCTGCACGCGCACTGGCTCAGCGACACCGCCGCCGGGGCGGCTGCCGGAGCGGGGGCTGGGCTGCTCGCGTGGTGGCTCTTCGGCCCCGCGCTGGCCCGGGAAGGGGACCGGCGGCGGGACCGGCACCCGGAGCGGCACCGGGCAGTGGGGGTGCGGGCGGGACGCGACCGTCGGGGGGCGGCCGCGGACGCGCCGGAGCCCGCGCGGCACTGAAGCCCGGGGTGGGGGCCGGGGGCTGAGGGGCTGGGGGCCGTGGGTTCCCGGCCCCTCGGCACGTACCGCGGTGGACTCAGGACGTACCGCGGTGGACCAGGACGGTCTCGGTCGGCGGTACCGGCTCCGCCGTGCCGGACTCGACCAGGTCATGGAGGGCCCCCGCGATCCGGGCGGCCGACGGCAGGTCCAGCCGGACCGTGGTGAGCGGGGGCTCTTGCAGGGCGGACAGGATCAGATCGTCACAGCCGACGACGGCCACGTCGTCCGGTACGCCGATTCCCTCGGCCCGCAGTGCGTACTGCAGGAGCGCGGCGTACTCGTCGTTGTAGGCGAAGACGGCGTCCAGTCCCAGGTCCGCCCAGCGCCGGGCGAGGCCGGTCGCGGACTCCCGCGTGTAGGCGAGCTCCACCGGCGTGACGGTGGCCATGTGCCGCGCGGCAACCGATTCGGCGCCGGCGAGGCGGGGTTCGGCGAGCGTGGCGAGACCGCGCTCCTGCGGCATGACCACGCCGATCCGGGTCCGCCCGCGGGCGATGAGGTGCTCGGCCGCGGTCGCGCCGATCTGCGCGTGGTCGAAGCCGATGGTGTGGACGTCCGGTACGGGGCGGGCGGCGAAGGCCAGCATCGCCCGTACGCCGGCGCGGCGCAGCAGCTCGGCGGCCTGGCCGGTGAAGTGGTCGCCGTCCAGGGCGACCACGGCCGCCGGGCGCAGTTCGGCCCACGCACGGGCGGCGTCGAGCGGGTCGGCGAAGCGGCCCGCGTGGAGGACGGCCGTGTAGCCGAGGCGCTCCAGCTCCGTGTTCAGGTCGTCCACCCAGTCACTGACGAGGCGGCCGAGCGCGGTGACCGACGCGGGCATCAGGACGAGGTTGCTGCGGCCCGCGCGCAGGGAGCGGGCACCGGCGTGCGGGACGTAGCCGAGCTGTGCGGCCGCATCGAGGACCCGGGCACGGGTACCGGCGCTGACGCGGTGGCCCTGGGTGTCGTTGAGGACGAAGGACACGGTGGCGCGTGACACCCCGGCCAGCCGGGCCACATCGGCGCTGGTGATCGTCGCGGGGGTGCGTGTCTGCCTGGGCATCTGGTCCTCGTCTCCCTGTGGCCGACCGGCGCCTGTCAACCACAGGTTACACGAGTTAGATCACATGGCCGGATCGCCGCTGGTCATCCTTCCTGGTCGGCGCGCCGGGCACGCGCTGACCCGATCGAGAATATTGCGTCAATTCATCGACCGTAAATGATTCACGATACGCCTTCGGCTTTCCGGTTCTAGAGCCACAGGCTGTTCGTCGCCGCGCGTTCCGCCTCGGTATCCAGTAGACGCGCGAACAGCCGCCACAGCAGCAGACAGGTGCCGGCGCCCGCGAGCGCGCCCACGAAGGTGTCGCTGAGCCACTGGGCGTGCAGCCAAGTACGGCTCCACATCATGGCGAGCACGTACGCGCCGCCGGGGATCCACCACCAGCGGCGGGCGCGCGGCGGGAAGAGCACCACCGCGGCCGCGATCACCAGGGTGACGGCGCTGAAGACCTGCCCCGAGGGGAACGAACCGTCGTTGACCAGGACCCACGGGTGCGGCGGGCGGGGCCGGTCGACGAGCTGCTTGAGGGGCAGGACCACCAGCATGTTGGCGAGGATGGCGGCCGTGAAGACGAACAGCCCCGAGCGCCAGCGCCCGTAGACACAGAGGCAGCCGATCAGCACGAGCGGCAGCACCGTACCGAGCGGGCCGCCGAGCCGGTCGAGGACCGTGGCGAAGTCGGCGGCGGCGCCGTGCGGGGAGCCGACCACCCAGGCCGCCCAGCGGTCGTCGACCTCCTGGAAGAACGGGGCTCCGCCGCCGGAGAGCAGCAGCCCGGCCGCCAGGGGGACGAGCAGCAGCACGAACCCACAGACCGCGGCCCAGCGCGGGGGCGACGCCGGAACACGAACCCGGGCCGCCCGGGGCGGCCGGTGCGGCCTCGGGGGCGGGGGCGGGGGCGGCGTGACGGAAGGCGTGGAGAACATGACGGGCCTTTCACGGAGACCTCCCGGGCGGCGGAAACCCCCGGGAAGCGACGGACAACCGGAACACGAAGCAACCGCCCGGCAGCGGGCCGCCGCGCGACGAAGGGACTGAAACCCGGAGCGGTGCCCTCCCGGGGGGAACCGAAGCGGTGCCCCCCGGAAGGGGGGAACCCGGGTGATGCCCCCCGGGAGAAACCCGAGCGCTTCCCCGGGAGAAACCCGAGCGCTCCCCTCGGGGGAACCCGGAGCGGTGCCCCCGGGAGGGCGGAGCCCGAGCGATGCTCCCCAGCTGGGGAACCCCGAGCGCTTCCCCCGGGGGAACCCGGAGCGGTGCCCCCGGGAGGGCGGAGCCCGAGCGATGCTCCCCAGCTGGGGAACCCCGAGCGCTCCCCCCGGGGGAACCCGGAGCGATGCCCCGGGGGAATCCAGAACGGTGGAACCCTCGGGGGGGGGGACCCAGAGCGGTGGAGCAGCGGGGGAAGCCCGAGCGGTGGAGCCCCGGGGCGAGACCCCGGAGGGGTGGAACGCCGCGCGGCGGAACCCAAAGCGGGAAACGCAGTGCGTGCGAACCGGAGCGAGGAGAACGCCGAGCGGGAGACGCGGAACGGAGGGACTTCGGGCAGGGGAACACGGAACGGACGTAGGCCGAGCAGCAGAACCTCAAGCGGGGAACGCCAAGCGGCTCAACCCGGAACGAGCGAAGCGCCGGTGGGCGAACGCAGAACGAAGGAACTTGGGCAGGGGATACGAAACAGAGGCACACCGAGCAGCCGAACCCAGAGCGAGGGAGCGCTGAACGACGAAGGGACGTCGGCAGGGATACGGAACAGAGGTCCGCTACGCAGCGGAAGCCTGAGCGGGGAACGCCAGGCGGGCGAACCCTGAGCTGCGGAACGCGGAACGGAGGAACGCCGAGCAGGAGAACCGGAGTGGGGAACGCCGGGCGGGGATTTCGGAACGAAGGAACATCGAACGGGGAACACGGAACGCCCGGCGCAGCCGCACCGCGCGCCCGGAGCCAGCCCGTCACGGCGGCGGCCCGACGCCCGGGGCACCAGCCCCGTACGCCGGAGCCAGGGCCAGGGCCAGAGCCAGAGCCAGGCCAGGCCAGGCCAGGCCAGGCCAGGCCAGGCCAAAGGCAGAGAGCCACACACTTCCCGGCGGGTAGCCGGTCGGCACGGAGTATGGCGGAATCGTGACCACCGCCACAAGGGCAAGAGGGTTTTCAGACGCGACCACCCTGGTCAGTGGCCTCAACTCGCCGGTTACACGTGCCCGACCAGCAACTCACCACTCGGTCACGATCTGCGTATCGACCCGCCGTGAACTCTGGCGGAGCCCAGAAATGGGTGCTACACAGTGTCCAGCGCCACTGGTGACACGTGTAACAACGTCACGTCGGCCAGTGCGCCCCGCGCGACATCCCGGGCGACCGCCAACCCCGCTGCCCACATCAGCCCCCATCGGCCCGCACGGCGTCGCTCCTCCCCCATCCCCCTGCGTTCTCCCCGCTCCGTCCCCCGAGGAGTCGTCATGGCCACGAACGAGATCACCCACCCGGCCGCCCCGCCGGCCGCCGCACAACCGCCCCGCCAGCGCGGGCTCCTGCCCCTGCTGCTCGTCGCCAACTCCGCGATGCTGGCGGTCTACATGGGCGTCGGTTCCGTCCTCCTGCCCACCCAGATCGCCGCCATCGCCCCCGACGACAAGGTCGCCCTGCTCGGACTGATCGGCGGCATCAGCGCGATCTTCGCCACCGCCTTCAACCCGATCGCCGGCGCCCTCTCCGACCGCACCGGCCGCCGCAACCCCTGGATCCTGGGCGGCGCCTTCGCCTCGCTCGCCGGTCTGGCCTTCCTCGGCAACGTCGCCACCGCACTGCTCGTGGGCATCGGATGGTGCCTGATCCAGGCCACCATGAACGTCTACCAGGCCGCCGTCACCGCGATCGTCCCGGACCGCATCCCCGCCGACCGGCGCGGCACCGCATCCGCCCTGGTCGGGCTGGGTCTGCCGATCGGCGGCACCGTCGGCGTGCTCGTCGCCTCGCAGACCGTCGACCACCTGCGGACCGGGTATCTCGTCTTGGGCGCGATCGTCTCCGTCTCCGCGCTGCTGCTGACGCTCTTCTGCCGCGACCTTCCCCGCACCGAGCACGCCCCGGCCGCCGCCCCCCGCCCCAAGGGCGCCCAGATGGCCGCGTTCCTCTCCTCCCTGGCCCACCACGACTTCCGCTGGGCCTTCATAGGCCGCGCCCTGATGGTCCTCGGCTACTTCTCCGTCGTCGGCTACCAGCTGTACATCCTCGACGACCACATCGCCCTGCCCGCCGGCCTCACCCCGCCCGCCGCGATCGCCGTCCTCACCCCGGTGTCGATGGTCGCGATGGCCGTCTCCACCGTCGTCGGCGGCCTGCTCTCCGACCGCTGGAACCGCCGCAAGGTGTTCGTGGGCGTCTCTGCCGCCCTGGCCGGCCTCGTCATGGCGGTACCGGTGATCAGCCCGACCTGGACCGGCATGCTCGTCTTCAGCGCGCTCAACGGCCTCGCCTTCGGCTGCTTCATGGCGGTGGACACCGCGCTGGTCACCCTGGTCCTCCCCCGGGCCGAGGACGCCGCCCGCGACATGGGCGTCCTCAACATCGCGAACGCCGGGCCGCAGATCATCGCCCCGTTCGTGGCCTCCGCAATCGTCACCGGGCTGGGCGGATACACCCCGCTCTTCCTGGCCGGCGGCGCACTCTCGCTGATCGGAGCGCTCGCCATCCTCCCGATCCGCAGCGTGCGCTGAATCTCCCCCTGATCTCCCGCTGATCTCCCACTGATCTCCCGCTGATCTCCACCCCGTCCCGTACCTCCCCTCCAAGGAGCAACCTGTGAGACACAAGCGAGTTCTGCCGATGGCCGCGCTGATGCTGTGCACCCCGGCCCTCGCCGGTACGGCACCGGCCGCCGCCGCCCCGCAGACCGCACCTCCGGCGCCGCTGCGGATCCTGCTCACCAACGACGACGGCTACAACGCACCCGGCATCCGCAAGGCCTTCGAGCGCCTGACCGCCGCCGGGCACGACGTGACGATCGTCGCCCCGCTCACCAACCAGAGCGGCGCCGGCACGAAGATGGCGAGCGCCCCCACCGTCACCGTCCGCCACCCCGAGCCGAAGGTGTGGGCCGTGGACGGCACCCCCGGCGACTCGGTGTCCTTCGGCCTGGCCGAGGTGTTCGAGGGCAACGCCCCCGACCTCGTCGTCTCGGGCACCAACTTCGGGCCGAACCTGGCCTCCCTCGCCACCCACTCCGGTACCGTCGGCGGCGCCATCGCCGGGCTGGAGTACGGGGTGCCCGCCATCGCGCTGAGCACCGGCGGGATGGCCGTGCCCGATCCGGTGGCCACGGTCAACGCCATGGACCCCACGCTCGACTTCGCGGCCAAGCTGATCGACCAGCTCCGGGCGCGTGCCCGTTCGGGCCCGCTGCTGCCCAAGGGCGTCGGCCTCAACGTCAACCACCCGGTCGTCGGCGCCGACGGCAAGGGCACGGCGCGCGGCGTCGCGACGACGTTCCAGGACCCCCAGGCACCGCTGCGCGCGGACTACACCGACTCGGGCGACGGCACGTGGAAGGTGAACGTCCAGCTCCGCACCCAGCCGGCCGCGAAGGGTGGTGACATCGCGGCGGTGAGCGCCGACCGGATCGCCGTCAGCCCGATCAACGCCGACTGGAACACGGCGCCGGCCGATCAAGCGGTGACCTCGGCACTGCTCTCCGGGCTGCGGCCGTAACCTCCCCGACCGGCAGGCCGGGGCGGAGCTCGCACCGGCTCCGCCCCGGCCTGCCTCGACCCCAGGACGACTGATGAAGCGGTTCACATCAGCAAGACCCCTGCTCGGTACGGCAATTACCCTGGCGGCGCTGCTGGCGTCGGCGGCCCCCACCGCGGCCTCGTCCGCCGGATCGCCCGGCTCGCGGGCCACCGGCCCCGAGGGCGCGCGCCCGCAGGTCGCCGTCTCCCAGGGCGTGCTCCGCGGCCGGACGCACGACGGGGCACAGGAGTTCCTCGGCGTTCCCTACGCCGCTCCCCCGGTCGGGGAGTCCCGGCTGCGCGCGCCGGAGCCGCCGCGGCGGTGGAACGGCGTACGGGAGGCGACCCGGCAGGCGCCCGCGTGCCTGCAGTTCTCGCCGTTCGGGCTGCGGGATCCGCAGGCCGTCAGCGAGGACTGCCTGTACCTCGACGTGTACCGGCCGCGCAGTGCGCACGCCGGGTCCCGGCTGCCGGTGGTCGTCTGGCTGCACGGCGGCGCGTACAGCCAGGGCACCGGCACGCAGTTCGGCGGCCGCACGATGGCCGAGCTCACCGGCAGTGTGGTGGTCAGCATCAACTACCGCCTGGGGCAGCTCGGTTACCTGGGCCTGCCCGAGCTGGCCGGGGAGAACGACCGGCGTTCCGGCTCCTTCGGGCTGATGGACCAGGCCGCGGCGCTGCGCTGGACGCGGGAGAACATCGGCGCCTTCGGCGGCGACCCCGACAGCGTCACGGTCTCGGGGCAGTCCGCGGGCAGCGGGTCCGTCTGCGCACTGCTGGCCGCGCCGTCCGCCGCGGGTCTGTTCCACCGGGCCGTGTTGCAGAGCGGCCCGTGCACGCTGCTGCGTACGCCGGACCGTGCGCGGGCCGAGGCCGAGGCGCGGGCCTTCGCCGCCCGGGCCGGGTGCGCCGAACCCGCCGGGGTCGCGGCCTGCCTGCGTGCCGCGACGGGTCCCGCCCTGGTCGAGGCGGCCCGTACGCTGCCCACCTCGGGTCCGGCGTCGGGCGACGGGCTGCTCCCGCTGGATCCGGCCGCCGCCATCGGGGCCGGAACCTGGAACAAGGTGCCGGTGCTGATCGGGAGCACGCGCGCGGAGGCGCGGATGTTCGTCGCGCTGTCGCAGCCGTACCTGACGGCGGAGCAGTACACCGCGCAGATCCTGGCGGGTTACGGGGCTTCGGGGCCGCAGGTGCTCGCGCGCTATCCGCTGTCCGCCTACGGTTCGCCGTATCTGGCGATGTCGGCCGTGATGACGGACTCGACCTTCGCCTGCCACACGGCGTGGACGGCTCAGCTCTTCGCCACGCAAGTACCCACGTACACCTACGAGTTCGACGACCCGGACTCGCCGACGCTGGCCGGGGCGCAGCTGCCCGGCCTGGACGAGTCCAATGCGCACAGCGCCGAGCTGGCCTATCTGCACGACTTCACGATGGGCGATCGCCCGCTGACCCCGGCGCAGACCGCGCTGGGCACCCGGATGAAGCGGTACTGGGGCGCCTTCGCCCGCTTCGGTGCGCCGGCGGTTCCGGGGCAGGCCCGGTGGCCGGCGACCGACGTCCGGGGTACGGTCCTCATCCTCAACCCCGAGTCGACACGGGCGGGTTCGGCCTTCTCGGCGGACCACCAGTGCGGCTTCTGGGCAACGCAGCAGCCCCGCCCGGTGCGCTAGGGCGTGTCTAGCGGCGTCGTCAGGCAGCGCTGCTCCGGCGGCGGCTGCGCAGCCGCCGTCCCAAGAGCAGCGCCGCCACGGCCGCCGCGGCGGCGCCCGCCACCGTCAGGATCCAGACCGGGATGCCACCCGCGACGGTCAGCAGCTCGTCGCGGTAGACGGCGCGGCGGTACGGGGTGTCGGAGGCGTCGGCGCTCAGTACGTGGTCGCCGTTGATGCGGCCCGGTTCCGGGAACTCCTGCTCGATGGCGGTGAGGAAGGCCGGCTCGCCGCCGGTGAGCCCGGCCAGGGAGTCCTTCGGGGTGATGGTTCCGGCGAAGGTCACCTTCGGGGCTGCGCCGCCGATCGGGGAGTCGGGCTCCATGCGGTGGTCGGCAAGGACGTACAGGCTCAGGGACTGGGGGGACTTGGCCAGCCGGGAGAGCCGCATCGGGTAGACGAGCCGGTCGCTGTCGAAGCGGATCCGCAGCGGGTCGAGGTGGCCCTGCAGGGTCTTGCCCTGCTGTCGCGGGGCGAGGCGGACGGCGACGTACTCCCACTTCTGGTCGACGTACGGCTTCAGTTCGGCGGCGAGGCCGTCGGGCAGCTTGAAGCCGTTGTCCTCCAGCCAGTTCCGCAGCGCGTCGGGGTCGGTCGCGGTCAGCCGGGCGACGTCGAAGTCACCGAGCTGTTCGCGGCCCACGACGTCGACCGAGCGGGCGGCGCCGGGCGCGGGGGCTCCGGCCATGTCCCTGGACCCGGAGGAGAAGGGCCAGTCCTTCTCGCGCGGCCAGAAGTGGTGGCGGGTCCTGCGCTCGGGCCGGGTCAGCCAGGTGAGTTCGCCGAACATGGCCCCGTCGGCGAGTTCCACGGTCGCCCGCCCCGGAACGGGCATGATCCAGGCCGCCTGCTGCGCGTCTCCCCGGACGGTGAACCTCATGACGATCTGTTCCGTGCGGCCGTCCCAGCGCACCACGGAGGTCTCCTGCTCGACCCCGATCCGGGAGTAGCCCGGGGGGATCATCGCCCCGCAGCCGCAGGCGTACGCCGGGTTCACCAGGGAGCCCAGCTGCGTCGTGAGCAGGGCGAACAGCAGTACCAGGATTCTTCTTTTCATCCACACGGGTCCTCAGACGGCCGCCACTGCCATCCGGTTCCGGTCCCGGTCCCGGTCCCGGTGCCGGTCCCGGTTCCGGTCCCGGTACTAGGACGCGGTGTCCGCCGCGGCCGCCGTCTCGTCGATGGCCCCGGGCAGCCAGTCCGCGACCCGGCCGAAGTCGAAGCCCAGCGCGGCGGCCCGCCCGTTGTCCAGGGCGTAGGCCCGGTCGAAGGAGAACGGCGAGGCGACGGCGCCGTCTTCGACCACCCGGTACCGCGGCCGCCGGCCGACGCGCGCGGCGACGAGCTCGGACAGTTCGCGCACGTCCGGCGCGCCGTGCGAGGCGGCGTCGACCGGACCGGTGAAGGTCTGCTCCGCCGCCCAGTGCAGGAAGCGCGCGATCTCCCGGTGGTGGATGAAGGAGGTCGGGTACGGGTCTTCGTGCACGGCCACGGGCCGCCCGGCGCCGATCCGCTCGACGTAGTGCGCGAGGCGGCCCGTGAACTCCTCCCGCCCGCCGCCCAGGACGTGCGCGGTGCGGACGGTGACGAAGTCGAAGGGCGGCATGCCGCCCGGGTGCCCGGCCAGGAACACCGCCTCCGCCTCCCGCTTGCCCTCGGCGTAGCGCAGGGCTTCGGGGGTGGGCGGCGCGGGGTCGTACACCTCCATCGTGGAGGTCATCACGTACCTCCTCGTGCGCCCCGTGAAGACGCGGCGGGCGATGTCGGCCTGGCGGGGCGTGTAGCAGACCTGGTCGATGACCGCGTCGAAGGTGCGGGCGCCCAGCGCGCTGCGGAGCCGCTCCTCGTCGTCGCGGTCGGCGACGAGGTGGCCGACGCCGTCGGGGGGCGCGACGCGGCCCCGGTTGAGCACGCTCACCTCGTGCCCGGCCTCCCGCCACCGCGTGACCAGCCGCTTCCCGAAGTACCGGCTTCCTCCGACGACAAGAATTCGCTTCATGGGTCCGACGATGCCGCTGTATCGTCCCCAGCGGTACTGATCGGATGCTGATCCCGTCGTAAGGAAAACTGATGATCGACGTGCACGGGTTGCGCATCCTGCGGGCGGTGGCCGAGCACGGGAGCTTCAACCGGGCGGCCGGGGCCCTGCTCCTGACCCCGTCGGCCGTCTCCCAGCAGATCGCCTCGCTGGAGCGCAGCCTCGGCCACCCGGTCGCGGTGCGCTCCACGCGCGGGGTCACCCTCACCGAGCCGGGGCGGCTGCTGGTGGAGGCGGCGGAGAACATCTCCGCCGAACTGGACCAGGTCCGCCAGGAGATCGACCGGCTCACGGCGGGCCGGCCGCGGCTGACGGTCGCCACGTTCTCCAGCGGGGGGCGGCACCTGCTGCCGCGGGCGCTGTCCCGGTTCGTGGCCGCGCATCCGGACGTGGAGCTGACGGTGGTGGAGGCCGAGCCGGAGGACGCGGTGCCGATGGTGCGCTCCGGCGCCGCCGATCTGGCGCTGACGTACCACTTCGACGGTCCGCTGCCGTTGCGGGCGGGGCTGGACTGGCTGCCGCTGATGGACGATCCGCTGTGGCTGGTGCTGCCGGCCGGCCACCGCCTGGCCGGCCGGGAAGCGGCCGGCCTCGCCGAACTCGCCGGGGAGCGCTGGGTGCTGGGCTGTCTGAAGACCGAGGCGTACCTGCGCCGGTACGCCTCGCTCGCCGGGTTCGATCTGCGGGTGGCGGCCTCCACCTCCGACTACTTCTTCGCGCAGAGCCTGGTCGCGGCGGGCGTCGGCGTCGCGCTGATCCCGCACGTGTCCCTGGAGCCGGCCACCGCGCCCACCGCCGTACGGGTCGAGCCCCCGCGCCCCGCCCGCCACATCGGGGTGCTCTCCCCCCTGCGCCGCCGCCCCCGGCCGTACGCCGAAGCACTGACCACCGCCCTCACCGCGGCGGTCAGTGCTTCGGCGTGACCGGGGGCGGGGTGAGGGCGCCTACCAGGGGCTCGACCGGGGTGCCCTCCTTGACGGTCACCGGGATGCCGCCGGCAGCCTTCTCCAGCTGCTCCTTGAACTCCGCCGAGGCCGCCCCCTCGGCGGAGGAGGTCACCTCCAGGCCCGTGGCGCCGGGGCTCGCGGAGCAGGTGTGGATCGGGAGGGCGGTGTCGAGGGCCATCACCTTGTTCATCGCGGCGCCGAGGGCCCGGTGCGTGTACGGGCTCAGGTAGAGGTCGGCCCGGCCCGGGTCGGCCTCCGGATCCGCCTGGTGGGCCGCGGCCACCAGGAGGCGGCCCCGGTCCAGGTCGGTGACGCACACGGCCACGCGTCCCCCGGGGTGGTCGGTGATCTGGGTGGAGTAGACGTCGGCGAAGGCCCCGCGTCCTTGCGCGCCGACGGCCTGGGAGAGCCGCGCCCCCTCGGGGGTGTTGGCCGGGGTGCCGTCGATCAGGGTCGGGGGGCTCTGCGGGCTTCCGGCATCGGTCACCGGGCACGGCCGGGCCCGGTCGGCCAGAGGATCTCCGGGCGCCGCCGGTGTCGCGCGGCCGGTCGGGGCCTCCTTCGTCGCGGTGCCGCAGCCGGTGAGCAGTACGGCGACGGTCAAAGCTGCCATGCACGCGAACTGGGCTGTGGTTCTGCGCATCGTCCTTCGTCCCCCTCGGAGATCCGGTGCCGGCCGGCGCGTCTGGGACGCGTGGACCCGTCCGCCGGTTCCGTCAGGGCGTGCCCGGCCTGACGAGACCCGTCTCGTAGGCCAGGACCACGGCCTGGGCCCGGTCGCGCAGGGTCAACTTGGCGAAGATGCGGGCCACATGGGTCTTCACCGTGGCCTCGCTGAGCGTCAGCTCGCGGGCCAGTTCGGCGTTGGAGAGGCCCTGTCCCATGAGGGTGAGCACCTCGCGCTCGCGCGGGGTGAGGACCTCCAGCTCCCGGTGGGCCGCGGGGACCCGGCCGGTCCGCGGTGCGGTGGCCGCGCAGCGCTCCACCAGACGGCGGGTGATCGAGGGGGCCAGCAGCGCGTCGCCGGTGTCGACCAGCCGTACGGCGGCGGCGAGGTGTTCGGGAGTGACGTCCTTGAGCAGGAACCCGCTGGCTCCGGCGGAGAGGGCGGCGTACACGTACTGGTCGAGGTCGAAGGTGGTCAGCATGATCACCCGGCAGTCCGGGGACTCCGCGAGGATCCGCCGGGCGGCCTCCAGCCCGTCCATGCGCGGCATCCGGATGTCGAGCAGTACGACGTCCGGGCGCAGCCGGCGCGCCTCGGACACCGCTTCCACCCCGTCGGCGGCCACGCCCACCACCTGGATCCCACGGGCCGTCAGGATGAGCCGGAACCCGGTGCGCACGAGCTCCTGGTCGTCGGCGATGAGCACCCGGGGGCCTGCCCCGGCCGCGGCCGGGGCAGGCCCCGGCTGCCCGGTCACGGCCGGTCCAGGGGGAGGCGGGCGCGGACCCGGTAGCCCCCGCCGAGGCGGCGGCGGGCGTCGAGGTCACCGCCGTACACGGCGACGCGCTCCCGCAGGCCCGTCAGCCCGCGCCCGGCGCCGTCGGCCTTGATCCCCGCGGGGCGGTCCCCCGACAGGACGCTGGGTCCGTCGTTGAGCACCTCCACCCGCAGGGCGTGGTCCGCGTACCGCACCGTCACCTCGGCCTTCACCCCTTCCGCGTGCTTGAGCGCGTTGGTCAGCGCCTCCTGGATGATCCGGTACGCCGTGACGTCGATCCCGGGCGGCAGCGGGCGCGGCTCGCCGGATATCCGCACCTCCACGGGCAGGCCGGCGAAGGCGATCCGGTCGATGAGGGGGCTGAGCCGGCTCAGGCTCGGCTGTGGTGTCAGCTCCACCTCCCCGGCCGTGCCGTACGGCTCGTCCCGGCCGTCCTGCGCGGGTGCGAGGAGGCCGAGCAGGTGGCGCAGCTCCGTCATCGTGGTGCGCCCGGCGTTCTCCACGGCGCCCATCGCGGCCGCGGCCTCGTCCGGCATCGTGCCCAGCACCTCGCGGGCGGCCCCGGCCTGAACCACCATCAGGCTGACGTTGTGGCTGACTATGTCGTGGAGCTCGGCGGCGATGCGGGCCCGCTCGGCGTCAACGGCGCTGCGGGCCGCGCTCTCCCGCTCCCGCTCCAGCAGCCAGCCGCGCTCCTCGATCGCCGTCCGGTGGGCGCGGCGCGCGCGGACGAGCGCGACACCCAGCCAGCATGCCGCGAGCGTTGCCGCGCAGGCCGCCGTCACCGCTGCGATCAGCCATCCCACTTCGTCCCCCCTCAAGATCCGTGCCGCCTCAAGATCCGCGCACCCACCAGCTTCGCAGGCCCCCCGTGTAGTCCGCATCCCTCTGACGGGGCTGCTCGCGTACATCCCCGGGATGACCCGCCCCGTTGCTTACATCCGGGGGCTGACGCACACCGCCGGACCTCCTTCTAGGTTCGTGGCATGACAACTGATCACGACAGCGCCCGCCAGGTGGTCGTGCGCCTCGACGGTGTGCACAAAGAGTACGGCGACGCCAAGGCGCTCGACGGGCTGTCCCTGGAGATCCGCAAGGGCGACGCGGTCGCCGTGATGGGCCCCTCCGGCTGCGGCAAGTCCACGCTGCTCAACATGGTCGCGGGCCTGGACCGCCCGACCGCGGGCACGGTGCAGGTGCACGGCCAGGACCTGGGGAAGCTGACCGAGACCGGTCTGGCGCTGTTCCGGCGGCGCGACGTCGGCATGATCTTCCAGTTCTTCAACCTCATCGACGATCTGCCGGCCCTCGACAACGTCGCCCTGGCCGCCCAGCTGACCGGCACCTCCGCCCGGCAGGCCCGCCGCCGGGCCCTGGAACTCCTCGACGAGCTCGGCATCGCGGACCGTCGCGACAACTACCCGGCCACGCTCAGCGGCGGCGAGCGCCAGCGCGTCGCCGTGGCCCGGGCCCTGATGAACCGTCCGGCGCTGCTGCTGGCCGACGAGCCCACCGGCGCCCTCGACAGCCGCTCGGGCGAGCAGGTGATGGACCTGCTGATCGACCTGAACCAGATCGGCCAGACCCTGCTGATCGTCACCCACGACCCGAAGCTGGCCACCCGCTGCGCCAGCCGCCTGGTCGAGGTGGCCGACGGCCGGGTGGCGCGCGAGCGCTCGCTGGACGAGCGTGCGGCCGCCGCGTCGGCCGACGGCGGCATCCAGGTGACGGCATGAGCGCCGTGTGGCGGGCCGCCCGCGCGGCCGTCCGGCGCCGCCGGCTCCAGACGTTCGTCATCGGGCTCGTCGTCCTGTGCTCCACCACCACCGTGCTGCTCGCACTGGCCCTGCTCGCCGCCTCCTCGGGCCCCTTCGACAAGGCGTACGCCGCCCAGCGCGGGGCGCACGCGGTGGTCACGTACGACACCCGCAAGGTCTCGGACGAACAGCTCGCGCATACGGCCCACCGCCCGGGTGTGGCGGCCGCCGCCGGGCCCTTCCACCAGAGCGTCATCGACGTACCCGGGGACTGGCTCTGGATGCCGGCCGGACCGCTCACCGTAGTGGGCCGGGCCGACCCCGGCGGTCCGGTGGACCGCGTCGAGCTGACGCTGGGGCGCTGGGCCGACGCGCCCGGCGAGATCGTCGTCAACAACTCCTACGACGGCACGCCCGACGCCGGGCTCCTCGGTACGAAGCTGGAGGTTCCCGGGGTCCCGCCGCTCACGGTCGTCGGGTTCGCCACCAGCATGAGCAAGTCCGCCGCGGCGTGGGTGACTCCCGGACAGCTGGCGGCGCTGCACCCGTCCTCCGCGCAGATGCTCTACCGCTTCGCGGACTCCGCGACGGACGCCGGGCTGAAGTCCTCGCTGGCCGGGGCCACCGCCGCGCTGCCCCCGGACGCGGTGACCGCCTCCCAGTCCCACCTCACCCTCAAGAAGGCCTTCTCGGCGCGGGCCGGCGCCTACCTCCCCTTCATGGCCCTCTTCGGCGTCCTCGGCCTGCTCGTCGCCGCCCTCATCGTCGGCAACGTGGTCAGTGGCGCCGTCGTCTCCGGCTACCGGCACATCGGTGTGCTCAAGGCCCTGGGCTTCACGCCGGGCCAGGTCGTCGCCGTCTACCTGGCGATGGTCTCGGTGCCCGCCGTCGTCGGATGCGTGCTCGGCACCCTGCTCGGCAACGCGCTGGCCGGCCCCATCCTGCAGATCGCCTTCTCCGGCATCGAGACCGGCCGGGCCGCCGTCGCCACGGTCGCCCCCTGGACCAACCTCCTCTGCCTGGCGGGCATCCCCGCGCTCGTCCTGCTCACCGCGCTGGTTCCGGCCCTGCGGGCGCACCGGCTGCCGGCCGCCCAGGCGATCGCTACCGGCGGTGCGCCGAGGACCGGCCGCGGGCTGCGCGTCCAGCGCCTGCTCGCCTCGGCCCGGCTGCCGCGCTCGGTCAGCCTGGGCCTGGGCCAGCCGTTCGCCCGTCCGGCCCGCACACTGCTGACCATGGCCGCCATCGTCCTCGGTGTCATGACGGTGACCCTGGCGACCGGTCTGACCAGCACGATGCTCGCGTACGGGGAAGCCTCCCGGGGAGACGGGGGCCCGCGGGTCGACGTACTGACGGGCGCGCCCGACGGCCGCGGCCGGCCACCGGCGATCGGCGACGCGCAGATCGAGGAACGGCTCCGCTCCCTGCCGGGGGCGCAGCGGGTCGAAGCCCGCGCGCTCTCGCAGGTGAGCCTGGTGGGGCACACGCAGCCCGCCTTCGCCAACTTCTACCGCGGGGACCTTCCCCCGGCCGCCGGCCAGATCGTGGCGGGCCGGCTGCCCCGGGGCGCGGGCGAGATCGTGGTCGGCCCGCAGTTCCTGACCGAGCGGGGGCTGTCCGTCGGCGACAAGGTGACGCTGGCGCTGAACGGCCGCCAGGTACCTTCGACCATCGTCGGGGAACTGATCGAGGGCGATGCCCGGAGCCTGGACTCCACCTGGGAGACCCTCGAACTGCTCGCCCCCGGCACCCGAGCAGTCGACTACAGGGTCCGCCTCGCCCCGGGCACCGACACCCGCGCCTATGCCGACGCGGTCGACGCGATCGATCCGGGCCTCAAGGCGGAGACGGGGGAGTCCGCGAACACCGCGACCGTCACCGTCGTCGGCTTCTCGTCGGTGTTCACCGTGCTGCTGACCGTCGTCGCCTCGCTGGGCGTCTTCAACACCGTGCTCCTGAACATCCGGGAGCGCCGCCGCGACCTGGGCATGCTCAAGTCGATCGGGATGACCCCGCGCCAGGTCGTGGTGATGACGGTGACGTCCGTGGCGGGCGTGGGCGCGGTCGGCGGAATGCTGGGGATCCCGCTCGGGATCGTCGCGCACCGGCTGGTCGTGGACAACATCGGCATGGTCCGCTTCCCGGAGGCCATGAAGGACGTGTGGCACGCACCCCAACTGGCCGCCCTGCTGCTCGCGGGCGTCGCCATCGCCGTCCTGGGTTCCCTCGCCCCGGCCCGTTCGGCGGCCCGGCTGACGATCGCCTCGGTCCTGCACACGGAGTAGACGGTTTTGAGCCTGAAATGCCCCAGCTCAGGGCCGTTCCACGACGCTCATGGCCCCGGAGCCGGCGCTCCACGGCGTCGGCTCGGGGCCTGCGCCCGGCCGCGACACGGATGGCCGGTTCACGCCCGACAGTGATCACTCTCCGGCGATCTTTCATTACTGTGTGCCGCGCACCGACAGCCGTCGTCACCCCCGAGGAGTCCCGCGTGGAGCGCAGCCGTACCGACCTGAGGATCCGTGCCGTCCTCGCCGCGATGGGCGTCACCGCCGCCCTCGCGGCCGCCCCCGCCGCCCAGGCGGCCCCGGCCGGGCCGGCCGCTCCCCCGGCCGCCGCCGCGGCGAAGGCCCCCTGCACCGGGGAGTTCGAGGGCGACAAGCGGCTGGGCCCCAAGCACCTGCCCCACAAGTGGCAGGAGCCGGTCGGGCCCCTGCTCAAGCACTACCACCGCACCGGAAAGCTCTCCTCCGCCGACTTCCTCAAGAAGTACTGGGAGGGGCCGGCCGACACGGGCACCTGGAAGTACCCGCCGAACGACGGGTTCGCCGAGGTCAACGGCACCGTCGACAAGGCCCGGGAAGTGCTGGACGAGGGCGAGCTCCTGGACCGCTTCGGCTCGGAGTACGGCTCGTACCTCGCCCCGGCAGGTGACGCGTACGCCAAGCGCGCGCTGCCCCCGCAGAACCTCAACACCCGCGACGCGGCCTTCCCGTGCGACTACCACGCGTACCGGGTGACCAAGGCGTTCGCCGTCTGGGAGGGCTCCATCGCCCCCTGGTTCGAGCAGCCGGGCGGCGGTCGGCAGATCAAGCTCGACCCGGCCTTCCTCGACCCGGGCGCGGGTCAGCGCCTGAACGTCAAGTGGCTGCTCGACAACGGCTATCTGGCCCCCGTCCCCTCGTGAGCCACCGGCAGGAACTCGAACGGGCACTCCGGGAAGCCGGGGTGCCCGCCGGGCACTACTGGATCGAGGGCGTCCACGAACCGGCGCCCACCCCGACGGACTTCGTGTACCTGCGCGCCCGGCCGGACGGCAGCTGGGAGACCGGGGTGTTCGAGCGGGGCGCGTACGAGCCCGTCGCCGGGCACACCACCGAGGCCGGGGCCTGTGCCCACCTCCGCACCCTGCTGGGCTGCTGAAACGCGGGCTCCGGACGCGCACTAGAGTGCGGCGGGGAAGGGTGGCACGAGGGTGCAAGGGGGCGCGGAGATGATCGAGCCGTGGGTGTTGGGGATGGTCAACGGCATCCTCTACAACGCGATGTACCACAGCACCGGCCTGGAGCTGGGCGACGAACTGGTCGGCCGGTACGCCCTCGCCCTCCAGGTCGAGCCGGTCACCGACCGGCCGATCCCCGCGCAGGTGGCGGGCCTGCGCGCCGCCGCGCTCCACGACGAGCCGCTGACCACCGCCTTCACGCCGTATCCCGGCCAACAGCCCTACGGGGAGGCCGAGTTCCGCGCCTTCCTGATTCGCGTGGCCGACGAACTCGAATCCCAGTACCCCTGGCCGCAGGCCCGCACGCGCCGGCCGGAGGCCCGCGGCTCCGGGCCCGCGACCCCCGGCTCGCGACTGCGCCGCCTCCTGCGCCCCCTGCTCCCGCGCCGGTGAACCCCAGGTGGGCGTCACTTCCGTGGGGCGGGTGTCGTTAGGGCCTCGGGGTTGACTCTGGGGGCGAAGGGATGACGGAATGCGGCAGTTTCCTCTGGAGATGCACCACATGGCACCCGGCCGGGTCGTCGAGTGGCGGTTGCGGTCCACGGCGGCGGAGGCCTGCGGGCCGGACGACGCGGCGGACCGGCAGGCGTCCTTCAACCAGGACAAGCACTTCACCGTCGCCGAGGAGAGCCGCGCCGACGGCGACCCGATCGCCTCGTGGGTGGCGGTCACCTTCGAGGTCGCCGGAGCACTCGACGAGGACGCGCTGACCCGGTCCCTGCTGGCCTTCGTGCAGCGTCACGAAGTGCTGCGCTGCGAGTTCCGCCGCCTGGCCGGCGAGCTGGCGTGCGCGCCCATCGCTCCCGACGAACTCGCCCTCGACTCCGTGCCTGTGACCGCCTTCGAGACGTCCGGGGCCCTGAAGCACTTCCTCGTCGAACGGTTCAAGCGGAGCATCGACACCCTGTCGTGGCCGCTGTTCACGATGGGCGCCGTCCTGCGCGAGGACTCCGCGACCGTGTACCTGGCCTTCGACCACATCGTCTGCGACGGCCTGTCGATGCCGGTCGTGGTCAATGACGTGCAGAGCGTGTACGAAGCCCTGTGCCGTGGCGAGGAGCACGTCGTCGAGCCCGCGCCGAGCTATCTCGACTTCGCCGAGGAGCAGCGCGGCCGCTACCTGTCCATCGACGCCACCGACGAACGGCTGGACAACTGGAAGGCGTTCATCGCGCGCGGCGGCGGCGAGTTCTTCCCGCGCTTCCCGCTCGAACTCGGTGTGGAGCCGGGCCGGATGTACCCGATCGTCAGCGAGGCCTCGCAACTGCTGGACGCCGGCGAGGCCGAGGTGTTCGAGAAGGCCTGTCTGGCGGTCGACGGCAAGCCCTTCATGGGGTTGCTCGCCGCCGTCGCCGTCTGCCTGCGCGAGGCCGGCGGACCGGGTGTCTACCGCGGGTTCCTGCCGGTCAGCGAGCGCGGCCGGTCCGGCTGGTCGGACTCGGTCGGCTGGTTCGTCAACACCATGCCCATCGAGTTCGACGCCTCGCCGGGCCGGGACTTTGCCCAGGTCGTGGCCGCCGTACGGGCCGGTTTCAGCGAGATGCTGGAGCACATCGACGTACCGTTCGTCCGGGCCTGGCAGTTGCTGGCACCTGAGGAGTTCGGCGCCCGTTCCTGGCCCTACCCGGTGAACTTCTTCTCGTACATCGACATGCGCCGGTGTCCGGGGGCCGAGCGGCACGAGGACTGGCGGCCCTCGACCCACGTGTGGTCGGCGAGCGCCAACGGCACCTGCTCCTGGTTCCAGCGGGACAGGGACGGGCTGCACATGAACTCCATGTACGTGGACACGCCCGTCGCCCGTCGCACCATGGACGACTTCCAGGAGGCGCTGCGGCTGACGGTCCGTGAGATCGCCCGGTACGGCTCGCTGCGCCGGCCCATCGCACTGACGGCGCCGCGCCGGCCCGTGCGCACCCCGCTCGACGTGGCCGCGTACGGCCGGCGCGCCTGACGGGACGCGGCCGCAGGCGCGTCAGCCGTCGAGGCGGGCGGCGCGCCTGCGCAGCAGGGCCTGTTCCCGCGCGTTGCGCGTGAGCGAGGCGGCCCGTTCGAACTCCGCCCGTGCCTCCTCCCGTCGGCCGAGCCGCTCCAGCAGGTCTCCCCGTACGCTCGGCAGCAAGTGGTAGGCGCGCAGGGCCGGTTCCGCCGCCAGCGCGTCCACCAGCGCGAGCGCAGGCCCGGGGCCGTCGGCCATGGAGACCGCGACCGCCCGGTTGAGCTCGACCACCGGTGACGGGACCAGTACGACCAGGCGCTCGTAGAGGGTGGCGATGGTCCGCCAGTCGGTGTCCTCGTAGCGCACGGCGTCCGCGTGGCAGCCCGCGATGGCGGCCTGGAGGGAGTACGGGCCGGTGCCGGCGCGGTGCATGGCCTCGACTCCCCGGCGGATCAGCATGCGGTTCCACTTGGACCGGTTCTGGTCGGCGAGGAGCACCGGCTCGCCGTCGGAGCCGGTGCGGGTGGCGATCCGGGAGGCCTGGAACTCCAGGAGCGCCACCAGCCCGTGCACCTCGGGTTCCTCGGGCATGAGGGCGGCGAGGACGCGGGCCAGCCGGAGCGCGTCCTCGCAGAGGGCGGGGCGGACGAGGTCGTCGCCGGCGGTCGCCGAGTAGCCCTCGTTGAAGACGAGGTAGATGACCTCCAGGACGGAGGCGAGCCGTTCCTCGCGGTCGGCTCCGTACGGGACCTCGAACGGCACCCCGGCCTTGGCCAGCGCCCGCTTCGCCCGGACGATCCGCTGGGCGACGGTCGGCTCGGTGGTGAGGAAGGCGCGGGCGATCTCCGGGGTGGTGAGCCCGCCGATCAGGCGCAGGGTGAGGGCGATGCGGGCGTCGGTGGCGAGCACCGGGTGGCAGGCGGTGAAGACCAGCCGGAGCAGGTCGTCGTCGATGTCCTCCGGGTCGGCCGGCTCGGCGGGCGGTGGTACGTCCTCCAGGGTCCGGCCGACCTCGGCGAGCTTGCGCGCGTACGCCTCCTTACGGCGGACGAGGTCGATCGCGCGGCGTTTGGCGGTGGTCGTCAGCCAGGCGCCGGGCCGGTCGGGGACGCCCGAGTGCGGCCACTGTTCCAGGGCGGCGACCAGGGCGTCCTGCGCGATCTCCTCGGCGATGCCGACGTCGCGCACGATCCGGGCCACGCCCGCGATGATCCGGGCGGACTCGATCCTGAACACCGCTTCGACCGCCTGGGCCGTACTCGCTGCCGTCACGGCCACCCATCAGAGCAGCCGTGACGCGGCAGGGCAAACGCGGATCGCGGATCGTGGAGCGCGGATCACATCTCCTGGATCTCCCGGACCTCGGCGCCGACGTTCCAGCTCGCCGGGTGGATTTCGAGGAACCGCTTGGTCCACTCCATGGCCTCGGCCTTGTCCTTGCACTGGGTGAGGGAGTAGCCGCCGACGACTTCCTTGGTCTCGGTGAAGGGGCCGTCGGTGTAGCTGATCTTTCCGCCGGACCAGCTGAGCCGGGTGCTCTGGGAGGTGGGCAGCAGCCCGGCGGTGTCGAGCATGACGCCGGCCTTGGTGATCTCCTCCAGCAGCGCGCCCATGCGCTGCTCGAAGTCGGCGGGGAATTCCTCGGGGGGCAGGTTCTGCTCGTCGATGCGGATCAGGGTCAGGAAGCGCGGCATGGTGACTCCTCGGTCGTGAGGGCGGGGGCTCTCCCTGCCTCTCACCCCTGCGTCGAACGGGAGCCGCCCGGATCGACGCCTCCCCGGGAAATTCTTCAAAGAATCTTGCGGGACGGCCACCCGGAGGTGGCGCGGGCGCTCGCGGGCCCCTGCCCCTGCCCCTGCCCCTGCCCCTGCCCCTGCCCCTGCCCACAGTAGCTACCGGCGAGTAGGATCGCTGGGCCCACGCCCTCAGAGAGGAACTCCCGATGCCGCGCACCCCCTCCTCCCCCGCGCTCCTCGCCGGCCTGCTCGCCACGGCCGCGGTGGCGCACGCCATCGCGCCGAAGCAGTTCGACGCGATCGTCCCGCGCTCGCTGCCCGGCACCCCGCGGCAGTGGACGTACGCGAGCGGCGTGGCGGAGCTGGCCCTGGCCGTCGGGGTCGCCCACCCGCGCACCCGCCGGGCGGCGGCGCTGGCGACGGCGGCGTTCTTCGTCGGCGTGTTCCCGGCGAACGTCAAGATGGCCGTGGACGCGCGCCACGGCTCCCCGGGCGTGCGGGCCGCGACGATCGGGCGGCTGCCCCTGCAGATCCCGCTCGTCCTGTGGGCCCGCAGCGTCAGCCGCGGCGCGGCGGCCGGCTGAGCCGGGCGCGCCCGGCGCGCGGGCCTGGCGGGACGTCAGCAGAGCCAGAAGAACACGGTGTCCTGGGTCCGGCCCGCCTTCTTGGTCGCCTCCCACTCCGCGGCCTCCACCCGCATGGGTTCGAGGAACACTTCGGCCGTCTCCCGGACCTCGTCGTCGAGCCGGTCGAGGACGGCCTCGTACGCCGCGACGAGCTCGGCGGCCCGGGAAGCCGGGAAGGTCCCCATCCACGGGGTGGCGTCGCCCGGATGCGGAAGCCGCACCGGCGGGCCGCCGAAGAGCAGCGCGGCCGGCGCGAGGTCGGCCGGGACCCCGTGCCGCGTCATCTCCGCGTCGACGGTGTGGAACCAGGACGGCCGGCGCCAGTGGCCGAGGTGGTAGGTGTCGGAGAAGTGCCCGGCGACCAGGGCCTGGAAGGCGTAGGTGTAGGCGGGCTCCATGTCCGCGGTGGGGGCGCCCTCCAGCAGTTCCTCCAGCGCCTGGGTGACCGGCACGTCCAGCTCGATGCCCTGGTCGCGGAAGCGGGCGTCGACCTGCGCGCAGCGCTCGCGCGTGAGACCCAGGCGGCGCTCCTGGTCGGGCGTCCGCTCCACCGCCGTCAGCAGCCGGATCACCGCCCGCATGTCGCCGGTGCTCATCTCCAGGGTGTGCCCCATCGGCTCCGTTCCTTCCCTATGGCTCTGTACGAGGAAGATCCATGATCGCGATCACCCGCCCGGACCGGACGGGCAGGGTCCGGTCAGGGGCTGTCGCCCGCCCAGTCCCAGCGGTCCTCGTCGCCCGCGCGGCGGCGGTAGTGGGCCCGGCCGCCCGCGCCGTAGCGCCCTATCTCCGTGGGGAGCCGGGCTTCTTCGGCCAGTTGGCGCCCGCTCCAGCCGGTGATGTCCAGGAGGAGCCCGTCGAGGGGACCGCCCACGAGCTCGCCGTAGACGTGGCCGGGGCGCGGGCCGGGGTCGGGGTCGTCGTGGTCGGCGCCGTAGACCCGGCGCCGGAGCATCCTGTCGTCCATGCGCCCAGCTTGGCAGCGGGCACTGACAATGGAGTCCGCCGTACGGATCACCGCGCACACGGAGCAGGAGCACCACTCATGGCACGTCGGGTACACCAGCCGCTGGAGAACGAGGAGTTCGACTTCATCCTCACGATGGCCGGCGGCGGGCCGGTTCTCGCCTACTTCTGCGGGAGCTGGCCCAAGGCGGTCGAGGCGTGCAGGGCGATGGACACGATCGTCGGCGAGCTGGCCGAGGAGTACGGGACGCGGCTGACGGCGGTCCGTACGGACATCACCCGCTGCCCCGGGCCGACCAGGCGCTACGGCGTGGCGGGCGCCCCGACCGTCGTCCTCGTCAAGGACGGCGAGGCGGTGGCGAGCCAGGCGGGACCGATGACCCGCGAGGAGTTCCGGGCGTTCCTGAACGCGCACCTTTGACGCTCATCCCGCCTGAAGGCGGGAGATTCCCACCGTGCCGCCGCTGTTTCCAGCGGGTGCGTGGTGGTTCCTGTTTCATCACCCGCTGCCCGGCATGCCGGGTCTTACGTGGGCTCCGCAGGCGTTTTACGTGTCCGGGCGTCCCTCGGCCACGATGCGCCGTCCTTCGCGGCGGAGGTTGAGTTCTGCATTCTCGTCCCGGTCGTGGACTGCTCCGCAGGAGCACACCCAGTGGCGGACCTTGAGTCCTTCCAGTCCCCTGGGTCCCTCGATCGATCCGCAGGCGGAGCACAGTTGCGTGCTGGGGAACCAGCGGGAGACCTTGGCGAAGGTACGCCCGTACCGTGCGCATTTGGCTTCGAGGGTGCGGGCGAACATGCCGGGGGACTGGTCGTGGACGGACTTGCCGCGCTTGCCCTTGGCCGTCCCCATGCCCTTCACGTTCAGGTCCTCCACGTACACGGCTTGGCTCTCGCGCGTGATCCGGGTGGTTTCCTGCTCGATGAAGTCGCGTCGCTGATCAGCGACGCGGGCATGGACCTTCGCTACGGCGAGCTTGGCCTTGCGCCGGTTGTTCGAACCCTTCTTGGCACGGGACAGCTTGCGCTGCGCCCGCTTGAGCTTCTTGGCCTGGCGGCGGAAGAACTTCGGCGAGCTGATCTTCCGGCCGCGCAGGACCGCATACGTGGACAGGCCCAGGTCGATACCGGTCTCGGTCGTGTCCAGGTCCAGCTCGGGCAACGACTCGTCCTCGGCCTCCACCACGAACGAGGCGAAGTACCGGCCCGAGGCGTCCTTGATCACGGTCACGGACGACGGGGCGCAGGGAAGCTCACGGGACCAGCGGATCTTGACATCGCCGATCTTCGGGAGCCGGAGCTTGCGGTCGGCGGTGATGGAGAACCGGGCGTTCATGGTGAAGCGGACCGCCTGGCGGCTGGACTTCTTCTTGAACTTCGGCGGCCCCGTCTTCGGGCCCTTGCGGGTGCCGTTCTTCGAGGCGAAGAAGTTGGAGTACGCGGTCTCCAGGTCCCGCAGGGACTGCTGGAGGACCACGGCCGACACCTCGGACAGCCAGGCACGTTCCTCGGTCTTCTTCGCCTCGGTGACGAACCGCTTCGACAACTCCGCCGCCTTCGGCCGGTCAAGGCCCTGCTTGTAGGCGTCCTGCCGCAGACGCAGCCCGTCGTTCCAGACCACGCGGGCGCACCCGAACGCCCTTGCCAACGCCGTGCGCTGGGTGGCGTGCGGGTACACGCGGAAGGAGTACCGCAGCTGCATACCAACGATCGTACTACGGTTGGTTTATGGCTGACTATCAGAACATCCGCACAGGTCGGCACTGCACTTTCATCCTCCACGCCCACTTGGTTTTCGTGACGAAGTACCGGCACAAGGGCTTCAACGACCAGCACCTCACACGGTGCGAAGAGATCATGCGCAGCGTCTGCGCAGACTTCGAGGTCGAGCTGGTCGAGTTCAACGGCGAGAACAACCACGTCCACCTCCTGGTGAACCTCCCGCCGAAGGTCGCCCTGTCCAAGCTGGTCAACAGCTTGAAGGGCGTCAGCTCCCGCCGACTCCGCCAGGAGTTCCCCGACCTCGCCCGCCACTACTGGCGGGCACAACGACTCTGGTCCGGCTCGTACTTTGCCGGGTCAGTCGGCGGGGCCCCGTTGTCGATGGTCCGTCAGTACATCGAGCAGCAGAATCGCCCGCTGTGACGCGCGGGTCAGAGCAGTCCTGAGAATCGCTTCACCACCGGGCCAAAGCCCGATGCACTGCGATTAGTCCCGGTAGCGCGCGGGGCCCGGCCCGGGGGCCGGATGGGCCCTCCGGGCGAACATGCCCGATCTGGCCGAAAGTGGCATAGGTGGGATAGGTGCCTAGGGCATGTAATAGGGCTGGCGAGACGGAACCATCGCTTGCGAGGTGCTCGTATGTCCGAACCCGTTGTCTCCACCGAATCCATTGCTCCCGACCTCCTTGTCCCCGAACCCCTTGTCCCCGAACCCGTCGACTTTCCGCAGGACCGGACCTGCCCCTACCACCCGCCGACCGCCTACGACCCCCTGCGGGCGGGCCGGCCGCTCTCGCGGGTCACCCTCTTCGACGGCCGCTCGGTGTGGGTGGTCACCGGTCACGCCGAGGCGCGCGCCCTGCTCTCCGACCGGCGGCTCTCTGCCGACCGGCAGAACGCCGCCTTCCCGCTCCCCAGCAAGCGCTTCTCCGGCCTCAAGGACCGGCGCACCGCCCTGCTCGGGGTGGACGACCCCGAGCACAACGCCCAGCGCCGGATGCTGATCCCCAGCTTCACCCTGAAGCGGACCGCCGCCCTGCGGCCCCGGATCCAGGAGACCGTGGACCGGCTGATCGACGGGATGGTCGCCCGGGGCCCGCGGGCGGAGCTGGTCAGCGCCTTCGCGCTGCCGGTGCCGTCGATGGTGATCTGCGCGCTGCTCGGAGTCCCGTACGAGGACCACGAGTTCTTCGAGGGAGAGTCGCGCCGGCTGCTGCGCGGGCCGGAGGCGGCCGATGTGGAGGACGCCCGCGACCGGATCAACGGCTACCTGCGCGAGCTGATCGAGCGCAAGCGCCGGGAGCCGGGCGACGGGCTCCTGGACGAGCTCGTCACCCAGCGACTGGAGACCGGCGAGACCGATGTCGACGAGCTGGTGTCGCTGGCCGCGATCCTGCTGATCGCCGGGCACGAGACCACCGCGAACATGATCTCCCTCGGTACCTTCACCCTGCTCAGCCACCCGGAGCAGTTGGCCGAGCTCCGCTCGGACCCGGTGCTCCTCCCGGCGGCGGTGGAGGAGCTGATGCGGTTCCTGTCCATCGCCGACGGGATGCTGCGGGTGGCCACCGAGGACATCGAGATCGCCGGTGTCACGGTCCGCCCGGACGACGGGGTGGTCTTCTCCACCTCGGTGATCAACCGCGACGGGGACGTCTTCGAGGACCCCGACGCGCTGGACTGGCACCGGTCCACCCGGCACCACCTGGCCTTCGGCTTCGGCATCCACCAGTGCCTCGGACAGAATCTGGCCCGCGCCGAGATGGAGATCGCCCTGGGCACGCTCTTCCGGAGGCTGCCCGGACTGCGGCTGGCGGCCGATCCGGACCGGATCCCCTTCAAGTCCGGGGACACCATCCAGGGCATGGTCGAACTCCCCGTGGCCTGGTGAGGGGCGTGACGTCACTGCGCATCGACATCGACACGGCCGTCTGCATCGGCGCCGGCCAGTGCGCCCTCACCGCGCCCGAGGTGTTCACCCAGGACGACGACGGGTTCAGCGAGCTGGTCCCGGGCCACGAGGACGGCCGGGGGAGCCGGCTCGTGCGGGAAGCCGCGCGCGCCTGCCCGGTCTCCGCGATCTCCGTGGCCGGGCCGTGAGCGGGGGCGTGAGCCTGGCCGTGAGTCGGGTTGTGAGACGCGCCGCCCGGCCGTGAGACGCGCCGCCTGAGCGGGGGTTCAGCTCCCGCTCAGGAGCCCGGCGGCCCGCCGCTCCAGGGCCAGGGCCCCGTCCACCAGGTCCGCGCACCCGTCGAAGAGGGCCCGGCGGCCTTCGGCGTCCGCCGCCGGGTCGGCCGTACGGGCCAGTTCGGCCAGGCGCGACCACTGCCGGCCGGAGTCCCGGAAGAGGTCCGCCGCTTCGGGCCGGCCGGCGAGGTCCAGGAAGTCGGCGTAGAGCGGCCGGGTCGCACCGGGGGCCGTCCACTCCTCCTCCAGGCAGGAGTGGAGCCGGCCCATGCCCGCGCCCAGGGCCTCCGGGGACGAGCCGAAGCGGCGCTCCCAGCCCGTCTTGGTACGGGTGTCGCGCAGCTGGGCGGCGAACTTCTCCATGCCGGAGAAGCCGAAGTTCACGTCGAAGTGGTTGCCGAGCACCGGGCCGGTGAGGCGGGCCACCGTCGCGGCGATGGCCTCGTCGAGGTCCGGCTCGTCGGTGGGCGGCCCGGTGGGCACGATCATCTGGTGGCGGCCCTTGCGGTGCCCCGACCAGGCGGCGGTGAACTCTTCCCGGTCGATCCGGTACGGGGTGGCGGCCCCGTCCTCGACGTACAGGGTGTCGCCCTCGTACCCCGCGACGACCACGGTGTACGGATCGGCGGAGGCCATCTCGGGGCTCTGCGCCGCCGCGTGCCAGGGCAGCAGGGACCGGTCGACGACGCAGAACACGGGCAGCCCGGCGTCGAGCGCGCCGTACACCCGGTTCAGGCGGGGCTTGGCGCTGGTGGTGGCCAGGTACGGGACGTGCAGCCGCCCGAGCGCCGTCTGCACCCAGGGGTGCGGGTGGGCCTGCGCGACGATCGTGGCGATCGGCGGCCGGCCGGCGTACTCGAAGACGAAGTACATGAAGCCGATCCCGCCGGCGAGGCCCGCGACCAGCACCTCGTCGTGCGCGCTGCCGAGCGCGTGGCGGATCAGCGAACTCTCGCGGTGGCGGCCTGCGCCGAAGTCTTCGTAAACGAGCACGGTCATGCGGTCAGGGTATCCGTGCCGTCGCGGCCGCCCGGCCGGGCGCCCTGCCGGGCGGCCGACTTCCTGTACAGTTGTCCAGGAAGTCGTTACCGGAACCCATCGGAACCCAAGGGAGGTGGCCGTGCACACGGTCGCTCAGGTCCTCATCGGCGCCGTCGCCGCACTGCACGCGTACATCCTGGTGCTGGAGATGTTCCTGTGGCAGCGGCCGCCCGGCCGGGCGCTGTCCGGCTTCGACGCGGACACCGCCCGCCTCACCGCTCCGCTCGCCGCCAACCAGGGCCTCTACAACGGGTTCCTCGCCGCCGGCCTGGTCTGGTCGCTGGTCATCGACTCGCTCGCCACGCAGGTCTTCTTCCTCGTCTGCGTGATCGCGGCCGGGGTGTACGGGGCCGCGACCGCCAACCGGCGGATCCTGGTCGCCCAGGCCCTGCCCGGCGCCCTCGCCCTGGGTGCGGCGCTGCTCGCCGGATGAGCGCCGAGGACCCGCGTACGGACCCCCGTACCGCCCGCACCAAGGCGCGGCTGCGCGAGGGCCTCCTCGCGGAGTGCGCGGACCGGGCGCTGGCCGAGGTCAGCGTCTCGGCGGTGGTCCGCCGGGCCGGCGTCGGGCGCGCCACGTTCTACCTGCACTACGAGGACCTCACCGCGCTCGCCGTGGACGCGTGCGCCGACGTGGTGCACGCGGCGGTCGACGCTCTGCACACCTGGCAGACGGGCCCCGGATCGCGCGCCCCGGCCCGGCCGCCGGCCGCCCTGGCCGAGTTCCTCGGTGGCACGGCCGAACGGGCCCCGCTGTACCGCAGCCTGCTCCTGCCGGGCGGAGGCGGCCCGCTGGGCGAGCGCCTGCACCGGGAGTTGCGGGCCCGCGCACGCGCCGAGCGTGCGGCGATCGGTGCGCCGCGCCCCGACCTGGTCGCCTCGGCGGTGGCCGCAGCCTTCACGGGGGTGCTCGCGGACTGGCTGCACGGCCTGGTGCCGGCGGATCCCGCGGAGCTCGCGGACCGGCTCTGGGCGCTGCTCCTGGCCCTGCACCGGGCGGGTTAGCCCGGCTCGGTGCGGCCGTCGAGGCCGACCTCCCGCATCACCCGGTCCACGGTGTCCTCCAGCGAGTCCCCGGCCGGGACGACGCTCTCCCAGTCGCCCGGCAGCAGGTCCAGCGGCCTGTACCACTCGCGCAGTTCCGGCTCCCCGAACTCGGCGGCCTGCGGCTTGGTCGCGTGCCGGCGCAGGGTCTCCTCGAACGGCACGTCCAGGTAGTAGAAGTGGGTCGACCCCCGGTGCGCCCGCCGCAGCGCGTCGAGCATCGGGCCGTACCGGTCCGCGTAGAGGATCCCCTCGACGATCACGTGGAAGCCGTGGTCCAGCCCGTACCGCGCGACGCTGCCGATCAGCCCGATGTTCGCGGCGCCGGGGGTGTCCCGTTCGTGCAGGACCTCGCGCCGCAGGTTGTCCTGGGCCACGAGCGCCATGCCGCGTCCGTGGCGCGCGCGGATCCCCGCCGCGACCGAGGACTTGCCCGAGGCGGAATTGCCGCGCAGCACGATCAACCGGGTGTCCGGGGTGCCCGTCATCACGCGGGCCACGCTACCGGCCGGGGCCGTACGCGCGTGGGCCCCGCCGGAGATCCGGCGGGGCCCACCCTCACGGGCTGGACTCGTGAAGCGGCGCTAGCCGATGGTGACCACCTGCTCCGCCTGAGGACCCTTGGGACCCTGGGTCACGCTGTACTCGACCTTCGCGCCCTCGGCCAGCTCCTTGAAGCCGGTCGTCTGGATGGCGGAGAAGTGCACGAACACGTCGGGGCCGCCGTCGTCCTGCTGGATGAAGCCGAATCCCTTCTCCGAGTTGAACCACTTCACGGTGCCTGTTGCCATCTGTGCTGATCCTTCTCAACGTTCCACGCGGGCCGCACGTGCGGCCGTCTCGATCCTGCCCACAGGTCACCCCCGCCACACGCCAAGCGCGGCCAACCGGGGCGTACGGAATGAATCGAACCTTTGGTCGCCACGTCCGTGAAACGGGGGATCGACATCCCTCGGCAGGGGTTACGCGCCGCTGTCCGCGGCCGGCAGCGACACGGCGGGGCGCGGCCGGGGGGCCGCCGCGGCGGCGCGCCGCGGGCCGCTGAGCCGGCAGCCCAGGCAGTCGGGGTGCCCGTCGCGGGCGGCGGTGTCCCGGACGCGCCAGTCCCAGTCCGCGGGCGCCCGGGGGCCGCTCGGCTTGCCCCAGCCGGCCAGGTGCAGCAGCCAGGTGGTGAGGGCGGCCGCGGCGACGACACCGAGGCCGAGCCAGATGCCGGGCGTCCAGGCGGCGCAGAACGCCACGCCCGCTCCGGTGCAGCCCAGCAGGGCGAGGATGGTGCCGGTCCAGCCGGCCACGGTGTGGCCGAGGTCGACGTCGCCGTGCGCGCTCATGGTTCTCCCTGGCAGGACGGTGGGGCGGGCCGCAGTAGGCTCGGAACGGAAACGGGATGACTTATTCAGCAAGATAAACATCTCACGAACTAAGCCTCTTAGATCCTAAGGAGTATTCGCGTGCAGGGCAAGCCCCGCCCCGCGGCCACGGCCGGGGAGGCGCTTTCGCGCATGGACAGCTACATCGCGCTGGGCCTCATCGGCCAGCAGGAAGTGGCGCAGCTGCTCGGGATCAACGTCACCGACCTGACGTGCCTGGGCCACATCCTGGGCGCCGGGGACACCCCTCTCACCGCCGGTGAACTCGCCGAGCGGACGAAGCTCACCACGGGTGCGGTCACCGGAGTCCTCAACCGCCTGGAGCGGGCCGGCTACGCGAGCCGCAGGCCCGACCCGGCCGACCGGCGCCGGGTGCGGGTCGTGGCCGACGCGGACACCGCCGCACGGATCTTCGCCGTGTACGAGCCCTTCTACGCGCGGCTGGGCGCGGTGTTCGCCCAGTACACCTCCGACGAGATCGCCGTCATCGCCGAC
The DNA here is from genome assembly GCF_040682455.1 of Streptomyces sp. NPDC051183. Taxonomy (NCBI): domain Bacteria; kingdom Bacillati; phylum Actinomycetota; class Actinomycetes; order Kitasatosporales; family Streptomycetaceae; genus Streptomyces; species Streptomyces sp. NPDC051183. The sequence goes on from NZ_JBFBBA010000001.1 coordinate 137,419, forward strand.
TGGTTCGGGCGCGCGACGGTCGAGATCACCGCCCACCTCGCCCAGGTGCGGGCCGGGGAACTGGGTCCGGTGGCCCCGTAGCCCGGTGCCCCGCGGCCCCGGGCCCCCGTCGCGACGCGGGCCCGATGGTAAAATTTCCTCCTTTCACGTCTTCACGGAAGGTTCTGCATGAAGAACCCGTCACCTCACGGGCGTTTCGGCGTCAAGGCCGGAGCCAAGGCAGGCCCCAGGGGCGGTGGCAAGGCGGGCGGCAAGAGCCCGCGGACCGCTCCCCTGCGGGGCGAGTTCGCGATGCCCGCGACCACCACTCCGGCGCTGCCGCCCGTGAAGACGTTCGCCGAGCTCGACCTGCCCCCGGAGCTGGTGCGGACGCTGGCCGAGCTGGCGGTGACGGAGCCGTTCCCCATCCAGGCGGCGACCCTTCCGAACTCCCTCGCTGGCCGGGACATCCTGGGCCGCGGCCGGACCGGCTCCGGCAAGACGCTGGCCTTCGGCCTGGCCATGCTGGCGCGCACGGCGGGCGAGCAGGCCGATCCGAAGCGCCCGCTGGCGCTGGTCCTCGTACCGACGCGCGAACTGGCGCAGCAGGTGACCGAAGCGCTGGCCCCGTACGCGCAGGCACTGAAGCTGCGGATGGCCACGGTCGTCGGCGGTCTGTCCATCGGCCGCCAGACCTCGGCGCTGCGCACCGGCGCGGAGGTCGTGGTCGCCACCCCCGGGCGCCTCAGCGACCTGATCGGGCGGCGGGACGTCCACCTGGAGCGCGTGAAGATCACGGTGCTCGACGAGGCGGACCAGATGTGCGACATGGGCTTCATGCCGCAGGTCACCGAGATCCTCGACCAGGTGCACCACGCCGGGCAGAAGATGCTCTTCTCGGCCACCCTGGACCGCAATGTGGACCAGCTCGTCCGGAGCTACCTGAAGGACCCGGTCTCGCACTCCGTGGACCCGTCGGCGGCCTCGGTCACCACGATGGACCACCACGTGCTGCACATCCACGCGGCCGACAAGGTCTCGGCGGCCACCGAGATCGCCGCCCGCGAGGGCCGGGTGCTGATGTTCCTGGACACCAAGCACGGCGTCGACCAGTTCGTGAAGCACCTGCGGGCGATGGGCGTACGGGCGGAGGGCCTGCACAGCGGCAAGTCGCAGCCGCAGCGCACCCGGACCCTGGGGCAGTTCAAGGACGGCCTGATCGGCGTCCTGGTCGCGACCAACGTCGCGGCGCGCGGCATCCACATCGACGACCTCGACCTCGTCGTCAACGTCGACCCGCCCGCGGACCACAAGGACTACCTGCACCGCGGCGGCCGTACGGCGCGCGCCGGCGAGTCCGGCAAGGTCGTCACCCTGGTCACGCCGAACCAGCGCCGCGACATCGTGCGGCTGATGGCCGACGCCAAGATCCGGCCGACGATCACGCAGGTGCGCTCCGGCGAGGCCGCGCTCAGCCGCATCACCGGCGCGAAGGCCCCGTCCGGGGTCCCGCTGGCGGGCGCGGCGCCGACCGACGCCAAGGGCAAGCCGTCCGGCTCGGACCTCGGCTTCCGCGGGATCGGCACCCGGCCCGGGCGGCCGGGGCGCGGCAAGGAGTCCCGCAAGACCGTGGAGGCCCGGCAGGCGGCCGCGGCCCGCGCCGCGGCCCGGGTGCGCCGAGGCAAGTGACGCGTACGTGAAGGCGCCTGTCCCCCTCACACGGGGGGACCGGCGCCTTCTCGTTGCCCCGGGCCCACGGTCAGCCGCGCGGGCGCCTACGGGCCGCAGCCGCCCGGGTGAGCACGGCCTTTCGTTCCTCCTCCGCGTCGAGGAAGCCCAGTACAGTCCGCGCGAAGGCGGCGGGATCGTCGACCCACGGGTAGTGGCCGGCGCCCGGCTGGACGGTCACCTCGGCCCTGGGGAACCACTCCGCGATGGCCCGGGCGACGCGCGGACGGGGACCGCCGTCCAGTTCGCCGGCCAGGATCAGCACCGGCACCTCAAGGGCGGCGACGGCCGCGCGCGTGAGCGCCGGCTCGAAGGCTCCGGCGGAGGCGTAGACCTCGCCGGCCTCCTCGTTGGACTGCCCGGCCTCGGCCGCGGCGTGCGCCTGCGCGGCGGCGTCCCAACGGCCGTAGTGGAACGGGCCCGACGCCTCCCATTGGGCGTCCGTGGCAGTACCGGCCCACACGGCCTCCGCCGCCGGGCGGGCGCGCGCGTACCAGGGCTCGGCCGCGCGCAGGGCCATGGCCTCCCGGCGGTGCTCCACGGTGAAGTCGATGCCGATGGCCCGGGCCCGGGCGGTGACCAGCACGAGGCTGCGGACGTGCTCGGGGTACCGGGCCGCGTAGAGGAGGGCGAGGTCGCCGCCCGCGGAGTGGGCGAGGATGTCGACCCGCTCCGGGCCGAGATGGCGCCGCAGGGCCTCGACGTCCCCGACCTGCCGGTCGCAGCGGTAGGACGCGGGGTCGGCCGGGAGGGCGGAGCCGCCCGTGCCCCGCAGGTCGAGCATGACCAGCCGGCGGCGCTCCGACACTCCCCCGAGGTCGCCGAGGTACGTGGAGGCCCGCATGGGACCGCCCGGCAGGCAGATCAGTGGTTCGCCCTCGCCGGCCACGTGGTAGGCGAGTTCGGTTCCGTCGGGTGCGCTTAAGACAGGCATGGCGCCATCCTCACGATCACGTCGCGGCCGTGGCAACCGGATTCGGCGAAGAGCCGCCGGCCTCAGACCGCCGCACGCCGCAGCAGACGCCGCGCCGCGGTGTTGCGGACGCTGTGGCTGCGGGCGGCGGCGGCCAGCAGGCTCAGCGCCTCGTCCGAGGCCAGCGACTGGGCGGCCGTGCGCTGGCACCAGTCGGAGGCGGCGGTGAGGTCGGCGACCGCCCAGGGCTCGCCCCGGGCGATGGACCTGAGCAGGATCCACTCGCGCAGCCGGCGGGCCGCGAAGGTGCGCCCGCCGAGCGCGGCGCCCATGGCGTGCGCCCAGGCGGGGAACGCCCCGTCGGCCAGCAGCTGCGCCGCCCGCCGGTCCAGGTGGGTGACGACGGCACTTTCCGCCATCACCGGGTCCGGGTCGCGCAGGACCGCGGCCACCGCTTCGGCCTCGGCCGCCTCGGCCTCAACCGCCCCACCCGATACGGCCGCCAGGGAATCCAGGTGCCGGGCGTAGCGCCAGTACTCGGGCGCGCTCGACCGCTCGGCCGGGCGTATCTGGTTCTCGCGTCTCCCCATGGCGACCATTCCACACGACAGCGGTGAACGACCGGTGCCCAGGGTCCCGTCGGGCCCGCCGCCGCTAGTTGGACCGGATGTCGGGGATGGCGGTGGGAGCCGGTACGGGATCGAAGGCGAAGAGCTGACCGGACTGCGTTCCGGTGCACGGCAGCTGGACGACGGACGTGCCGGGGGTGCTGTTCCCGCCGGGGACGGACACGCAGGCGCCGGTGTGCACCGGCACGATCCGGAAGGTGCGCCCGCCGTCCTCCGCCGCGGCGAGGATCCTGAACCGTTCGGCTGTGCCCCGGCGGCCGCAGTAGTCGTTCATCAGCCGGGCTCCGTCCGTTGTCGAGCCGGAGTCCACACCGAGGCAGCCGTGTCCCATGACGGGGTGCAAGGAGCGGATCGTGTAATGGTCGCCGCCCGCGGGCTCCAGGAGGTAGACGGGGATGCTCGCCGGGCAGGCGTACTGCTCCACGGCGCCTCCGCCGTCCCGGTGGGGCGACTCCGACAGGCAGAGCTCGGAGCCGGCCACCCGGATCCGGTACGTACCCGGCTCGACCGGCCCGGGAGATGCGCTCGGGCCGGCGACGGGGTCGGCTCGGTCGCTCGTCCCCGTGCCGGCCTGTGCCAGGTGGCCGCCGACGGCCAGTGCCGCAACGGCCAGGGATCCGGCGGTGAGCACGACGAGGCGGAGCATCGGCCGGGACTCCGGCTCCGGATGCGGATGCGGCTCCGGATGCGGGGTCCCCGTATCGGTCGCACCGGCTTCTGGGTCGATGCTCACGGCGGCCAGCCGGTCGCGCGCCGCCGACCACTCCTCGACCAGCCCCTCGTGTCCGCATGCGATCAGGAACGCTCTCAGCAGCTCCGGCCGGGGCAGCGCGTCCCGGCTCAGGGCCGTCGCCAGGGTGCTGCGCGGGAGCACCTCGCCGACGTGGTCCGCCCGTTGCTCCAGATCTCGGTAGGTCAATCCGGACCGCTCCCGCAACTGCCGCACGAGGGCGATGAACTCGGCGGCGTTCCGGGCCTCGTCCGGGTCCGGGAGAGGCGTCGTGGGGTGCATGCCCCGAGCATCCCGGGCCCGTGCGGGACCGGGCCAGGAGGAATCAGGTCGTCGCACGGCGGGCACGCGGCTCACTCCCGGCCGCCCGCGGTCCGTCCGGGACACGACCGGGACAAGCCCTGTGACCTGCGAGGACACCGGCCGCCCTGTCCAGGACGGCGGGAGGCCCTGGAACGGCGGTCCGGACGCCTGGCACCGTCGGATGCCGAACGCAGACCGACTACCGAAGGAGACACACCCATGAGCAAGGTTCGTTCGGCGCTCGCCGCGCTGTCGCTCGCCGCAGCCATCTCCGCGGCCGGCGTGCCCGCGGCGTCCGCAGCAAACGAAGCACCGGACTGGATCCCGTCGGGCATTGCCGATGCGGGAGCCATGGCCTGCAATTACGACCCCGGCACGAACGGTCCCGGTGGAACCAGCGTGAAGAACGCCATCTGGCTCAGGACCGGACCCAGCGCGGGCTGCGGCAACGCCAGCGGCTACACGCTCCCCGTGGGAACGCGGCTCGGCGGCTGGTGCTACACGTACAACGAGTCCGGAAACAAGTGGTACTACGTCAGCGTCGGAGGCGAGGCTCCGTACGGCTGGATCTACTCGGGCAACGTCACCTCGGACGCGAGCTCGATCACCAAGCCCTGCTGACGGACACACCGTAGCCGTAAATCTCGCTCAGTTCCGTGCCGTCAGACCTGCTCGAAGTGGAAGGACTTGATGAAGCAGTCCCGGGGCTGGCCGATGGCGAAGAGTACGCAGTCCACCAGCGACTGGGCGGTCAGCGGGTCCTTGGCCGTGCGCGGGGCGCTTTCCCACGCCTCGGACAGCGGGTCGTGGTTGTCGAAGTCCGGCGGGTAGAGGGAGATCACGCGGACGCCCTGGTCGCGCAGGCGGCGCGACAGGATCTCGGTGAATCCTGCCTGGGCGCTCTTGGCGGCGTAGAAGGCATCGTGCGCGTCGGAGCGGTGGTGGCCGGCGTCGCCGCACCCGGAGACCATCGTCACGATGTCCGGCTTGGCCGACTTCAGGAGCAGCGGCAGAAAGGCCTTGGTGACGAGGACGGTGCCGGTGGCGCCGGATGCGAGGGTGTCGACGACGTCGTCGTCGGACGCCGAGAGCAGGTCCGGGCCGTGCTGGTAGCGGGAGCCGTTGTTGAGGAGTACGTCGACGTGATCGGTCCGCGCGGCGACCGCTGCCGCGAACTCCCGTACGGAAGCGGGGTCGGTGAGGTCGCAGGCGAAGGCGTGGACCCGCGCGGCGTCGTGGCCCTGGGCGCGGATCTCCTCGCGGACGCGGTCGGCGGCTTCGAGGGTGCGGGCGGAGAGGTAGAGCTCGGCTCCGAGGGCCGCGAACCGCAGGGCGAGGGTGCGCCCGAAGTCGCGGCCTGCGGCGGTGATGACGACACGGTGGTGCCGGAGTTGCATGTCAGGGCTCCTGGTTCGTGGCCGGCCACCATGATCACAGGCGCGGGGATCGGCCGTGCGGCCGGGGCGGATCCGCCCCGGCCGCACCTGCCACCCCCTAGGCTCCGTGCGCCTCGTATCCGCCGTGGCCCTGCTCGGTGGCATGACCGGGTTCGGGCAGCGCGGCGCCGGTCTCCAGCAGCGTCTTGAGGCTGGAGGCGAGCAGCGGCCAGGCCCGGCCGCACATCCCGATCAAGGTGCCGCCGGGCTCGAAGTCCTCGTGCAGGATGGTCAACCGGGCGAGGGTCTCGCCCACCGGCTCGATCTCGTACGTCACCTTCGTGCGCCGCTCGCGCGCCAACTCGGCCCGCAGCTCCTCGCCGATGCCCGCCGAGGCCGCCCACTGCGGGGTGAAGGTGTGCCAGGCGTAGGAGAGCCGGCGGTGCGGAACGCATTCCAGGACCACCTGCGCGGGATCACTGGTCCGCGCCCCGCGCTCCACCCAGTCCATCGGCGAACCCACCGCCCAGTCGGTCTCGAAGCTGAGCCCCCAGTACCGGCGGGTGAAGGCGGGCTCGGTCAGGGCCTGCCACACCCGGGCGGGGTCGGCCTGGATGTAGAGGGTGTAGGTGATCGCAGTCTCGCTCATCCCCCCATGCTGCGGGACCGCCCCCCGCTCACGCCGGATTTGCCCCTCGCGGCGCCCGCCGCACCCGGCGGGCGCCCCGGTCACCAGCGGGTTCCGTGGTCCGGGAGTTCCGTCAGCGGGGTGCGGGTCGCGGCGGGGAGGCACAGCCGGGCGCGGGCCGCGTGGAGCGAGGCGAGCTCGTCGTGCCCGGCCGGCCCCCAGTCGCTGAGCTCACGGACCTGTTCGGGGGTGGCCAGCAGCCGCGCGTGCGCCGCGTCCGGGGCCGGGGGCAGTGCGGTGAGCCGGGCGGCCGTACGGAGGTGGGCGCCCCGGGCGTCGTACCGGTAGCCGAGCGGGACGGCGCCCGCGGTGGGAGCGGCCGTCGGGGGCGGGAGGTGGACGGTGCCGGTGGCGCGGGCGACCAGGAGCAGGACCCGGCCGTCGGGGGCGAAGAGCCACCCCGTGTGTTCCCGTACGGGAAGGTGCTCGGGGGCCGGTCCGGCGTGCCAGGTGCCGTGGTCCGGGCTGCGGCGGGTGCGCAGGACACCGAGCCGGTCCAGGGCGGTGGGGGCGGTGGGCCGGCCGTCCTCCAGCAGCGCGGCGCCCCCGCCGTTGATCCTGGCCCGCAGGGCCGACAGGGCGCGCCGGGCGTCGCCGGGGTCCATCAGGGCGGCCAGGTCGGCCGGCTCGGCGAACTGGATGCCGGTGATCTCCTGGTCCGGGAGCCGGACGGCATCGATCCGCTCGGCGCTCCAGGTCCCGCCGTCGTAGACGTGGAGGATCTCGCCGGGGAAGCCCATCTCGGGCGGGATACCGGGGGTGTCCGCGGGGATCCAGTCGACGGCGAGGCCGCGCGGGTAGTGGCCCTCGATGCCGAGCTCCTCGGACACCTCGCGGGCCGCCGCCGCGGACGGCGACTCCCCCGCGTCCACGGCGCCGCCGGGGAGCAGCCGGTCGGGGCGGTAGTCGACGCTCTGGACGAGGATCCGGCCGGCGCCGTCCGTGACGAGTACGACGGCGCCGGTCCACAGGACGGCGCGCGAGGCCCCGTACTCCTGCGGGGTCATCCAGGTGCCCGGCCGTTCGCGGTCATCGGTCACGGCCTCGTCGGTCAGCTGTGGCATCGGACTCCATTCGCCGTAGGGGCGTTCGCCGTGGGTGGCGCCGCCTGTGCAACAGCGCGTGCGGCCCCCGGGTTACGGCGCCCCGGCAGCGGGACGGAGCTGCCGACGGGGCGGTGGACCGGGCGCGCGGGCCGGTCGGCCGCAGACCTTCGCTTTGCCGCCCCTATACCTCCTTATTACCTGGTTATGTCGTCCTTGCTACGTTCCGTGCGCGGACTGCCGGCCTGAAAACCGTCGGTCCGACCACGTGGCCGGACCGAGGAGAGACCCAGACATGCGACGCGCTTCCCGTACCGGCAGCCGGGCGGCCACCGGAAAGCGGTGGTCCGTGCCGGTCGTCGCGGGCGTGGCCGGCGGCGCCGCGGCCCTCGGCTTCGGCGGGATGTACGTCGCCGGTCTGCTCCTGGCCGGCGAGGACCTCGCCGCGGGTACGAAGGTGCGCGGCGTCGACATAGGCGGGATGAGCCGATCCGAGGCCGCGCGGGTCCTGGACCGGGAGCTCGGCCCGTCCGCCGCGGCCCCGCTGGACCTGCGCGTGGGCGACCGCTCCGAGCAGGCCGGGCCGGGGTCCCTCGGCCTGTCCCTGGACGCCGCTGCCACGGCCGGGCGTGCCGCGCGCTCCGGCGCCGATCCGGTCAGCGTGATCGGCCGGCTGTTCTCCTCGGGCGACCCCGATGTCCGTCCGGTGGTCCGGCTCGACGAGGCGGCGGCCCGCGCCGCTCTCACCGGGCTCGGCGAGAAGACGGCCGTGAAGGCGCGGGAGGGCTCGGTCTCGTTCGAGAAGGGCAAGGCGGCGGCCGTGACCCCGGTCACCGGCACCGAACTCGACGTCGACCGCTCGGTGGAGGTGCTGCGCTCCTCCTATCCCCGGGCTGCCGGCGACCCCGTGGACCTCCCGGTGCGGCGTACGGAGCCGCGCGTCGGGCAGCAGGAGACCGACCGCGCCCTGAAGGAGTTCGCCGGGCCCGCGATGTCGGCGCCCGTCACCCTCACCGTGGACGGCAGGCGGATACCCGTCGGCCCGGCCGTCCTCTCCAAACACCTCAGCATGAAGGACGACGGCCGGGGCCGGCTGGCCCCCGGGATCGACGCCGAGGCGCTGCTCGCCGACCCCGCGCTGGCCGGGCCGCTGCGCCAGGCCGCCCCGGGCGCGGCCGAGGCGAAGCTGCGGCTCGACGGCGACGGCCGGGTCGCCGTCACCGAGGAGGGCCGGGCCGGCCGGCAGGTCACCGGGCAGAGCCTCGGCAAGGCGGTGCTGCCGCTGCTGACCGGCAGCGGCGAAGCCGCCCGTACCGGCGAGGTCGCCACCGAGGCGGTCCGGCCGAAGCTGTCGCGGGAGACGGCCGGCGAGCTCGGGATCAAGGAGCGGGTGTCCTCCTTCACCGTCGACTTCGAGCGGGCCCCGTACCGGACGACGAACATCGGCCGGGCCGCCGAGCTGATCAACGGCTCCCTCGTGATGCCCGACGAGACGTGGAGCTTCAACCGCCGCGTCGGGGAGCGCACGAAGGAGAACGGCTTCGTGGACGGCCTGATCATCAACAACGGCCAGTACGAGAAGGCCGCGGGCGGCGGGGTCTCGGCGGTGGCGACCACCGTGTTCAACGCGATGTTCTTCGCGGGCGTCAAACCGGTCGAGTACGGGGCCCACTCCTTCTACATCGAGCGCTACCCGGAGGGCCGTGAGGCCACCGTCGCCTGGGGCAGCCTGGACCTGCGCTTCGCCAACGACTCGGGCAAGGCGCTCTACATCCAGGCCGAGGCCACCGACACCTCGATCACCATCACTTTCCTCGGTACGAAGAAGTACGACGAGATACGTGCGGTGAAGGGGCCGCGGACGAACGTCAAGCAGCCGCAGACACGGACCGGCAGCGGGCCCAAGTGCGAGCCGCAGTCACCGCTGGAGGGCTTCGACGTCGCCGTGGACCGGGTCTTCGTCAAGGGCGGTGCGGAGGTCAAGCGGGAGACGATGAAGACCCGCTACACGCCGCGCGACACGGTGACGTGTGGATGAGCCGAACCGCCGGGCGGAGGTACGCATGAGCGGCGGCGCGCGGGGCGGCGACGTCCGGAGCGGCAACGTCCCGAGCAGCAACTTCCCGAGCAGCAACTTCCCGAGCAGCAACTTCCCGAGCGGCAACGTCCGGAGCAGTGGCCGCCTCGCCGGTGTCGATGCCGTGCGCGGGCTCGCCGTCCTCGGCATGTTCGCCGTGCACGTCGGGCCGGCCCCGCGGGCCGAGGGCGCCGGGTACCTGATCGTGGCGGCCGACGGGCGGGCCCCGGCCCTGTTCACCCTCCTCGCCGGGTTCTCTCTGGCCCTCGCCCAGCGGGGCCTCGGTTCCGCCGGTGAACTGCCGGACGGCTGGGCGTCGCGCTACCGCCCGCTGCTGATCCGCTGCGCGGTACTGGCCGGGCTCGGTCTGGGGCTGGCCGCACTGTGGCCGGGGATCCTGGTCATCCTGGCCTTCTTCGCCGTGTACTTCCTGGCCGCCGAGCCCTTCACCCGGCTGTCCACCCCGGTGCTCACCGCCGTCGCCGGTGTGTCCGTGGTGGCCGGACCGCTCCTGTCGTTCCTGCTGGGCCCGCTGTTCGGTTACGAGGCCTCCGGTCGCGGCCTGGTGCCCGAAGCCGGAGCCCTGGCGAGCTGGGACGGAGCGGGCCGGGTGCTGTGCGAACTGCTCCTCACCGGCGCCTATCCGCTCGCCACCTACTTCCCGTACGTCCTGGTCGGCCTGGCCCTCGGCCGGCTGTGCGACCTGCGGGAGCGTTCCGTCGCCCTGCGGATGGCGGGCTGGGGCGCGGCGGCGGCAGTCGCCGGGTACGGCGCCGCCTGGCTCTCCACCCATGTGTTCGGCGGCCGCGAGCGACTGCTCGGCGTGATCGCCTCCAGCCACCCGGACGCCGTGGGCGCGGCCGATCCCGTACGGGAGGTGCTGGGCCGGCAGTTCGGCGCCGTGCCGAGCACCTCCTGGGAGTGGCTGCTCCTGGCGGACCCGTACAGCCAGACCCCGCTGGAGACCCTCGGCAACGCGGGCGTCGGCTGCGCCCTCCTCGGGCTGTTCGTGCTCGCCGCGCGGAGCCGGACCGGCGCCCGGCTGCTGCGGCCGCTGACCGCGCTCGGGGCGATGGCGCTGAGCGCGTACGTCGTCCACGCGCTGGTGCTGGCCGGCCCGGCCAACGGGGCCGCTTCCTGGGGCGCGGTGGCCGCCTTCGCGGGAGCGGGGCTGGGCGCGGCGTGGGCGTGGCAGCGGTTCTGGGCGGACAGCCCGCTGCGCCGGGGGCCGTTGGAGCACGCCCTGCGGCTGGTGACGCGCGGGCCCGCCGGGGCCTGAGCGTGCGGGGTGCCGTGACCGGTGGCCTCACCCGTCGCCTCACCCGTCCGCGTGACGGCACGTAGGTTCCGGGGCCCCGGGTACGGCAGGGTGGACGGATGCCGTACCGCCGCCTGACAGCCCTGCCCCTGATGCTGGTCCTTGCCGTGCTGGTGACGACCGCCGGGTGTGTGACCGTGCACCCGACACAGCCGCCGGAGCCCGGGTGGCAGGTGCCGGGGGCGACCCGGACCGCCGCCCGGGAGCAACCGGAGGTCCGGGCCTGGCCGCTCGGGCCGCTGCCGTCGCCCGCGTCCCCCGCGTCGCCGTCCGCCCCGCCGGCGCCGTCGTCCCCGGCCGCCCCCGCCGCTGAGGCCGCCCGGCCTCCCGCGGCGGGGCCGTCGGCGCCCGGTCACCGCCGGGGAGGGTCGGGGCAGAGCGGGAACCGGGCGCCGCGCGGGGCGAAGGCCGCCCAGCCGGCCGCGCCGGAGCGCCGCAAGCGGCCGCCCGCGAAGCCGGGGCCCCGGTCGGCGCCGCAACGGAGCTACGACATGGCCCAGTTGTGTGCGGCCGCCCGGGGGACGGTGTCCCCGTCCATCGTGGCGCTGTGCGGCTGACGGGGATCATCCGACTGGCCCCGGCCCGGCTGCCGGGCGCGGTGGGCGCGGTTCGCTTGGATGGGCGGAGCACGGCCGGACCCGGGCCCGTACCGCCCCCATCCCCAGGGAGTCGCCATGGCGAAGATCGCACTCTTCGGAGCGACCGGCACGATCGGATCCAGAGTGCTGCACGAGGCGCTCGGACGCGGCCACTCGGTCACCGCGGTGGTCCGCGACCCCGCCCGGCTCGCTGCCGGCGGCGGACCGGGGGCCGCCACCGTCGTGCGCGGGAACGTCCTGGACCCGGGATCCGTGGCCCGGGCGGCGGTCGGCCAGGACGTGCTGGTCAGCGCGTTCGGGCCGGGAACCGGGGACCCGGCCGCGCTCGTCAGCGCCGTGAAGTCGCTGATCGGCGGGGTGCGCATGCTGAGCGCGGACGGAGCCCGGCCACGTGTGATCACGGTCGGCGGGGCGGGCTCGCTGCGCACCCCCGGCGGCCCGCCGGTCTGGGACGGGGCCGGGATCCCGGAAGCGGTCCTCGCCGTCATGCACGCCCACGGGGAGGCGCTGGACTTCCTGCGGACCGTGCCGGTGGAGGAGGTGCGCTGGACCAGCCTCAGCCCGCCCGCGCAGGTCGTTCCGGGCGAGCGGACGGGGATGTACCGGCTGGGGCACGACGCCCTGATCGTCGACGACGCGGGCCGCAGTCTGATCTCGGCGGAGGACTACGCCGTGGCCCTGGTCGACGAGATCGAGCGCGACGCGCACGCGGGCCAGAGGTTCACGATCGGCTACTGACAAGCAGACTGGCATGGTCGGGAGCCGCACGGCCCGAGGGGCCGGGGACCCGTTAATGGGTGGATGGCCCTGCTCCGCATACCTAGAGTGACGAGGCACCACGTCGTCGAGCAGGAGCGGATCATGCGCACCCACTACCCCCGGACCCCGCACCTGCCGTGGTCGCCCGGGGCGGCCCCCGACGACGTGCGGACCAGCGGACTCGCCGGGCTGGCCGGGCGGGAGGTGGTGGTCACCGAGAAGCTCGACGGGGAGAACACCACCCTGTACGCCGACGGGCTGCACGCGCGCTCGCTGGACTCGGGGCACCATCCGTCGCGGGCCTGGGTCAAGGGGCTCCAGGGCCGCATCGGCGCCGGGATTCCGGCGGGCTGGCGGGTGTGCGGGGAGAACCTGTACGCCCGCCACTCCCTCGCGTACGAGGAACTCGACTCCTGGTTCTACGGGTTCTCGGTGTGGGACGGGGAGCACTGCCTGGACTGGGACCGGACCGTACGGTTCCTGCACGGCCTCGGGATACCGGGCCCGCGCGTGCTGTGGCGCGGGACGTTCGACGAGCGCGCGCTGCGCAAGCTGCGGCTCGACACCGCGCGCCAGGAGGGGTACGTCGTACGGACCGTGGCCGGATTCCCGCGTGCCGACTTCGGGCGGTACGTGGCCAAGTGGGTACGGGGCGGCCACGTGCAGACCGACACCCACTGGATGTACGCGCCGGTGGTGCCGAACGGGCTGGGCCCGGCCGCTCCGCTGTGGGCGGTGCGGTCGGGGGGCGAGGCGAACGTGGCGGGGCTGCTGGCCGCCGTGGGCGCGGCGGGTGCGGCGGAGGCGGCGGAAGCCGCCGAGCCGGTCGAGGCGGAGACCGTGGCCGAAGTCGTGGCGCGGCTGGACGGGTTGGGCCGGACGGGCGAGGACCGGCTGGTCGGAACCCTGGCCGCGGTACTGCACCGGCGGCCCCGGACCCGGCTCGCCCCGTCGCTGGCCGCCGGGCCGCTCGGGATGCCGGCCGCCCGGCGGGTGGCCGACCTCGTGGGGCTCGCCCCGCACCTGCGGCGGCCGTTCCCGGAGGAGGAGCGGCGGGCCGGGCTGGTCCGGCTGGCCGCCGCGGCGGACCTCGGGGTGCTGCACGCGCTCGCCGCGGGCACGACGGCCACCGGGGACTCCGAGGGGCGGGAGTGCGTGGACTGGTCCGCGCTGTGCGCCGAGGAGGCGGGACTGCTCGTACCCGATCCGCTGGGTGCGCTGCGGTCGGGGCTGCGGGAGGCCCTCGCCGGGCTGGACGCGGACGCGGCCGACCGCTGCTGGGCCCAGGCGCGGGACGCCTTCGGGCAGAGCCGGGTGGCCACGGCCGAGGAGGCGGTGGCCGCGACCTGGCGGTGGCGCGAGGGGTCCTTCCCCCGCCTGGTGCAGCTGTGCGGGCCCTCGGGCAGCGGTAAGAGCACCTATGCCCGGGGCCTGCCCGGAGTCGGCGCGTACATCAGTCTCGACGATCTGCGCACGGCCCGGGGTTCCCGCTCCGACCAGAGCGCCAACGCGGACGTGCTCCGCGAGGGCCTGGACCGGCTGGACGCCGCCCTGGCCGCCGCCGCGCGGACCGGCGGCACGGTGGTGTGGGACGCCACCTCCCTCACCGGCCGGCAGCGCGGCCTCGCAGGTGCGGTCGCGCGGCGCCGCGACGCGCTGGTGACCCACGCCGTGGTGCTGGTCGACGAGGCGGAGCTGCTCCGGCGCAACACCGTGCGCGCGCACCCGGTGCCGCCGCAGGTGCTGGCTTCGCAACTGCACCGGTTCAGCCCGCCGTACCCCGGACAGGCGCACCGCACCTGGTACGTCGGCGCGGGCGGCGCGGTGGAGGACACGGCGGGATCCCTCGACGGGAACGGGAACGGCTGATGCGTACCAGCGAGGAGCTCTACCACCAGGTCCGCTGGGACCCCCGCTTCGACCCCGCCCGCTTCGTGCTGGGGCTGCTCCAGCGCGGGGCCGCACCCAAGCGCGTGCCGCTGCCGTCCTTCGTACCCGGCGGCGACATCCCCTGGCACCGGGTGCTGTTCGTCGAGGCGGACGGCGAGCTGGTGTGGGACCGGGCCACGGGCGTGGACCTGATCGACAGCACCCCGGCCGGGCGGGTCCGCGAACCGCGGCTGCTGCGGGCGCCCTTCTTCACCGCCCGCACCCCGTACTCGTGGGACCCGGCGGGCGGCGGTGCCTGGCGGCCCGCCGACGCGGCACCCGCCGCGCCGGGCCCCGCGCAGGTGCGGCTGCTGACCTGGAACACGCTCTGGGACCGGTACGACGCCCCGCGCATCGCCACCGCCCGGCGCAGGCCGTTGCTGCTGGCCGAGCTGACGGCCGCCGACGCCGATGTCATCGCGCTCCAGGAGGTGGAGCCCGAGCTGCTCCGGATGCTGCTCGCCGAGCCTTGGGTGCGGGCCGGGTACACGCTGGGCACCGACCCCGGCGGCAAGGACGTCGCCGAGAGCGGGCTGCTGGTGCTGAGCCGGCTGCCGGTGCGGGAGGCGGGCCTGCACTCGCTGGGCCCGCACAAGGCGGTCAGCGCCGTCACCGTGGCCACCTCGGCCGGAACCCTGGTGGTCGCGGCCACGCACCTGACCAGCGACCACAGCGAGAACGGCGCCGGACGGCGGACGGCCGAACTGGCCCGGCTGGCCGAGGGGCTGGGCGGCGTCGAGGCCGATGTGGCGCTGCTCGGCGACTTCAACGACGGTCGGACCGGCCCTGCGGGGCCGGCGGCCGCGCTGGGGCTCCGGGATGCCTGGAACGACGTACACGGGGAGCGGGACGGGACACCGACCTTCGATCCGGTGGCCAATCCGCTGGCGGCGGTGGGCTCGCTGTCCGGGCGGGCGGGGCGGCTGGACCGGATCCTGCTGCGGTCGCCGCGGGCCCGGGTGGACCGGGCGGCCCTGCGCGGCGATTCCCCGGGGCCGGAGGGGCTGTTCATCTCCGACCACTACGGGGTCGAGGCGACGCTGGACCTCGGGGCTCCGTCCGACGCGGGGCCCGCGGTGCTCGACGTACGGTCGACCGCGCGGACGGCGGTGGCATGGCTGGCGCCGCACGATCCGGCGGTCGAGGCCCTGCGGCGGGAGCACGACCCGCAGGTGGACCGCTGGCCCGCACACGTGAACCTGCTCTTCGGCTTCGTGCCGGAGTCCTCCTTCGGGGAGGCCCTGCCGTTGCTGGCCGAAGTGGCGGCGGGGACGGCCCCGTTCACGGCGCGGCTGTCCGGCGTGCACAGCTTCGGGCACCGGGAGGACGCCACGATCTGGCTGGACCCGGCGGCCGACTCGGGTACGAAGACGGGGACGGGCGCGGGGGCGGGCGCCGCGTGGCAGGAGTTGTGGCGCGCGCTGGCCCGGCGCTTCCCGGGGTGCGGGGGCCGCTCCGGCGGCTACACCCCGCACCTGACGCTGGGGCGCAGCCGGGACCCGCAGCGGGCGGTGCGGGAGTTCGCCGCTCGGCTCGGCGGTGACGGTCGCGGGGTCCGGGCACGGGTCGGGTCGCTCGCGGTGCTGTCGCGGCACGGGGACGGGCCGATGCGGGTACGGGCGACGGTGGAGCTGGGTACGGGCGAGGTCCGGTGGGAGCCGGAGGGTACGGACGAGCCGGAGGGTACGGACGAGCCGGAGGGTACGGACGAGCCGGAGGGTACGGACGAGCCGGTGGGCGGGACCGCCGAGGTGGCCCCGGACGGCACGGCCGAGCGGGTCCTGGCGCGGATCGCGGCGGCGCTGCCGGACGCCGTGGTGCATGTGGCCGGCTCCCGCCGGATGGGCTGCGCGCTGCCCGGGGCCGATCTGGACCTGGTGGCGGCGCTGCCGGGCACGGCCGCCGGCGTGGCGCAGGTACGGGCGGCGGTGGCGGCGGCGCTGCCGGAGGCCGAGCGGCTGCGGGAGGTGACGGGCGCGCGGGTCCCGGGCCTGCGCCTGCGGGTGGCCGGGCTGGACGTGGACCTGGTCGTGGTGGCCACGGGCGGCCTGGCTCCGGCGCGGGCGGTGGCCCGGCGGGCCGAGCTGGGCGAGGCGGCCGCGGTGGCGCTGAGCGCGGTGAGCGATGCCGATGCCGTACGGGAGTTCGTGGGCGCGGAGCACGCCGCCTTCGCCGGGCTGGCGCGCGAGGTGAAGGCCTGGGCCCGCGCCCGGGGGCTGGATTCCGCGCCCTGCGGCGGGCTGCCCGGCCTGGCCTGGACCGTGCTGGCCGCGCGCACGGTGCGCGAGGCCGCGGACCTCTCCCCCGAGGCCCTGCGGCGGGAGTTCTTCGGGACGTGGGCGGCGTGGGACTGGCGCGTCCCGGTCGGCCTGGCGCCGGGCGCGGAGGCGCCGTACGGGGACGCGGATCCGGTCACCGTCCTCACCCCTTCCGCGCCGGTCCGCAGTTGCACGGCCCAGGTGGGCCCCGGGCTGCGGGACCTGCTCGGGCGGGAGCTGTACGCGGCCTGGGAGGCCGTGGAGGCCGACCCCGGGGCACTGCTTCCCCGCACGGCCCCGGCCCTGCACCGGCGGCACGCGGCCTGGGCCGTGGTCACCGTACGGGCGGGGGGCGCAAGGGAGTTGGAGGAGTCCCGGGGGCGGATGCGCGGCCGCCTGCGCGCCCTTCTGGGCACCCTGTCCGAGGCCGGGGTCGCGGACGCGCACGCCTGGCCCCGGCCGTTCGAGTCGGCCGACACCCTGGCCCGCTACGCCACGGGCCTCGGCGCGAACCCGCCGGACGCGGCCCGGCTGGCCGCTCTGACCGCGCCGTGGTCGGCCACCCTTCCGGGTGTCGAGGTGACGTGGGCGGAGTGCGGCGCGATCCGCTTCACCTCCGACTAACGAACACAAGTCGGCGACGGGGCCGAGGAGTCGGACACTTCCCGAACCGGGACTGAGCTCCGTCCCGCCGCAGCGGGCATGGCGGGACGGAGCGGTCAGAGCCTCAGTAGAGTCCCGCCATCTTTTTTCGTCAATACTTTTCACAAGGATTGAAAGAACCCCAAGTTCACAGGCCTGACGCCTATTTGACATGGTGTTTGATCTTCAGTTCATGAACGCCGAAACCCTTGACGCCCCCGTGCAGGGCCAGTTCACTCACGCTTCGATCCCCCGGATCCATGACGTCAGGAGTGCCCCGCATGCCCCTCCTCTCCGATCGCCCGCCGCGGCTCCCCGTCGCGGCGCTCGCCGCCGCACTGGTCGCGGCCCTGCTGGTGCTCCTCCCGGGCACCGCCGCCACCGCCGCTCCCACGCTCCTCTCGCAGGGCAGGCCCGCCACCGCCTCCAGCCTCGAAGGCGCGGGGACCCCCGCGGGCGCCGCCGTGGACGGCGACAACGGCACCCGCTGGTCGAGCCAGTTCGCCGACCCGCAGTGGATACAGGTCGACCTCGGGGCCGCCGCCCAACTGAGCCAGGTCGTCCTGCGCTGGGAGACCGCGGCCGCCAAGGCGTACCGGATCGAGCTGTCCACCGACGGCAGCACCTGGTCCACCGCCCACTCGACCACCGCCGGCACCGGCGGGACCGCCACGCACGACATCACCGGCACCGCCCGCTACGTGCGGATGTACGGGACCCAGCGCACCACCGTCTACGGCTACTCGCTCTGGGAGTTCCAGGTCTACGGGACCACGGGCACCGGCCCCACCCTCCCCGGCGGCGGGGACCTCGGCCCGAACGTGATCGTCTTCGACCCGTCGACGCCGAACATCCAGGCCAGACTGGACGAGGTGTTCAGGCAGCAGGAGTCCGCCCAGTTCGGCACCGGCCGCTACCAGTTCCTGTTCAAGCCGGGTACCTACAACGGGCTCAACGCCCAGATCGGCTTCTACACCTCCGTCTCCGGCCTCGGACTCAGCCCGGACGACACCACCATCAACGGTGACGTGACCGTCGACGCGGGCTGGTTCAACGGCAACGCCACCCAGAACTTCTGGCGTTCGGCGGAGAACCTCGCGCTCAACCCGGTCAACGGGACCGACCGCTGGGCCGTTTCGCAGGCCGCACCGTTCCGCCGCATGCACGTCAAGGGCGGCCTCAACCTAGCCCCCACCGGCTACGGCTGGGCGTCCGGCGGCTACATCGCCGACTCCCGGATCGACGGCCAGGTCGGCAACTACTCGCAGCAGCAGTGGTACACCCGCGACAGCTCCATCGGCAGCTGGGGCAACGGCGTCTGGAACCAGGTCTTCTCCGGCGTCCAGGGCGCACCCGCACAGGGCTTCCCGGACCCGCCCTACACCACGCTCGACACCACGCCCGTCTCACGCGAGAAGCCGTTCCTGTACCTGGACGGCAATGACTACAGGGTGTTCGTGCCGGCCAAGCGCACGAACGCCCGCGGCACCTCCTGGGGCAACGGCGCACCGCAGGGCACCTCGATCCCGCTCGACCGCTTCTACGTGGTCAAGCCGGGTGCGGACGCCTCCACGATCAACCAGGCACTGGCCCAGGGCCTGCACCTGCTCTTCACCCCGGGCGTCTACCACGTCGACCGGACCATCCGGGTGGACCGCCCCGACACGGTGGTGCTGGGCCTCGGCCTCGCCACGATCGTCCCGGACAACGGGGTGACCGCGATGAAGGTCGCCGATGTGGACGGCGTGAAGCTCGCCGGGTTCCTGATCGATGCGGGAACCGTCAACTCGCCGAGCCTGCTGGAGGTCGGACCCGCCGGGACCACCGCGGACCACGCCGCGAACCCGACCACCGTCCAGGACGTGTTCATCCGGGTCGGCGGCGCCGGGGCCGGCAGGGCCACCGTGGGCATGGTGGTGAACAACCACGACACGATCGTCGACCACACCTGGATCTGGCGCGCCGACCACGGCGACGGGGTGGGCTGGGAGACCAACCGCGCCGACTACGGATTCCGGGTCAACGGCGACGACGTACTGGCCACCGGGCTCTTCGTCGAGCACTTCAACAAGTACGACGTCGAGTGGAACGGCAACCGGGGGCGCACGGTCTTCTTCCAGAACGAGAAGGCCTACGACGCCCCTAACCAGGCGGCCATCCAGAACGGTCCGGTCAAGGGGTACGCGGCGTACAAGGTCGCCGACTCGGTCACCACCCACGAGGGCTGGGGCCTGGGCAGCTACTGCTACTACAACGTCGACCCGACGATCCGTCAGGACCACGGCTTCCAGGCGCCGGTGAAGCCGGGCGTGAAGTTCCACGACCTGCTGGTCGTCTCGCTCGGCGGCAACGGCCAGTACGAGCACGTCATCAACGCCACGGGCGCACCGACCTCGGGCACCTCGACCATCCCCTCCACCGTCGTCTCCTTCCCCTGACCCGCCCCTCCGCCGGCCCGCGGGGCGGCCACCGGCCGCCCCGCGGGCCGCCTCAGAGCTCCATGACGATCTTTCCGGCGGCGTGTCCGGCGCGGCTGAGGTCGAAGGCGGCCGGGAGTTCGGCGAGCGGGAAGGTCTTGGCCACGGTGACCGTGAGCTTGCCGCTGTCCGCGAGTCCGCCCAGCTCCGCGAGGTCGCTGCCGACGGGCCGGACCCACATCCACTGGCCGTCCGCGCCGAGTACGGTGTGGTCGGCGATGGAAGCGTGGCGGCCGCCCTCGGCGAGGACCGCCAGGGTGGTGTCGAGGACGCCGCCGACGAAGTCAGCGACGACCGTGACACCCTCCGGGGCGAGTTCGCGGACGCGGTCGGCGAGGCCCTCGCCGTACTCGACCGGCTCGCAGCCCAGTTCGCGCAGCCGGTCGTGGTTGCGCGGGGAGGCCGTGCCGATGACGCGGGCACCCAGGGCGCGGGCGATCTGTACGCCGAGGGTGCCCACTCCGCCCGCCGCTCCGTGGATGAGCACGGTGTCGTCCTTGCCGGTGTCGAGGCGGGTGAGCAGCTGGTACGCGGTGAGCCCGGCCAGCGGCAGGCCGGCCGCCTCCTGCCAGCTGAGGGAGATCGGCTTGGGCGCCAGGGCGCGTACGGGCACGGTGACGAACTCGGCGAAGGTACCGCCGTGCACGCAGTCCTTGCGGGCGTACGCGACGACCTCGTCTCCGGCCGTGAACTCGGGCACGTCGATGCCGACGATCTCGACGGTTCCGGCCACGTCCCAGCCGGGCACGACGGGGTACACGACGTCCATCAGGCCGTCGAGCCCGCCCGCCATGATCTTCCAGTCGACGGGGTTGACCGAGGCGCACTTGACCCGGACGAGGACCTCGCCGGGGCCGACCTTGGGCACCGGGAGCCGGGTCTCGAAGAGCACCTCCGAGCCGCCGTACGTCTCGTACGCCATCGCCCGCATGGTGCCCTCGGTGTCTTCGGACATGCGCCTCGCCTCTCCGTGAGCTGAGCTGCTGGAACCGCCCCCGGACCATCCCACCACGAAAGGCCGTGCCCGCCCGGGGAAGCCGGGCGGGCACGGCGCGGCGCGGGGGCTACAGGGCCTTGTGGGCGGCGATCACGTCCGCGTAGTGGTGGCCGCTGGACTTGATCGTTCGGCGCTGCGTGGCGTAGTCGACGTGGATCAGGCCGAAGCGCTTGTCATAGCCGTAGGCCCACTCGAAGTTGTCCAGCAGGGACCAGGCGTAGTAGCCGGCCAGCGGGGCGCCGCGGCGGGCGGCGCGGGCGCAGGCGGCCAGGTGGGCCGTCAGGTACGCGGTGCGCCGGGGGTCGTGCACGCTGCCGTCGGGGGCCACGGTGTCGGGGTACGAGGAGCCGTTCTCGGTGATGTGGATGCGCCGGGCGCCGTACTCCTCGGTCAGCCGCATGATCAGGGTCTCCAGCCCGTCGGCGTCGACCTCCCAGTCCATGCCGGTGCGCGGGACGCCGGGCCGCTCGATCATGCGGGCGTGGGGCGCGGGGCCGCCGGGGTCGGCGGTGACCACCTGCGGGAAGTAGTAGTTCAGACCGGTCCAGTCGAGCGGCTCGGCGATGGCGTCGAGGTCGCCGGGGCGTTCGGGCAGGTCCACGCCGTAGACCTCGCGCATGTCGGCGGGGAAGCCGCGGCCGTGCACGGGGTCGAGCCACCAGCGGTTGACGTGGCCGTCCATCCGGCGTGCGGCGGCGCGGTCGGCGTCGCTGTCGGTGGCGGGCTCGACGGTGGAGAGGTTGTTGACGATGCCGATCTGCGCGCCGGGGGCCGCGGCGCGAACGGCCCGGGTGGCGAGGCCGTGCCCGAGGAGGAGGTGGTAGGAGGCGCGGACGGCGGCGGCCAGGTCGGTCCAGCCGGGGGCCATCCGGCCTTCCAGATGGCCGATCCACGCCGAGCAGAGCGGTTCGTTCAGCGTGGCCCACTGGGTGACCCGGTCGCCGAGCCGCTCCGCGACCAGGCCGGCGTACGCGGCGAAGTGCTCGGCGGTGGAGCGCTCGGGCCAGCCGCCGCGGTCCTGGAGGGCCTGGGGCAGGTCCCAGTGGTAGAGGGTGACGGAGGGGGCGATGCCCGCGGCGAGCAGTCCGTCCACCAGCCGGTCGTAGAAGTCCAGGCCCTTGGCGTTGACCTGGCCGTCACCGCCGGGCAGGACGCGCGGCCAGGCGACGGACAGCCGGTAGCCGTCGGTGCCGAGCCGGCGCATCAGGCCGATGTCCTCGCGCCAGCGGTGGTAGTGGTCGCAGGCGGTGTCCCCGTTGTGTCCGCCGTCAATGGCGCCGGCGGTGTGGGAGAAGGTGTCCCAGATGGAGGGGCCGCGGCCGTCCTCGGCCACCGCGCCCTCGATCTGGTAGGCGGAGGTCGCGGTGCCCCAGACGAAGTCGCGCGGCAGGGCGGCGAGGTCGATGACGTTCTCGACGGCGGCGCGTTCGGTCACGGTGAGGCTTTCGGAAAGGGTCATTTGACGGCTCCTGCCGTGAGTCCTGCCACCAAGTACCGCTGGAGCAGCAGGAATCCGGCGACGACGGGGATGCTGACGACGAGCGAGGCGGCCATGATCTGGTTCCAGTAGACGTCGTTCTGGGTGGAGTAGCCCTGCAGGCCGATGGCGAGGGTGCGGGTGGTGTCGTTCGTCATGACGGAGGCGAAGAGGACCTCGCCCCAGGCGGTCATGAAGGCGTACACGGCGACGGCGACGATGCCGGGGACGGCGGCCGGCACGACGACGCGCAGCAGCGCGCCGAGCGGTCCGCAGCCGTCGACGGTGGCGGCCTCGTCGAGGTCGCGGGGTACCGAGTCGAAGTAGCCGATGAGCATCCAGATGGAGAAGGGGAGGGAGAAGGTGAGGTAGGTGAGGATCAGCCCGCCGCGGGATCCGTAGAGCGCCACCCCGGTGCTGTTGCCGATGTTCACGAAGATCAGGAACAGCGGGAGCAGGAAGAGGATCCCGGGGAACATCTGGGTGGAGAGCACGGTGACGGTGAACAGGCGCTTGCCGCGGAAGCGGTAGCGGCTGACGGCGTAGGCGGCGAAGACGGCGATCACCACGGAGCAGACGGTGGCGGCGCCCGACACGATCAGGGAGTTCACGAAGTACTTGGCGAGCGGCACAGTGTGCCAGATGTCGATGTAGGGGCGGATGGTGAGCTCGCTGGGGATCCAGCGGAACTGTCCCGCCACGTCCTTGAGCGGTTTGAGCGAGCTGGTGACCATCACGTAGACGGGCAGCAGCACGAAGGCGGAGAGCAGGGTCAGGAAGACCGCTCGGATCGCTTTGAAGGAGGCGGGCGGGTCGAGCGGGTTGCGGGCCTTGCTCGCGCGCCCGGCCCCGGTGCTAGGCATCGGCGTTCCTCCGTCCCCTGGTGGTGAGGGCCAGGTAGCCGGACGTGACGAGCAGCAGGAAGAGCAGCAGCAGGACGGACATCGCCGAGCCGGTGCCGAAGTTCCAGGTCACGAAGCTGGACTGGTAGATGTGGATGGAGATGAGGTCGGCGGCCTCGGGGGCCGATTTGCCGAACAGCACGAAGGGCGTGTTGAAGTCGTTGAAGGTCCACAGGAACAGCACGAGGACCAGTACCTGGTTGACCGCGCCGACCGAGGGCAGGGTGATCCGGTGGATCTGCTGCCAGACGCCGGCCCCGTCCAGCGCGGCGGCCTCGTAGAGCTCCTTGGGGATGTTCTGCAGCGCGGCCGTCACGATCAGGAAGGCGAACGGCCAGCCCTTCCAGACGGACACGGTCAGCAGGGCCCAGAAGCTGTTCTCGCCCAGCAGCCAGAAGGTGTGTTCGGCGCCGCCGATGCCCAGTTGGTCGTGGATGACGTGGTTCACCAGGCCGTTGTCCCGCTGGAACATGAACGCCCAGGTAATGACGGCCGCGTAGACGGGCAGAGCGTACGGGACGAGGAACAGCGCCCGCAGGATGCCCCGGCCGCGGAAGGTCTCCTGCGTGAACACGGCGGCGGCGGTGCCGACGGACCAGCACAGGCCGACGGAGAGCAGGGTGAAGGCGCAGGTGGTGAGGAAGGAGCCGAGCAGGGCCTCGCCGACGGGCTTGTTGACGTCGACGGCGAGTTCGTAGTTGTCGAATCCCGTCCAGGGGGCGCTGGACCAGTCCCGGATGAAGAACTGAGTCAGTTCCCGGAAGCTCATCATGATGCCCATCGCCATCGGGACGAGGTGGATGAGCAGTTCGAGGAGCAGGGCGGGCAGGAGCAGGAGGTAGGGCAGGGCGGTACGCCGTACCCGTCCGGTGCGGTGCGCGCGGGCGGCGGTACGCCGCACCCGCCCCGCGGTCGCGGATGTCATGGGGCTGCGCTCACTTCGCCATCTGCTGCTGGGCCTTGGTGAGCCTCGACCTGACCGATTCGGCGGTCACCGGCCGGCCGGCCGCGGCGTCGGCGAACAGCTCCTTGACGGCGGTGCCGACGGCGGTCTCGAACTGGGACTCCTCGGGGACCTGCGGGAGCGGGGCGGCGCTGGTGGCGAGGGTGTTGCGCAACACGGTGAGGTCGTCGTTCGCGAAGGCGGGGTCGCTCTGGGCGGCTTTGACGGGCGGGATGGAGCCGTAGGTCTTGTTGAGGAGCTTCTGCTCCTCGTCGCTGGTCATGAACTTCACGAACTTCAGCGCGCCGTCGATGTTGTCGGTGTTCCTGAAGACGGCCATGTTGATTCCGGCGACCATGGAGTTGGTGTTCCTGCCGGTGCCGGGGGTGCCGCCGGCGGGCACCGGGACGGGGGCCACGCCCCAGTCGCCCTCCTTCATCCCGTGGGACTTGAAGCTGCTGGCCGCGCTCTGCCACAGGACCATGGCGGTCTTGCCGTTCGCGAAGTCCTGGAGGGACTGGTTCTTGTCGTACTCGGCGTTGCCGGGCGCGATGATCTTGTCCTTGGCCATGAGGTCGACGTACTGCTTGACCGCCTCGACGTTGGCCGGGGTGTCGAAGGTGGGCCGGCCGGCCGCGTCGAAGAAGTCCGCACCGTGCTGTTTGGCGAGGACGAAGGCCTGGTGGATGTTGTTGGAGGGGTTCGAGCCCTCGGCTCCCAGTGCCCACTTGCCGTCCTTGGACAGCCGCCGGCCGATGGCGGTCATCTCGTCCCAGGTGGCCGGGGGCTTCTCGATGCCCGCCTCCTGGAACATCTTCTTGTTGTAGTAGAGCGCGTACGACATCGAGTAGAGCGGGACGGCGGCCGGGTCCTTGCCGGGGGCGCCGGCCGAGCCGATGGCGGAGTCGACGAACCGGTCCTTGCCGCCGATCGCGTCGAAGTTCTTCGCGTCCCAGGGCAGCAGGGCGCCGGTGGCCTGGAGGGAGGAGGACCAGGTGTTGCCGATGTTGAGGACGTCCGGCCCCTGGCCGGAGGCGGTGGCCGCGAGGATCCTGTTGAGCAGGTCGGACCACGGCACCACCTCCAGCTTGACCTTGATGCCGGTCTGCTCCTCGAACTTCTTCAGCTCCGGGCCGAGGGTCGCCTGGTCCGCCGCGATGTCGGGACCCTGGTTGGAGGCCCAGTAAGTGAGCTCCTTGGGGGCCGTGTTGGAGCCGCCCGCGTTGTCGGCGGAGCCGCCTCCGCAGGCGGTGGCGGCGACGGTGAGCAGGGAGACGGCGGTGGCGGCGGCTGCGGCTCGGGTTCTGCGCATGGCGGCTCGGTCCCTTTCGGCGGGTCGGGAGAAAGGCCGGTGATGCGGTCCGAGCACCCGGGCTCGGTCGCCCCGTTACATCCAGGCCTTAATTTAGGACGTGAGTTAAGCCTCGGGAAAGGGTCGCGTCAAGGGGTCGCGCAGGGGTATGTTGCGATCGATGTCAGCACGGAAGGAGCCACATGACCACGGGGCGTAGCGGACGTACGGTGCGGGACCTGCGGCGCGGCAACCGCAGCGCCGTACTGCAGCGGCTGTATTTCGGCGGGCCGATGAGCCGTCAGGAGCTGGGCCCCGCCACCGGGCTGAGCTCCGGGTCCGTCAGCAACGTGGTCGGCGAGCTCGTCGCCGACGGGCTCCTGGAAGAGGCCGGCGTCGTCGACTCCGACGGCGGCAGGCCCCGCACCCTGTTGCGCGTGGCGCCCGGCAGCGCCCACATGATCGGGATCGACGTCGGCGAAACCCGGGTCCGCGTCGAGCTGTTCGACCTCACGCTCACCGAACTCGCCCGCACCGAGATGCCGTTGAAGCCGCGCGGCTGCTACGACGTGGGCCCGATCGTGGACCACGTACGGTCCGGGATCGCCACCGTGCTCGCCGAGGCCGGAGTCGGCACGGAGCGTCTGCTGGGGGTCGGGGTGGGCGTGCCCGGCATCGTCGACCGCGACGCGCCCGGCGGCGCCGTCGTGCACGGGCAGACCATCGGCTGGGACGCGGTCCCCCTGGAGGCGCTGCTGCGTGCCACCGGAGCCGTGCCGCCCGAGGTCCCTTACATCATCGACAACGGCGCGCGCACGCTCGGCCAGGCGGAGATGTGGTTCGGGGCGGGCCGGGGTGCCCGGGACGCGGTCGTGGTCCTCTTCGGCTCGGGCGTCGGCGCGAGCCTGATCACCGACGGCTCCCCCGAGGGCGGCAACACCGAAGGCACGCCCCTGGAGTGGGGCCACCTGACCGTGTCGGTACGCGGGCGGCGCTGCCGGTGCGGGGCGCTGGGCTGCCTGGAGGCGTACACGGGCGCGGAGTCCCTGCTGGCCCGATGGGCGGAACGGGGCGGGGGCGCGGGGGCCGCGGTGGACGAGGAGGAGGCCCTCTCCGCCCTGCTGGCCGCGGCGGACGCCGGTGACGCGGTGGCCCGGGAGGTGCTGGACGAGACGGCGGAGTACCTCGGCGCGGGCCTGTCGGACGTGATCAACCTGTTCCAGCCCGAGCGCATCCTGATCGGCGGCTGGGCCGGCCTGATGCTGGGCCCGCGTATCCTTCCGGCGGTACGGGAGCACGCGACCCGGTACGCCCTGCGGCATCCCGCCGCCCGGGTCACCATCGACATGGGCTCCCTCGGCCCGGACGCCGTCACCGTCGGCGCGGCCACACTGCCGCTGTCGGCCTTCTTCGCCACGGGCGGCCGGCGCCGCCACAGCCCCGAACCGCCGGCGGAACAACCGGGCTGGCGCACGGCCCTGAACACCCGGGGCGAGGCCACCGCACGGCGGGGGTAGCGCTGCGACCGGGGCCCCACCGTGCCGCGACGCCCGGCCGGGCCGGTTCGGCCGTGGGCTCAGACAGGGGGCTCAGACGGGCGGGCTCAGACGGGGGGGCTCAGACGGAGGCCGACTCAGACGGGGGCTCAGACAGGGAGCTCAGACGGAGGCCGACTCAGACGGGGTGCGCGGCCTGGAAGGCCAGGCGGGCGTCCGCGCCCTCGGCGAGCCGCCCGAGCAGCTCGTCGAGCCGCAGGTACACCTCCCAGCGCTCACCGCCCGCCACCCCCACCAGGCGGCCGATCAGGAGGTCCTCCAACTCCGGTACCCGCTTGCCCTTCCACACCTTGTCGGCGGTGCTGGCCAGCAGCTCCTCAAGGCTCACGTCCGGCTCCGCCCAGGCGGCGTGGGTCGCGGCGAAGCGGGACCGCTCCGGGCCGAACCCGTGGTCGAGCAGGAGGTCCCGCCCGGCCGGCTCGTGCGCGGAGCCGGGGCCGGTGAGCTCGGCGGGGTGCACCGCCTTGCCCACGTCGTGCGTGGCCGCTCCGAACAACACGGCCTCCCGGTCGAAGGCCAGGCCCGGGCAGTACCCCGTCAGCCAGTCGGCCAGCTCGTACGCCACGTCGTGCACGAGCCGCAGGTGCGCCGCGAGCCGGGGCGGGTCCGCCAGTACGCGCAGCAGTTCGGCCACCTCCGGCGGCAGCGGGCGCACCCGCGGGTCCCCCGGGGTGTCGAGGGCGCGGGACAGCGCGTCGTTCGCGATCATCCCGCCAGGCTAACCCGCCCGCCTCACTCGTACTCGGTGCCGCCCTTGCGCGTCAGGTACGCCGGGCTGACCGCCTTCGCGATGGCGCGTCCGCCGACCACCGGGCTGTACCGCTCCGCCGCGGGCCGGATGACGACCCCCTCGCGCAGGTGCATGGCCCGCCCGGACACGGTCTCGCGGCCGCTCGCCCACTCCAGGACGGTGTCCAGCGCGTAAGGCCCCTCGAACAGCCGGGGTACGAGCGGCAGTTCGCCGTCCGGCAGCACCGCCGCCGGGTCCAGCCAGCGGACCTGGCCGTCGATCTCGGCGGAGACGTCGAAAACGGCGTACCCGGGCGCCGCCTCGGCCGTGCGCACGTCGGTTCCGTACGCCAGGTCCTGGACACCCCTGCCGTACACCTCGGCGAAGATGCCGACCCGGGTCGCACCGAGCCGCGCCGCCAGCCGGGCCGCGACCTCGGGGACGCCGTGGCCGCGCACGGCCCGCCAGTACAGGTTGCGCTCGTCCTCCTTGAGCGAGAGCCCCTTGGAGCCGAACCCCTTGGAGGAGACCAGCACCCGCCCGTCCTCGACGACGTACGTCAACAGGCAGGCGGTGCCGTGCAGTTTCTCGGTGAGGACGACGGGCTCGCCGGCCTCGAAGACGTCCGGATAGCGCTGGAGGTTCTCGATGTCCACCCACGGCAGCAGGTCGGGCGCGGCCGCGACGTCGCCGCTCATCGTCGTGGGGACGGGCGGGGCCCATTTGGTGATGCCGAGCAGCTCCGCGAAGTCCGTGCCCTCCTTGGCGGCCTGCGCCAGGTCCACCCCCGCGAGCGCCGCCGGCCGGCATACGAGTCCCTGCGACAGCTCGCCGCGCAGCCGGACGGCCTTGACCCGGTCGGCGGCGCTGCCCGCCAGCCGTCCGGTCAGTCCTAGCTCCTCGATCAAACCGGCGGGCAGTACGGCCTGTTCCGGTATGTAGAGCGCGAACTCACCCGTCGTATAGGCCCCCTTGGCCACGACGGCTCGGTACAGGCCCACTTGGGCCAGCTCCAACGCATCGGCGTTCGGGTGCTCGTGGACGGTCAGCTCTTCGGCGGTGACGCGCAGGGTCGACATGGAAAGGCTCCTCGGACATCTTCGTGGTCGGCATCGATGCCACTGTGCATTCCGCCATTTCCGCTGGTCCAGCGTTTATCGCACTGCTAATCTCCGCCCGGCCGCCACAGCGGACCGGGCTGGCGTTCGAGGTCGGGACTCGCGATCATGGGCGCGGGCACGGCAGGGGGACAGCGTCACACAGGAGGTTCACATGGCACGTCGACCGGTCACCGTCGTCACCGGCGGGAGCAGGGGGATCGGCGCGGCGACCTGCGTGCGGCTCGCCGGGGACGGGCATGACATCGTGCTCGGCTACGTATACGACGAGGCGGCCGCCGGGGCCACCGCCGAGCGCGTACGGGCGGCCGGCGGACGGTGTGTGACCGTACGCGCGGACACCGCCGACGAGTGCGGCGCAGAGCGGCTCTTCGACATCGCCGGAGCCGAACTGGGCACCGTGACCGGCCTGGTCAACAACGCCGGGGTGACCGGGCCCCTGGGCCGGCTGGCCGACGCCAGGACCGAGGACCTGCGGCGGGTCGTGGAGGTGAACCTGCTCGGGTACCTGCTGTGCTGCCGTCGGGCCGCCCGGGACATGGCCGGGGCAGGGGGCGGGGCGATCGTCAACGTCTCGTCCGCGGCCGCCACCCTCGGCAGCCCCGGCGACTACGTCCACTACGCCGCGACCAAGGCGGCCACCGACGCACTGACCATCGGGCTCTCCAAGGAGCTCGGGCCGGACCGGATCCGGGTCAACGCGGTGGCGCCGGGCATCATCGAGACCGACATGCACGCCGCCATGGGCGACCCCGACCGGCCGGCCCGCGCGGCCGCGGGGATCCCGCTCGGGCGGCCCGGACAGCCCGAGGAGGTCGCCGGGGCCATCGCGTGGCTGCTGTCCCCGGACGCCTCGTACACGACGGGGACCGTCCTGCGCGTCTCCGGCGGCCGCTGAAGCCCTGCCGGGGCCGCGTCCGCAGCACCGGCCGCAGCCCCGGCCCCCGGCGCCGGCCCCTCAGCCCCCGAGCCCGAACGCGGCCCGCGTGGCCGGGCCGTAGACGCCGGGCGGGTCGCCCTTGATGCTCCTGTTCTGCTGGAGCTGCAGGACACCGCGCCGGGTCTGCTCGTCGTACGTCCCGGTGACGGAGACGTACGTGAACCCCTGCCCGTGGAGCCGCTGCTGCAAGGTGCGCACCTCGGGTCCCTGGTCGCCCGGGCTCAGCGTCCCGGAGCCGGTCGCCGAGGGCCCCGCCGAGGAGGCGCTCGGCGGCGGCTGCTGCGGCTGCGCGCCGTGGCTCGCGGACGCGGTCCCCGACGGGCCGGGTGCGGTCGGCCCCGGCGGCCTGGGCCCGGAGGATCCGTCGGGCCCGTCCGGCGAGGGCTCGGCGTCGGAGCCGGGGCTCCGCGCCGGAAGCACGGGCACGGACAGCCCGGGCGCCGCGCCGGCCCGCGGGGGCTCCGGCTCCGGGGTGCGCAGCAGCAGTACGAGGACGCCCGCGGCGGCCAGCGCGAGCAGGGCGAGGACCGCCAGCGGCAGCCGGGTGCTCCGGTCCCGGTCCTTCGGGACGGCCGCGGGACCCGGGGTCGCCGAAGGACTCGGGGTCGCCGAAGGACCCGGGATCGCCGAAGGAGCCCGCATCCGCGCGGACTCCGGAACGGGCGGCCGTACCGGCACGGCGGCCGGCCCGCTCTGCGGCCAGGTGGGTGGTGTCGGCCGGGGCGGCCCGGGCGGGCGGCCCGAGGGGGCGACGTAAGGGCGTACGAGCAGGGCGTCGTCGGGGAAGATCCCGCTCTCGTCTGGTTCTGGGGACATGTTCGTCTCCCGGCGGGGACGGGAGCCGGCGCGGCGGTGCGGTGCCGGCCCCCGTCCGGCCGGTCAGGCCCTGCGCCGCCGCGCGACCAGGACCATGCCCGTACCGACGGCCAGCACGAGGCCGCCGCCGATGGCCAGCGGCACGGCCACGCCGGCGCCGGTCCGGGCCAGATCCCCGCCCTTGCCGCCGCTGCCGCCGGCGGCCGCGGCCGGGGTGCCGCGGGACGGGCCGGGGGTCGCGGAGCCGCCGGGCGTGCCCGGCTCCGACGCGGTGGGCCTGCCCGGAATCCCGGGGGTGCCGGGCCGTCCGGGCACCGGGGCAGCGGGCGGGGTCTCGCCCGCCGGGGCCGGGGCGCCGGTCGAGGGGGTGTTCGCCGCGGGGACCGGGGCGGTCGGGAGGCAGCCGGTGAAGGGGTAGTGGTGCGTCTCGGCGCCTCCCTTGCCGGTCAGCGACTTGGCGATGACGGAGCCGTTGACCGGGCCGCCGTCGCCGAGGTCGAGTGCGGCGTCGGGCGCGAGGATGGTGCCCGGCCAGGCGTTGCCGCTCTTCTTGGTGACCTTCGTGGCATCGGGGAAGTTCCACATCAGCTTGGCGCGGACGTCTCCGTCGGCCGCGCTGCTGAGCTTGTCGTCGAGCATCTCGCGCCTGCCCGCCTCGTCCCAGAGGAAGAAGCCGGTGGTTCCCGCCTTGTTCTGGTCGTACGCGGCGCCCTTGACGTTGACCACGGTGACCGCGCCGACCGGGACCTTGATCCGGATCTCCTTGGCCTTCTCCAACTCGGTGGCGGGCAGGACGAAGCCGTTGAACCGCGGGTCGGTGCCGGTGAGCTGGAGGGTGGAGTCGTCCAGGCGCCACTGCGCGGAGGGCGACTGGGCGGCGGCGAGCGCGGCGGAGGTCTTGCGCAGTGCGCGGAACTCGGCGGGGAAGTCGATGGGTGAGGGGCCCTTGGCCACCTTGCCGTTGTGGGCCTCGGCGAGCCCGGTGAGAGTGCCGCCGTAGATGCCGTTCCCGTTGATCACCCGTACGTCACCGGTGATGTTGCCCGCCACGACCAGGGCGTTGCCGCCCGGGAGGGCGTCGGCCTGGGCGGTGCTCAGCTCCTGGCCGACGCTGAATCCGCCCCGGAAGTCCGCGTTGCCGCCGACGGCCACCGCACCTTCGGCGTCCGGGGTGTGCTGGTCGTCCCCCTCGATGAACTCGCCGTAGCGGCCCGCGATGCCGAGTGCGCCCGCGCAGGTGGTGGACTGCGGCTCCGGGATGGCGGAGGCCGTGGGCGCGACGGCGACGGCGATCGTGACGGCGCCGACCGTGCCGACTGCGAGGGAACCGCCGATCGCGGCCGCTGAGGCGAGCGAAGAGCGGACGGATATGGACATGTTGGGCATCTCCGGAGTGCAGCTCGTACGCGGTGCAGTGTGCTCGACCGGCGCACTCTTTCCCCCCGGGATGGCCCGAGTCAAGCCGGATGTCCGATGCGCCCCATCCGTCCGAGCTGTTCGTACGGCGCCGCCTCCCGCACCCCTACGGCGGCTCAGCGCCCGGCGGCGGCCCCCGCCCGCGAGGTGACCCGGATCGTGACGGCCGCCAGGCACATCAGGCAGGCTCCGGTGAGCGGCGCGGCCGGCGCCGAGAGCCCGTCGACCGCGAGGCCCCCGGCCAACGCGCCCGCGGCGATGGCCAGGTTGAACATGGCCACCATCAGGGAGGAGGCTGCCTCGGCGGCGTCCGGGGCTGCCCTGTTCATCCAGGTCTGCAGACTCACCGAGACCCCGCCGTAGACGAGCCCCCAGACCATCAGCAGGACCGTTCCGGCGACCGCTCCGGGCACGACGGCGATCAGCCCCAGGACCACGGTCAGGCAGGTGCTGACCACGAGGAGCGTACGGGGCGCATCGCGGGTCCCCGTCAGGAAGTTGCCGGCGACCCCCGCGACGCCGTACCCGAGCAGCAGCGTGCTGACGAACCCGGCGTCGATGCCCGAGACGTCCTGGAGGATCGGCCGCACGAACGTGTAAGCGGCGAACTGGCCGGTCACCACCAGGAAGGTGACGGCCACCCCGGCCCGGACCCCGCGGTTGCCCCGCAGCAGCGCGGGCAGTTGGCGCATGGAGATCTGCCGGGCCGGCGGCAGCGGGGGGAGCAGCAGGAGCAGGGCGGCCAGCGTGGCGAGGCCGAGGCCCCCGACGGCCGCGAAGGCGGTGCGCCAGCTGCCGAGTTCGCCGAGCAGGGTGCCGGCGGGGACACCGAGCACCGAGGCGGTGGGAACGCCGCCGAAGACCAGGGCGGTCGCGCGGCCGACGTGGCGCTCGGGGACCAGTCGTACGGCGAGGCCCCCGGCCATCGCCCAGAAACCGCCCACGCCGACCCCGACGAGCAGCCGGGCCGCGAGGAGCACCGCGAAGGAGGGGGCCAGGGCGGCGACGAGGTTGGCGGCGGCCATCAGGGCGATCAGCGCGCACAGCACGTGCCGCCGGTCGAGCCGGCCGGTGCCGACGGTGACGAGCGGGGCGCAGATTCCGGCGACCAGCCCCGGCACGGTGACCATCAGGCCGGCGGTGCCGTCGGACACGCCGAGATCGGCGCCGACCGGGGTGAGCAGGCCCACGGGGAGCAGTTCGGAGGTGATCAGGCAGAAGATGCCGAGCGCGACGGCGCACACGGCGGCCCAGCCCTTCCAGGGCGCGGAGGCGGGGGCGGAGACAGGGGCGGCGGGGGCGGGAACTGCTGGTGTGGTCGCGTCGGGCGCGGGCGCGGCATCTGCGGTCATGGTTCGGCACTCCGTACGGGCAGGGCATGCGGGACGGCATGCGGGACGGGGACGTGCGGCCGCGCGGAGCGCCGGAGGTCGCGCCTCCCCCGGCGTCCGTACGGCCGTTCCCATCCCGCACCCTGTCCGGAAAACACCGTCGGGTCCACCCCCGCGCGCACCTCCGGTCCGGCGGACCGCGCGGTTCAGCGGCGCCGGACGCGACCGCCCCACCGGATCGGGCCGGCGGCTGCCGCCCCGGTGCCCCGCATCCACCGGGCCCACTGCGCTCACCGGGCCCTCCTCGGCCTCACCCGGCCTCACCCGGACGCGTGAGGCCGGGACCCGGCCGGTCCGCCCGTACGGCATGGTGGTCGGATGCAGTTGCGCCGGGCCGTGCCCCTCTCCCTCGTTGCGCTCCTCGCGAGCGCCGGCTGCGTTTCCGTCGGCCCGCAGTCGCAGTCTCCCGCCGCCCCCGCGCGCGGTCCCGTACCGCGATCCGGGTCCGCCGAGGCACCCGCCCGCGAGGACGCACCGGCGGCGCTGCCCCTCGGCAGACTGCCCGCGGCCCCCGCCGCGGCGGAGTCGGGGGCGGAGCCGGAGGCCGACGCGCCCGCCGCCAGGGCTCCCCGGCCGCGTGCCGGACGTCCCGCGAAGCCGGCCGCGCCCCGGCGGGCGCACCCGCCCGAGGCCCCGCCGGCCCGCCCCGGCCGCCCGCCGGCACCGCCGCCGCGCGGGGACGAGCTCTGCGCGGCGGCGGAGGGCGCCGTACCGCCGTCGATCGTGGACCTGTGCATCCGCCAGTTCGGGCGCTGACCTGCGGGAAAGGCCCCATAGGCTGACGGGGGCTTGACTCTCACACTGTGTCAGGGCCTGCACTGGAGGACGTCATGTTCATCATCGGAGACTTCGCCAAGCACGGCCGGGTATCGGTCCGCATGCTGCGTCACTACGACGCGCTCGGACTGCTGCGCCCTGCCCGTGTCGACCCCGCCAGCGGCTACCGCTACTACGAGGCCGAGCAACTCGCCCGCCTCAACCGTGTCATCGCGCTCAAGGAACTCGGCTTCAGCCTGGACCAGGTGGGGTCGATACTCGACGAGCGGGTGGGCGCGGAGGAGCTGCGCGGCATGCTGCGGCTGCGGCAGGCGGAACTGGAGTCGGCCATGGCCGCCGCGGCGGCCCGGCTGACCCAGGTCGAGACGAGGCTCCGGATCATCGAGAGCGAGGGCACCATGCCTGCTGAGGACATCGTCGTGAAGACCCTTCCCCCCGTCCGGCTCGCCGAGCTGACCGGGATCGCCGGGAGTTACCAGCCGCAGGACATCGGCCCGGTCATCGGGCCTCTGTACGACGAGCTGTGCCGCCGCATCGAGGCCGCCGGGGTGGCCCCGACCGGACCGAGCGTCGCGTACTACGAGGAAGCGGCGGGGGCCGAGCCGGGGTCGGTCCTCGTGCACGCCGGGCTGCCGGTCGCGGACGCCGTACGGGCCGAGTCGCTGGGCGGCGGGGTACGGATCGTCGAGCTGCCCGCGGTCGAGCGGGCCGCGACCGTCGTGCACCGGGGCTCGATGGACTCCGTACTGCCGACGGCCCAGGCCCTCGGGCGCTGGATCGACGCGAACGGGGAGCGCTCGGCCGGGTACGCCCGCGAGCTGGCCCTGGCCTGCCCGGAGGACCGGGACCAGTGGGTGACGGAGCTCCAGGAGCCGCTCGTCCCCTGAGTTCCGCCGCGTTCCGCCGAGTTCCGCGGCGCCGGCAGGCCTCGTAGGATCCGCGGATGCAGCGGGTACTGGTGGTCGGGATCAGCGGAGCCGGGAAGTCCACCCTGGCCCGGGCGTTGGGACGGCGGCTCCGGCTGCCGTACCACGAGATGGACGCCCTCCATTTCACCGGGCCGGGGTGGGCCGTCAGCCCGACCTACGCCGAGGACGCGGCGCGGATCGCCGGGACCGACCGGTGGATCCTCGACTCCTTCGGGGCCCCGGTCGTCCGCGACCTGCTGTGGGAGCGCGCGGACACGGTGGTCTGGCTGGACCACCCGAGGCGCGTCGTCATGCGCCGGGTGCTGCTCCGCTCGCTGCGCCGGAGCCTGACGCGGGAGCGGCTGTTCGGCGGGAACCGGGAGTCCTGGCGGGAGTGGCTGCGCGCCGACCACCCCGTGTGGTGGGCCTGGACGCGGTACGGGTCCCGGCGCGCGGAGATCGCGCGGCGGGCCGGGGACGCGCGGTTCGCTCCTTTGACGGTGGTCCGCCTGCGTTCCCCGGGGGCGGCCGATGCCTGGCTCCGCTCTCAGGAGCCGTCGGCGCGGCGGCCGCACACGTAGGCGCAGCGCTGGGCCGTACCGCGGCGGGCCGTGCGCAGCCGGCGCACGGTGGCGTGGCCGCGTCGGCGCCACTCGGCGCGGGGCAGCCCGGCGCGCTGGCCGCCCCCGGTGATCAGGGCGTTGACGGGCGCGTACGGGTCCGCGGCCATCGTCTTGGCGAGCAGGACGCCGACCACGAGCGGGACCAGGGCCACGGCCAGCGCCGAGCCGGCGGTGGTCACGTGCTGCATGCGCGGGCGAGGTGCGGGTGCGGTGCGCACGGCGTCGGAAGTCATGTCCCCATTCGACCAGCGGCGGCGCGGCGGGGAATCGGGGCGGATACTCAGGCCGTTGGTCGTGGAGTACTCAGACGCGGACCGGAGGATCGGCCGCGGATCGGCGAGGACGAGGGCGAGGTGGCAGCGGATGGCGACGGTACCCGGGCAGGGTTTCGGACCGGCGACCGGTGACGGCCCGGAGCCGCCGGGGTCGGGGCGGGCGGCGGAGCTGCGCACGGCCTACGAGGGGCTGTTGCAGATCCGGCGCCTGGTCAACGCCGGGGCGGACACCCGGGTTCCCGCGCCGTGGGAGCTGCTGCGGATGCCGCGTGCGGTGGCGCTCGTACTGGAGGCGGCGGGCCTGCCCCCGTCGGCGGTGGACGCGGAGGGCCACCGGACGCGGACGGGCTACCGGGTGGCCGCGAGCCCGTCGGGGGACGGCCGGGTCGAGGTCACCTGGCTCGGCCCGCCGGGCGGCGGCGCGGCCGAGGAGGAGCAGGACCGCCTGAGGGCATGCGCGGCGGCGCTCGAACCGCTGGGCTGGGTCTGCCTGCTGTACCGCGGCCCCCGCCGCCGCCGCTTCCTGGAGGTGGAACCACCCCGCTGACGCCCGGGCCGGGCCGGACGGAAAACCGGTGGGCGCGGCCCACGGCCCCCCGGCACACGCGCCGGATGGGCATGCTCGACACACAGGCGGACCGGCTGGGCCGGGGCGAGACCGTGGAGTTCCGGCCGACCGGCACCTCGATGGTTCCGCTGATCCGCAGCCGCCGGCGGATCCGGGTCGCACCGGCCGACCCGGCCCTCCTCGAACCCGGGGACATCGACCTGGCCCGGGTCGCCGGGACGGTGTACCTGCACCTGGTCTCGGCGGTGGACGTCCCGCGCCGACGCGTGCAGATCAGCAACAACCGGGGCCACGTCAACGGCTGGACCGGTCACGACCGCGTCTTCGGCATCTGCCTGGCGGTGGACGACGCCCCGCGCCCGGGCGCAGCCGCCAAGCTCCGCCCCGCCGGCCGGCCGGCTTCGGCGGAGGCCTAGGGGGTGTCCGGGGCGCGGTAGCGCTCCGCGAGCACCTCCACCGCCTCCGCGAGGGCCGCGCGCAGCTCCGGAGGGCCGAGGACCTCCGCCTCCGTGCCCAGGCGGAGCAGGTCGCAGACCGCGACGGCCTGGGACTCCACGGACAGTTCCACCCGTACCCAGCCCTCCGCGTCCGGCGGCCCGGCGCTCGCCAGGGCCCGAACGCCCACCGCCCCGAACTGCATCGGCAGCAGGCGCAGGGCGCGCGGGGAGAGGCGTACGACGGCCGTCTGGTGGTGGCGCGCCGCCTCCAGCCGCCGGGCGGACTCCTCCCAGTACGCGGCGAGCGAGAACCCGTCGGGCCGTTCGAAGCCCTCCGCGAGCGGTTCGACGCCCAGGAACCGCGCCACCCGGTACGTACGGACCGCCTCCTGCGCGGCGGGCCGGGCCACGAGGTACCAGATGCCGCCCTTGAGGACGAGGCCGAGCGGGCACAGCTCGCGGTGCACCTCGCCGTTCCACCGGCGGTAGTGGGTGCGGAGCTTGCGCTGGTCCCAGACGGCCCGGGCCACTTGTGCGAGGTGCGGAACGGGGTCGGCCTCCCGGAACCAGGCGGTGGCGTCCAGGTGGAAGCGGTCCTGGAGCTGCCGGGCCCGGCCGGCGAGTTCCGCGGGCAGCGCGGCCTGGAGCTTGAGCTGGGCGGCGGCCAGGTCGCCGCCGAGGCCGAGGTCCGCGGCGGGTCCCGGGGCGCCGGCGAGGAAGAGGGAGCCGGCCTGGGCGTCGGTGAGGCCGGTGAGGCGGGTGCGGTAGCCGTCCATCAGCCGGTACCCGCCGGCCGGTCCGCGGTCGGCGTGGACCGGGACCCCGGAGGCGCCGAGGGCTTCGACGTCCCGGTAGACGGTGCGGACGGACACCTCCAGCTCGGCGGCGAGCTCGGGGGCGGTCATCCGGCCGCGGTTCTGGAGCAGCAGGAGCAGGGAGAGGAGCCGGTCGGCGCGCATGGCGCCATTGTGCGGGGTTGACCGCCGGTACCTGACAGCAGGTGTCAGGTATGCCGGACAGGGTGTTCCCGTGCGGGGCGGACAGTCACCCCGCCGCGAACCAGGAGGCCCACGATGTCCAGTCCCGCGAACCCCGCCGCCGGCCGTTTCACGTACAGCGACTGGGAGGAGAAGCCGGTCGGCCCCGCCGAGGGCTTCCCGCGCCTGGCCCACGCCACGGTCACGAACGCCTTCACCGGGGTCGTCACGGCCTCGGCGACGACCTGCAACTACACGATCAGCTACTGCGCGGAAAGCGTCGGGTCCTTCGCCGGGATGGAGCTGCTGTCCGGCAGCGTCGACGGCCGCAAGGGCACCTTCGTACTGGAGGAGCGCGGGACCTTCGACGCCTCCGGCACCGACTGCCGCTTCGAGGTGGTGCCCGGTTCCGGTACCGGCGACCTGACGGGCCTCTCGGGATCCGGTTCCTTCAGGGCCCGTCACGGCGAATCCTCCGTCGAGTACGCCTTCACCTACGAACTGCGCTGAGTGCCCCGGCTCAGTCCGGGTGGCGCAGCAGCCGCAGGGCGTTGGCGACGACCAGGAGGGTCGAGCCCTCGTGGACCAGGACCGCCGGGCCGATGCCCAGGCCGAGGAGGGTCGCCGGGACGAGGACGGCGACGATGCCGAGGCTCAGCCAGAGGTTCTGGCGGATCACCCGGCTCGCGCGGCGGCTGAGGCCGGTGATGAAGGGGAGGCGGC
The DNA here is from genome assembly GCF_040682455.1 of Streptomyces sp. NPDC051183. Taxonomy (NCBI): domain Bacteria; kingdom Bacillati; phylum Actinomycetota; class Actinomycetes; order Kitasatosporales; family Streptomycetaceae; genus Streptomyces; species Streptomyces sp. NPDC051183. The sequence goes on from NZ_JBFBBA010000001.1 coordinate 175,732, forward strand.
GCAGGTCGTCGGACATCAGGGCGATGTCCGCCGTCTCCAGGGCCACCGCCGAGCCGGCCGCGCCCATCGCCACGCCGACGGTGGCGCCGGCCATGGCCGGGGCGTCGTTGACCCCGTCGCCGATCATGGCCGTACGGGCGGTGCGGCGCAGCCGGGTCACCTCGGCGACCTTGTCCTGCGGCATGAGGCCGCCGCGGACCTCGTCCATGCCGACCGCACGGCCGACCGCGTCGGCGACGCGCTGGTCGTCGCCGGACAGCATCACGGTCCGGGCCACGCCGAGCCGGCGCAGGGCCGCCACGGTGTCCGCGGCCTCCGGGCGCGGCGCGTCCATCAGGCCCAGGGTGCCGAGCCAGCGGTCGCCGCGGCGCACGAGCATGGTGGTGCGGCCGGTGCGCGCGAGTTCTTCCGTACGGTCGCGCAGTGCGGCCGGGACGGGCGGTCCCGCGAGGGAGTCGGCGTAGGCAAGGCTGCCGATGTGGACGGCCTCCCCGTCGACTTCGGCGAGGACCCCGCGGCCGATGACGGCCCGCAGGTTCCCGGCTTCCGGCGCCGGGGCGCCCGCCAGGAGCCCGGCCCCGTCGCGGACCACGGCCTGCGCGAGCGGGTGGTCGCTGAGCCGCTGGGCGGCGACGGCGGTGCTCAGCAGCTCCTCGCGTCCGCTGCCGTCGGCCGGCTCGATCTCGGTGAGGCGCGGGCGCCCTTCGGTCAGGGTGCCCGTCTTGTCGAATGCGATGGTCCGCAGCCGGCCGAACTCCTCGAGCGGCGCCCCGCCCTTGACGAGCACTCCCCCGCGGGCGGCGCGGCCCACCGCGCTGAGCACGGCGGCCGGGGTGGCGATGGCGAGGGCGCACGGGCTGGCGGCCACGAGGACGGCCATGGCGCGGTAGAAGGTGTCGGTGAAGGGCTCGCCGGTGAGCGCGCCGAAGGTGAGCAGGGCGGCGGCGAGCGCGAGCACACCCGGTACGAAGAACTTCTGGAAGCGGTCGGTGAACCGCTGGGTCGGCGAGGTGCGCTCCTCGGCGTCCTGGACCATCCGGACCACCCTGGCCAGCGTGTTGTCCCCGGCGAGCCGGGTGACGACCACGTCGAGGGCGCCGGCGCCGTTGACGGTGCCGGCGTAGACCCGGCTGTCCGGGTCCACGCCCGCCGGGTCCGCGAGGGCGGCGGCCGGGTCCGCGACCGGCGTCTTGTCGGCGGGCACGCTCTCGCCGGTGATGGGCGCCTGGTCCACGCTGCTGCTGCCGTCGCTGACGAATCCGTCGGCCGGGACGCGGGCGTGCGGGCGGACCAGCACGGTGTCGCCCACGGTCAGCTCCTCCACGGGCACCTCGGCCGGGGCCGCGGAGCCGCGCCGTACGAGTGCGGTGCGCGGGGCCAGCTCGGCGAGGGCCTCGATGGAGCGCCGGGCGCGGCCCATCGCGTACCCCTCCAGGGCATGGCCGAGACTGAACAGGACGAGGAGTACGGCGCCCTCCTCCCAGCGGCCGATCGCGGCGGCGCCGGCCGCGGCGACGAGCATCAGGAAGTCGACCTGGAAGCGTCCCCGGCGCACGGTGGCGACGGCCTCGCGGAGGGTGAAGAACCCGCCGAAGGCGTACGCCGCGATGAAGAGGGCCTGTGGGACGGGCCCGCCGCCGCGGCCGGTCAGCTGGAGGGTCAGACCCGTGAGGTAGACGGTGAGGGCGAGCAGGGCGCTGACCAGCTCCGCGCGCTCGCCGAGGATTCCGCTGTGGCGGCCGCCTTCGCGGCCCTTCTCCGTAGTCATGACATCAACATATCAGCACTTTGAAATATGTGAACCTGTACACGTCCTGATCTGCTGATCTATGGTGGTGACCATGGATTCCCAGGCCACCCAGCCGCCCCTGCTCGGCGAAACCGAGGCCACCGCCGTCGCGGAGGTCATGCAGGGCCTCGCCTCGCCCGTCCGGATCCGCATCCTGGCGCGTCTGCTGCACGGCCCCTGTTCGGTCGGCGAGCTGGCCGAGGCCCTCGGCCTGGGCCAGCCCACGGTCTCCAACCACCTGCGGCTGCTGCGCCACCTCGACCTCGTGATCGGCCGCCGTGACGGGCGCAGCGTGGTCTACGAACTGCACGACGCGCACGTCACCGCGCTGCTGCGGCAGGTGCTGGCGCACGTCGGCCACGGGCCGGACCAGACGTAGCAGGGGCGCGGACCATTGCGGTCCGCGCCCCTCCGGTTCTCGGGCCCTCCGGTTCTCGGACCCTCAGGCCCTCGTGACCCTTCGGCCCTTACGGCGCCCCGAAGGTCAGGGTCAGCTTCGGCGTCCCCTCACCCGCCTGGACCTCCGAGGACCACAGCCACAGGGCGTCCGTACCGGCGCTGCTCAGCGCCAGGCCGTAGCTCCCGCCGAGCGCCGCCGCGACCGTGCCCGTGTTCAGCCCGGCGGTGTGGACCGCCGAGCCGTCGGGGATCCCGGCGAAGCTGCCGAGGGCCGGGCCGCCCAGCCCCGGGCGGTTGTTGTACGTCGTGCCGGCCTCCGTCCACGATCCGGTGATCGGGACCACCGAGACCGTGTCCGCCGTACCGGCGCCGCTCATCGTGCTGGTCTTCACGCTGAGCGCGGCCGACTTCAGCACCGTGCCGGCAGGCGCGGCGGGCAGGTCGAAGCGCAGGTAGCTCGCGTACAGCGCGGTGCCGCGGACCGCCAGCGAGCTGGAGGTCCCGTAGTTGCCGTCGGGGGCGCCCGCGTTGGCGTACGTGTCCTCCGCGGCGGTCACCTGGACGACCGCGTCGGCCGGGGCGGAGGCCAGGGCGTGGTGGTTCTGCACCTGGCCCGCGCTCAGGACGGTCGGGTAGACGGCGGTCTCGTCGAGCTGGCCCGCCCAGAACTCGCTGGTCGGGCGGTCCGGCCAGCCGCCGAGGCTGTCGCCGCCGGCGTGCCAGAACCCGGCGAAGTTCTCGTGCGCGGCGACGTTCAGGGTGCCCTTCTGGGCTCCGTCCACGTACAGGGTCATGCCGCCGGGGCCCTGGGTCGCGACGACGTGGTGCCATTTGTTGTCGTTGTAGCGGGCGGTGCCGCCGGTGGTGATGGTGCGGGGGGCGCCCGTGTAGACGCCGTAGACCAGCCGGCCGTCGTTGGTCATGTAGATGTGCTTGTCGAACTGACTGCTGTTGCGGGCCTGGAAGTTCCCGAAGCCGAAGAGCTTTCCGCCGCGGGTGGTGTTCGTCTTGAACCAGGTCTCGATGCTGTAGGTGCTGCCCACGCTCTGCCGCTTGTCCGCGTAGATCCGGGTGTCCGTGCCGTTGAAGCCGATCGCCGTGCTCGCGCCGGAGACCGCGGCGGGCGTCCGGCGCAGGGCGGGGGCGTTCAGGTGCACGCCGCTCTCGTTGCCGGCGCCCGAGGAGTCCGCGACGAAGGGCAGGGCCGACTCGTCGTAGCGCCAGAAGAGCTGGGCGCCGTCCGTGCGGACCGCGTTCGGGTACGCGTCCGCCGAGTTCGGCACGGTCACGCTCGCCGTACCGGACAGGGCGCTCGTGTTGCCGGCCCCGTCCGTCGCCGTCACGCGGTACGTGTACGACTGGCCGGGCGAGACGGTGGTGTCGGTCCAGGAGGCCTGCGGGCGCCGGAAGAACAGCGAGTCCGCGGTGACCGTGCCGATCGGCGTGGCCGAGCCGTTGCGGTAGATCCTGTACGTCAGGGCGCTGTCGTCCAGGTCGAGGCTGGTGCGCCAGCGCACCTGCACCTCGCCCGGCTTGAAGCTGACGGCGCTCGCGACCGGCACGGTCGGTGCACCCGTGTCGCCGGTGGACGCGAACCGCGTCAGGCTCTGCTGCGCCGCCCCGTTGACGGTGGTGAACTCGCCGCCGACCCACAGGTACTGGACGCCGCCCTTGGATCCGACGGCCATCACGCGCGGGCCGATGCCCTCGCCGATGCCGTCGTTGGTGTCGGGGGCCCAACCGAGCTTGCCGGTAGCCGTCGTCGGCTGGGCGAGCAGGTGGTGGCGCTGGCCGTCCGGGAACTCTCCGATGCTGGAGCAGTCGTGCGCGTGCGAGGCGCTGTAGAGCACGCTCTGGTACGGGAGCACGGCCTGGGTGGCGCCGAGGCAGGTGTCGCGCCACCGCTGGTTCAGGTCGCTGAGGTTGAGGGCGATCCGGCCGTCGAAGACGCCGCCGCCCGTGCCCTCGTTGGCGGTGTAGAAGCCCGTCGCGTCGGTCGCGATGTCCTTGACCACCGAGTTGGTCTCGATGAATCCCGGGTACGCCTTGGTGAGCGCGCCGCTCGTCGCGTTCACGACGGCCAGGGCGTGGGTGTTCGTACCGTTGACGGTGAAGAAGTCGCCGCCGAGCACGACGTTGCCGCCGTCGGGGGTGACCTCGACGGCGCGACCCGGCTCGTCGGCATTGGCCACGAAGGGCTTGAGCGCCCCGTCTGTGGCGTCGACCGCGGCGAACCGCTCGCGCTGCTGGCCTGCGACGCTGAGGAAGTCGCCGCCGGCGTAGACGGTGTCACCGGTGACGGCGAGGGCCCGCACCGTGGCGGCGAAGGCGGGGCGGAATCCCTGTTTCACGGTGCAGGTGGCCACGTCGACGGCGGCGAGGCTGGAGACCGGGGTGCCGTTGACGGCGCCGAAGTAGCCTCCCGCGTACAGGGTCTTCTTGTCCGGCGAGAGGGTGAGCGCGCGGACGGTGGCGGTTCCGCCGCCGACCGTGAAGGACAGCTGGCAGGAGGTCGGGGCACCGGTCGCGGCGTCGAGGGCCACGAAGTTCACCGCCGAACGCTCGCTGCCGCCACCGCCCTCGGGAGGACGTACGACGGAGAAGGTGCCGCCCACGAAGACCTGGCCGCCGGCCTCGGCGAGGGCCCAGACCACGCCGTTGGGCTGCCAGGTCGACAGCGCGTCGGCGGTGAAGGCCACGGGCGGGGTGACGGCCGCCGCCTGCGGGACGAGGCCGAGGCCGATGACGGTGCCGGTTCCGGCCAAGGACAGGGCGAGAGCGGCCGCCAGCCCTCTGGATCTACGCATGAACCCCCCAGTTCGGTGTGCGCTACGCGGTGTGGCCGAAAACAGGCGTACGACTGTCCGCGGCCCCGGGTGTACTGGCGCACCCTAGGCCGAATCTCCAGCCCGTTCATCACACTTGACCTATCGGATGCCAAATTGCGCCGTGGAGCTGCCGACTGGCCGGTTTCCGAGGTGGCGCGGCCCCGGGGCGTTGTCAGTGGTGGTTGTTAGCGTCGTGGGTGAATGATCCACACGACGGATTTACAGGGGGAGACATGAAGCTCGTACGCGTGGCCGCGCTGGCGGCCGCGACCGTGGCCATGACCGCGGCGCTGGCCGGGGGCGGGGGCGTCGCACAGGCGTCGGACGGCGGGAATCTGCTGCCGCACCCCGGGCCCGACGGGGTGGTCTGGCTGCCCGAGCGGACCGGATCCGGGGGCGTGGTGGGCTCGGGGCTGAACCGGCACCTGGACACCGGGCTCACCGTCGCCTGCGAGGGCGGCGGAAGCATCGAGGTGACCTTCGAGGCCCCCAACCTCCCGGAGTACACGCCGGTCACCTTCGCGCTCGACTGCCCGGCCGGCACCCCGGCCGAGCGCACCGTGCAGCTCGGGTCCGGCCTGTCCGGGTCGTTCGGGGTCCAGGTGGCCGCCTCGGACCCCGGCATACGCTGGGGCCTGGTCCTGGCCCAGCCCGAATGACGGCGCCTGTGCCGCTGACCTTCTCGGCATGGCGCGACGGCCCGCCCAAGCGGTATGTGACCCTCGCGGAACTACTGCTCCGGATGGGCGAGTTCGCTCTGGAGCTGACCTGGACGGTCGAGGTCTACGAAGAGGGGGTCCACCCGGAGCTGGAGCGGGCGGCGGCCCTGGGCCGCATCGGGACGCTGGAGCTCCTCGCCCTGGTCGCCCCCGCCCGGCAGCTGGTCGACGGGGACTACGACGGGTACGACGCCGACGGCCGACTCGTGCTGGAACTACAGGAGTTCGACGGCACGAGCTGGGACCTGCGGACCGCGGAGCCGCTGGTGCTGGACGCGGTCCGACGGTGGTTCCCGGATGCCGAGCCGAGCCCGCCGGGGGCGTGGGACGAGTAGCCGCGCCGACTGCCCGGCAGGGACCGGCGGAGCGGGGCCCGCCGGTCCCTGCGGGGCGCGGTTCGCCCGGTTGCCCGGGGCCACCCTTCGGAAACCGCCCCGTAGGGGGGCGCGCCCCCCTACCGTGCCTGTGGGACGGGCACGGTATCGGAGGGCGGGGCGATGGACGAAGACGAAGACCTGCGGCTGGCGCGGATGACACCGGAGATCTCCCGCCGCACCCTCGTCATGCTGCGGGGCCTCGCCGGCCTGGAGCCCCCTGAGCAGGTGCCCGAGGACGCGATGATCGTGGCCGACGAGATCCTCGCCGAGCACGGCACCGACGGACTGCGCGTGCTGGTGATGACCCTGGCGGCCTGGACCACGGCCCAGATCGAGAACGTCGCCGAGCTGAGCCGGCGCAGCCACGAGGCCGTCCTGGACGCCATGGAGCTGGCCTGTCTGGAGGCAGGCGCCGAGGATTGACACCGGGCGCGGTCCGCCGCGCGCTGGTTCGCACCGGCGTCGGCGACACTGGGGGTAGCGGGGGGTCCTGAGCGGAGGCCGTCGTGAGCACACCTTCCCCCATCCGGATCGCAGCCGTCCTGTCCACCGAGCACCGTGGACGCCTTATGTCGCAGGCCCGAGAGGTCAATTTCCGCGAGGGCGCGCGGATCTTCGACGAAGGCACCCGGGCGGATTCCTTCTGGATCGTCCGCTCGGGCACGGTGACCCTGGAGATCCCCGTGGCCGGCCGCCGGCCGGCTCCCATCGAGAGCCTGGGCCCCGGCGAGCTGGTCGGCTGGTCCTGGCTGTTCCCCCCGTACGTGTGGCAGTTGGGGGCCGAGGCGATGACGCCGGTCCGCGCGTACGAGTTCGACGGCTCGACCGTGCGGATGCTCATGGACGCCGACCCCGCCTTCGGGTCCGCCATCGGCCACTGGGTCGGGCGGGTCCTCGCGACGCGGCTCCAGCAGACCCGCACCCGTCTCATCGACCTCTACGCCCCCCGGGCCGCCGCGGCGGGCTAGCGCCGAGGGCGCGCCGAGCCCCTTTCCCGGGGGTGTGTTCAGCCGATTCGGCGGGCCGCTCCCCCACTGGTCAGCGCTCCCGCACGGCTGCGGTCTGCGGTCATTCACTCACGATCGGTGACGAGAAATGGGGGTACGAACGGGCGTTCCGGTTCCGCATGGGCAAGACTCGCGTCCGTTATCCGAAACGACCACGCAAGGAGTGTTCGAAATGCGGTCCATCGCCAGGAGTCTGGGACTCACTTCCGCCGCCATGGGGCTCGCCGCCCTCACCGCCCTCGTCGGTTCCGGGGCGGCCGACGCCGCGCCGTCCGGCACGGAGTCCCTGTACGCGCCGTCCGTGCTCGTGCTCAGCCTCACGGACGGGGCGGACGCCGACAACGGCACGGTGCGGCGCGCCGTCACCCTGGTCTGCGCGCCCCGGCCCGGCGGCACGCACCCGTCCCCGGCCGCCGCGTGCGCCGAATTACGGGCGCACGGGCCCGACTTGGACGCCCTGGCGCAGCCGCGCTCCGACGCGGCGTGTACCAGGGAGTGGGACCCGGTCACCGTGGCGGCCGACGGGGTGTGGCAGGGCCGTCGGCTGAACTACACGTACACCTTCGCCAACCCGTGCGGCCTGCGGAACAGCAGCGGCGTACTCTTCGGGATCTGAACCGCCGGCTGAGCCGCCGAACCGGCCGGGCGGCGCCGTGCGACCGCCGTCCGGCCCTCCCGCCCCCGCGAGGGGGCGGCCGTCAGCCCAGCTCCAGGCTGGTGACCCCGTACAAGCCCGCCAGGTCCAGCTCCGGGGCCGGGCCGGTGTACATCCGGGCGGCCTCGAAGGTCGGGACCAGCCCCAGGCCGGTGAAGAGGGCCGCGGCCCGCGGATGAGCGTCGGGTACGTCGACAGCGACCACCCCGCCCGGCGCGTGCCGCGCGAGCCCCCGCAGCAGGGCGGCCGCGACCTCGGGGGTGGCGGCGTAGAGCGGGCCGATCCGGAAGGCGCCGCTGCACGGCCGGATGACGCCGAGGCCCTCGATCCGCCCGTCCCGCACGGCGGCCAGGGCGGTCCGCCCGGGCAGGCCGACCCAGGCGGACAGGAACGCGTCGCGTGCCTCGGGGAAGAACCGCCGGTCGTAGGCGGCGAGTTGCCCGAAGGGCAGCGAGGCGGCGTCCACGATCCCGACGCCGCCACCACGTCCGTCCCCGTCCCCGTCCCCGTCCCCGTGCTCGTCGCCGGGGGCTCCCTCGTACCGGACGCTGTTCCAGGCCGGACGGAATCCGGACTTGCGGTAGTTGGCCTGCTGCTCGACCACTCCGTCCAGTCCCACGAGCCGGCCGTCGAGCCGTTCCATGCCCGCGTTCCACAGCCGGATCCCGTAGCCCTGGCCGCGGACGGCCGGGCGGGCGATGTAGAACCCGATGAAGCCGAAACCGGCCCCGTACCGCACCGCGGAGATGCAGGCCACCGGCTCGCCGTCGACCCGGCCGACGAGGAAGCCGGCCGGGTCGGCCACCATGAACGCGAACCGGTCGGAATCGCCCGGATTCCAGCCCTCCTCGTCGGCCCAGGCGCGGAACAGTCCCATGTCGGCGGCGCTCGCGCCGGTGATCTCGAATCCCGTCATGTCCGGTGTTGTACCAGATGCGCCGGGACCCGCGCAGCGGTGCCTGATCAGCCGTCAACAGGACGCCGCACAGCCGGTTTTCAGGGTGCGCAGATCACGTCGTCGACCGCGATGGGGTTCGAGTCGAGGCGCACGTACGCCGTGAAGGTCCGGGTGTCGCCCGAGCCCCAGTGGGTGGTGACGGTGGCCGACCCGACACCCGCGTACTCCTGGACGGTGATCGGGCCGATGCCGACGCGCTGCGGCTCGTTCTGGGCGCAGAGCAGCACGTCGTACTCCGGGGTGCGCTCCTGCTTCTCTCTGAGCTGCGAGGAGACGTGGCGCTCGCGGTTGTGGCGGGAGGGGCCGTGCTGGCCGTAGAAGGCGGTGAGGAACCGGCTGATCTGCGGGGCGGTGTGCTGGGCCGGAACGGGGTGGGCGAGAGCGGTGGCGGGCGTCGGGGCCAGCAGCGCGACCAGGGTCGGCACGAGGACGCCAAGACTGTAGGGCATGAGCTTCATGTCCGGTTTGTACCCGCCCGCCCGGCTCTCGGGGGAGGTGCGGCACGGAGATCACTCCTGTGGGGGGCGGCATTCACCGCAGAAACGACCCTCCGCCGCGCAGGAGTCCCGGCCCGGACCTCGCCGTTCGGCGGCCGCACCACATGGGACCGCGTAATGCGGTCGCGGGCGCGCACACCCGTTCCATAGGCTCTCCGCATGGGAAAGCCGCTTGTCGCAGTGTTCAGTGGGGCCGGGATGTCCACCGATTCCGGGATTCCGGACTACCGCGGGCCGCAGGGGCTGTGGCGGCGGGAGCCGGACGCCGAGAAGCTCGTGACGTACGAGTACTACATGGCCGATCCCGAGATCCGCCGCCGCTCCTGGCTGATGCGGGCGGAGATCGGCGCGCTCGGGGCGCAGCCGAACGCCGCGCACCGGGCCGTCGCCGCGCTGGAGGCGGCCGGGACCCCGGTTCGGGTGATCACGCAGAACGTGGACGGGCTGCACCAGCTCGCCGGGATGCCCGCGCGCAAGGTGTTCGAGCTGCACGGCACCGCCCGGGCCGTGGTCTGCACGCACTGCCACGCCCGGTCGGAGATGGGCGAGGCACTGGCCCGGGTCGCCGCCGGGGAGCCGGATCCCGCCTGCCGGGTGTGCGGCGGGATCCTCAAGGCGGCGACGGTGATGTTCGGCGAGCGGCTCGACGCGCAGGTGCTGGCGCAGGCCGTGGCCGTGGCGAAGGGCTGCGACGTCTTCATCGCCGTCGGGTCGACGCTCCAGGTGCAGCCGGCGGCCTCGCTGGCCGGGATGGCCGCGGAGGCCGGGGCACGCCTGATCATCGTGAACGCCGAGGAGACCCCGTACGACTCCCTCGCGGACGAGCTGATCCGCGAGCCGATCGGGACGGCGCTCCCGGCCCTGCTGGCCCGGATCACCAACGGCGGCCCCCGACAGCACCTCTAGGGGGTGTCTGGCGGATCATGGCCGGGCCCGGCCCGCCTGGCACCGCGGCTTGCCGCGTTGTCGTCAGTCGCCAATGCTCCGCAGTGGCTCCCTCCTCCGCCTTGCAATCCACGGCACCAGACGACCCGGGCTACCCGAGCCTGATCCGCCAGACACCCCCTAGCCCTACGAGCCGTCGGCCGCCCGTCGCATCGCCGCCACGTCCAGCTTCTTCATCTCCATCATGGCGGCGGTCGCGCGGGCGGCCCTCCCCGGGTCGGGGTCCGAGATCAGGTCGATGGCCTCGGTGGGGACGACCTGCCAGGACAGGCCGAACTTGTCCTTGAGCCAGCCGCAGGCGGACTCCTGGCCGCCGTCCTTGGTCAGCACCTCCCAGTAGTGGTCCGCCTCCGCCTGGTCGGCGCAGTGGATCTGGAAGGAGACCGCTTCGGTGAAGGGGAACTGCGGGCCGCCGTTGAGGCCGATGAAGTTCTGTCCGTTGACCTCGAACTCGACGACCATCACCTCACCGGCCCGGCCGGGGCCCGCCTCGCCGTAGCGGCCGATCCGGCCGAGCTTGCCGTCCTTGAAGACGGAGAGGTAGAAGTCCGCGGCGGCTTCCGCGTTGCCGTCGAACCACAGGCAGGTGGTGAAGGGCTTGCTGGTCATGGCTGTCTCCAGGGTGTGCGTCGAAACCGTCTCGCACATACAGACCGGCCCCGGCACCGAAATTCATCGGTGGGGCCGGGGCCGGTCCGTGTCCGTCCTGGAATGCACCCGTCGGGGCTACATTTCGAGCATGCGGTCGACGACCCGCTCCGCCGCGCGGCCGTCGTCCAGGTCGCAGAACTCCTCGCGGAACGCCGCCCGCGCCTGCGCGTACTCCGCTCCCACCGCGTCCGCGTTCCGCACGGCCGCGATCAGGGCGGCCGAGTCGGACAGCAGCGGGCCGGGGGCCTTCGCCTCCAGGTCGAAGGTGAAGCCGCGCAGCGTGTCGCGGTAGTGCTTCAGGTCGTACGTGTAGAGCAGGATCGGCCGGTCGGTGAGCGCGAAGTCGAAGATCGCGGAGGAGTAGTCCGAGATCAGTACGTCCGCGACCAGCAGCAGGTCCGTGGTGTCGGGCCAACGCGACACGTCCACGACGAAACCGTCCCGGACCCCGTCGCGGACCTGCTCGTTCACCTTGTGGTGGCCGCGGATCAGCAGGACGTGGTCCTCGCCGAGCTCGCGCCGGGCCTCGTCCAGGTCGATCCGCAGGTCGAGCTTGTAGGCGCCGCCGAGCCAAGCCAGCCGGTTCTCCCGCCAGGTGGGCAGGTACAGGACGACCTTCTTGCCCTCGGGCAGGCCGAGCCGGCGCCGGACCTCCGCGATCCGCTGCGCGTCGGGCCGTACGAGCGCGTCCGTGCGCGGGCTGCCGGCCTCGATGACCTCGCCGTCGTAGCCCAGCGCGCGCTTGAGGACCGGCGTGGCGTACGAGCTGGGCGAGGCGAGCAGCGACCACTGGGCGCTGTCGTGCTCCAGCCCGGCCAGCACCTCGGGGCTCGTGTAGTAGGTGTGGTTGAAGTCGTGGCCGATCTGCTTCAGCGGGGTGCCGTGCCAGGTCTGTACGACGATCTGGCCGGGCCGGCGCAGGAAGGGCATCGGCACGCTGTCGTTGACCACGTAGTACCGGGCGCGGGCCAGCACGTCCCAGGCCTCCAGGCTGCCGTACTGCACGGCGCGGGCGGTCGCCGGGACCTCGGCGCGGCCGTCGCGGACCAGCCAGACGTGGTCCAGCTGCACGCCTCGGCGCACCAGCTCCTCGTGGATGGCGCGGGGCGAGTCGCCGGCGCCGTTCCCCTTGAAGGCGTCGTAGACGACCATGTCCTTGACCGGCAGGGCCCGCTGCGCCGGGTAGGTCACGTCGCGGGCGACGCGCTGTGCGTAGCGCGAGCGGTCGTGCGGGCTGAGCAGCGGGTCGGCGACGAGCGCCATCCGGTCGTGCAGCCTGGCCTCGACGCGCATGCGGCGGCCCTGCGCGGTGAAGGCGTGGGGGCCGGAGGTGAGTACGGGGGCCACGAGCTGGACGGGCGCGCCCCGGCCCACACCGAGCAGCCCGGCGGTGGTCCCGCCCTGGGCGGTGGGGCGCAGCGTGGCCCACCAGCGGCCGTGCGGGAGGGTGGTGCGGCCGGCGTAGGGCTCGGGGAGCACGGGCTCGAAGGAGGCTTCGAAGCGGTCGCCGTCGCGGGTGACGGGGTAGCCGAACTCCATCCCGTACATGTTGTGCAGGACCAGCTCGTACGGCTCGTCGGCGGGCGCGGTGAAGCGGCCCCGCAGGGTCAGGGTGCCGTCCTGCGTGGAGATCTCGTCGACCAGCGGGGGCGAGGCCTGCACGGAGAGGACCAGGTGGCCGCCGGGGCCGCGCTTGGCGAAGACCGTACGGCCGGCGCCGTCACCGGGGACCGGCAGGACCAGGCCGGTGAAGCCGCCGCGCTCGTCGTGCGCGAGGGGGTGGCGCTTGCCGTCGGCCCGGACCACGCTGAGGTTCCAGGGCTCGGGGCTCCACTCGCCGGCTTGGTCGTCGGTGTCCGGTACGGCGCCCAGCTCGTCGAGGGGGAGCCGCACGGTGAAGGGGATCCGGCCGCCGGGGCCGCCGGGGCTGGCGGGCCCGGCGGCCAGGGGGACGGTGATGACGGCGCCGGAGCCGGCATGCTCCGCGCGCAGGGAGGCGCCCTCGCCGACCTCGGCGGCGAGCTCGCCCACCAGCTCGACGATGTCCCCGCCGACGGCCCGTACGTCCAGGGCCCGGGCACGGACGATCTCCACCTGTACGGTGAGCGCGCCCACGGCGGTGGGCAGGATGCGCACGTCGGGGGCCACCCAGTGCGGGTGCGGGGTCAGGCCGCTGTCGTGTTCGCCGCCCTTGAGGCGGGCCCGGTGCAGGCCGCCGGCGCCGGTGACGGCGATGGAGGTCGTCCATACGCCCTCGCGCCACTTGCCGCCCGACTGGAAGATCGAGGGGTCCACGACCGCGGTGAAGCCGGCCCAGTCGGCGTGCCGCAGCGCGAGGTGCGGGGCTTCCACGGTGGCCATGGGAGAGGCGACCGTGCGGGTGCTGACGACGGTACGGCGGCGCTTGCCGTTCTCCCGGAAGATCAGCATCTTGCGGGAGCCCAGGCGGCTCTCGGCGCCCATGTGTCCGGGCAGGGCGTAGCCGCGCAGCAGCAGCTTGCCGTCGCTCCAGACGGCCTGTTCGAGGCGGCTGACGACGCGGCGCTCGCGCGGTCCGAGGGTGAGGACCTTCGCCGGGACCGGCGGGCGGCCGTGCAGGAAGGGGTAGTCGGCCTGGGGGCGGGCCAGTCCCTTGACCGGCACGCTGTAGGTGAAGTCCTTCTGGTGCTTCTGGAGGGCGATGAACTCCTCGACGCGGCCTTCCCGGGCGAGGTACGCCTTGAGGCGGTCGGCGACGGTGAGGTCGGACCAGGGGTCGGTGCCGATCTCCCGGATGAGCTGGCCGGCCTCCTTGACGAAGGCGGCGCGGAACTCCGGTCCGGCCTCGGGCACGTACTTGTAGATGAGCGGGAGTTCCTCGCTCAGCACGTTGCGGTCGTACTCGCGCAGGTAGCGGGCGTACTTCTCGCCCGGCTTGCCCTGGAGGGCCGCGCGCACCAGGCGTACGGACTCCACGCGGTCGGTGAGGGAGACCGGGTCGGTGGCGCGCTGGGTGATGGAGCGCTCGCCGGTCTCGCGGACGCGCCAGTGGTAGACGACGTCGCCGATGACGTCGACGCTGGTGGCGAAGTAGTGCGCCGGGATGCTGACCGGGGCGTCCTCGTAGAGGATGCCCTCCGGGTACTGGAAGCCGTGCTCTTCCCAGAAGGTGCGCCGGTAGACCTTGTTCCACGCGGTGCGGTCCGTGACCAGCGCCGGGAACTTGGAGATGTGGGTCTTCAGCTGGGTCCGGGCGAAGGCGATGCGGTGGCCCCAGGACTGCTGCATGCCGACGGAGCGGAAGCGCTTGACGTTTCCGGCGGAGAAGTCCGAGCCGGTCTCGTCGAGCGTGGCGACCAGCTTGGCGTACGCGTCCGGCGGCATCGTGTCGTCGCTGTCGACGAAGGCCAGGAACTCGCTGCCCTCGCAGATGTGCCGGACACCCACGTTGCGGGCGGCGCCCAGTCCGGCGTTCTCCTGCAGGACCACTCGGAAGCGGCTGTCCCGCGCGGCGAACGCCTTGGCTATCACCGCGCTGCTGTCCGTCGACCCGTCGTCGACGATCACGACCTCGAAATCGTCGAAGGTCTGCGCGGCGATGGATTCCAGGCACTCATCGAGGTAGAGCTCGACGTTGTAGACGGGGACGACGATGCTCAGGCGCGGGGGCATGGGTGGCGGGTTCTCCAGCGTTTTTTGCTTTGTCGATGATCAGCCGATTACAGCATCCTACTCTGTAACAGCATGATAAATTCCGGCCATCTCGGACATCTCACCAACGGCTGCCGGGGCGGACGGCAAAGAATTCAACCGCCCGCCACCCAGCCGTTGAAAGCCGGCGCGGGCCCGCCGGCCGCGCCCGCCGGTGAACCGCCCGGCCGGACCCCGGGTCAGACCTCCAGTTCGTTCTCGATCTTCTTCAGCTGGTGCCGCGCCATCGCCAGGTTGGCCCGCTTCTTGTCGAGCGCGAGGTAGAGGAAGAAGCCCGTGGCCCCACGGCCCTTCAGCAGCCGGATCAGGTGGTACTGGCTGCCGAGGGTGATCAGGATGTCCTCGATCTCGTCGTTGAGGCCGAGCATCTCCATCGTGCGGACCTTGGCGCGCACCACGTCGGTGTTGCCCGCGGCGGCGACCGCGAGGTCGAGGTCCTTGCCGCCGCCGATGGTGCCGAGGGCCATGCCGCTGCCGTAGTCGACCAGGGCGGCGCCGAGCGCGCCGTCGATGGTGGTGGTGGCTTCCTTGAGCGCGGTCTCCACGTTGGCCATGAGTGACTCCTCTTTCCGGTTCTGCTGTCCTGTGTTTTCGGTTCGGTCGGTGGTCTACGGGCCCAGCCCGGCGCGCCTTCAGCCCTGCGGGGCCGCGGCGCTCCGGCGCCCGAGGCTGTGATCGATGAGCTCGGATATCCGCAGGCTGGAGCGGCGGGCCTCCAGGTGGAGGCGGCCGACGTTGACGCGCGGCTCCGCCATCAGCGTCAGGACGGCCGCCTCGCCCGCCGCGTAGGTGGCGACGTAGCCGAGCTCGCCGCGCACCAGCAGTTCGCGGAACCCGCCCTGGCCGGTGCTGTCGCTGAGCCGCTGCGCCACCCCGAGGGCGGCCGCGGTCAGGGCGGCTACGGACTCGGCCTCGGCGGCGGCGCTGTCCTGGGCGAGCACCAGCCCGTCGGCGCTCGCCGCGAGGGCGCCCGTCAGCTGGGGGACTCGGGCCCGCAGCCGCCGGAGCTCCGCGAGTATCTCGGCTTCCGCTTCGGCGGGCACCGTACTCATGTCGGGCTTTCTCCTTTCGGGCTGCCTCCGCTCGGAGCGGTCGGCGCGCAGGGCCGGTCGCAGCGGGAGCCTCACAGGCTTGCCTCCAGTGCGTCGCGTAACCGGCGGAGCAGCGCCACGTCCGGGGATTGGGCCTGGGTCATCCAGTCGGGCAGGGGTGTTTCGGCAGGCGCCGCGGCAGGCGCGTGCGGGGTCTCGACGAGTCCCGCCGCCGCGAGGCGCCGTACGTCGAGCAGGGTGTGGAAGGCCGGACGGCCCAGCACCCAGGCGAGGTCCGCGGGGGTGCGTATGCCGTCGGCCCGGGCGAGCAGGATGCGCTGCCGGGCGGTCACCGTCTGGCCCGGGGCCGCGGCCCGGGGCACCACGGGAGCGGTGTCCAGCAGCGGGTACGGCCAGACGGCGTCGAGCAGTTCCCGGCGGCGCCGGGTCTCCCGCTCGACGGCGGCCGCCGGGACCGAGCGGACGGAGCCGATCCAGTGGGTGGCACCGCGGCGGAACCGGGAGGGGCCGCTGCCCGGGGAGAGAGCGAAGAAGGCGGCGTCGAAGATCGCGCCGAGATGGCAGATCTCCAGTTCACCGCCGGCCATGCCGCCGCTGTCGACAAGGAAGCGGGCGACCTGGCGCCGGGCGCCGGCCTGGTTGACGGCGTCCCTCCAGCGCTCGGGGGCGAGGGCGCCGCCGGTGGTCAGCAGGACGTCGAGGCCCGGGGTGGCCGGGCTCTCCGCATGCACGACGCGGCCGTTCTCCAGGAAGAGGGTGCCGCGGTCGCGGAGCAGGGCGCCGGTGGCGCGCTCCGCGGCGAGCCGGGTGAGGAGCGGCGAAACGGCGACGGCACCCGGGCCGGGGCCGGCACCGGCGCCGGCGCCGGTCATCTGAGCACCAGCCCTTCGGCGAGGGTCCGGAGTCTGTGCCGGGCCAGGGCGAGGTTGCCGTCCGCGCGGTCGAGCCACAGGTGGAGGAAGACGCTGCTGTCGAAGCTCGTCTCGACGAAGCGGAGCACGTGGTACCCGGTGCGGGTGGTGACGATCAGGTCCTCGACGGGCAGCTCGGCTCCCGACGCGCGGTCACCGCTCGCCGGGCCGGCCTCCGCGGGGGCGAACGACTCGTACTCGGCGGCCGCCCGGGCCAACTCGGCGGTCTCGGCGGCGGTGGTCTCGTGGTCTCCCACCGGCGAGTCCCCGGCGGTGCCGAGGGCCAGACCGCTGCTCCAGTCGACCAGCGCGGCCCCCCGCGCCCCTGGCAGGGCCATGGCTTCGAGCAGGCATTCGTCGATCCCGGGCACGCGGGCTCCCCTCCCGGCCGGACGTGCTTGGTGCACAGTCGTACGGCGCGACAGGAGGGAACTTACTCAAGTTCCACAGTGCGAAAGGGCGTTCTGGCATTTTCCGCTGGAACATGCGCGGTAGCACGTGACAGCTTGGCCGGAACCCGACGGAATTTGATCACGAAGCGAGCGGGAGATCGTCCGCGAGCCGGAACGCCCCGCCCTCGCGCTGGACATAGCCCTCGTGGCTGAGGGTGCGGAGCAGGTGGTAGACGGTCGGCAGCGGGATGCCGGTGATCCGCGCGAGCCGCTTGGCCGTCGCTCCGCCCTCCGCGTACATCGCCTCCACGAGGCGCAGCGCCCGCTGCACGGAGCCGATCAGTGTGGGGTTGCTGTCCTTCTGACCGTGGTCCTGGTCCTGACTGTGGTCGCTGCCCATGAGTGGTCCCCCTGCTCAAGTACGAAGCCTGGCATAGCCATCAAAGTCGCTCACTGGCCGCAAAACCAAGCTGACTCGCGTAAACCTGAGCATAAGATCACCGCATGCCGCCCTTGCTACTGGGTACAGGTCACGAACGCCGGGAGCGGGGTCTCCTCGATGAGGTGGCGCGGCAGGGACAGGCCGAAGCGGTTTTCGAGCACACCCAGGGTGAGGCGGTCGCGGTCCCCGTCCGGTTCGCCGTCGGGGCGGGTGTGGGCGCCGTCGGGGGTGAGGATCCGCGCCGCGACCAGCTCCGGCAGCAGGAAGTCCGGCTGGTGGCCGCCGCGCCAGCACTCCTCGCCCAGGCCGAAGCAGCAGACGAGCTCGCCGTCCCGGGCGTACGCGAACTGCTTGGGCGGATGGTCCGGCTGCGGGTCGAGGTGGACGGCCTCGACGCCCGACCGGGAGACCTCCGCCAGCCGCTCCGCCCCGGCCGGCATGCCGTGCTCGACGGCGAAGGACCAGCCGCCCCAACTGCCGACCCGGGCCACGCCGTCCCCGTCGACCGTCTCGGTGACCATGCTCCACGCGTCCACCGCGCCCAGCGGCCCGGGGTGGATGCCGGGTACCGCGCCGAGCCGCGCGGCGAGTTCGTCGGGGCCGATGCCCCGGGCGAAGGTCAGGCTGACGTACCAGCCGTCCCAGTCCGCCAGCCATTGGATGCCGCCCCCGGCGATGTCCGCCATCTCCACGGTCCCCTCCCGCGCGTCGTGCCGGTACTCCCCCCCCTCCGGCACGATAGTCAGTCGGCGGGGCTCTCCGGGAGGAGGCGCTCGACCATCGCTCCAATGAGCCCCTCCACCGGATAGGGCTCCAGCAGAGCGGGCGCAGTGAGGTCGTCCACGATCAGGCCCAGCATCGCCAGGTAGAGCAGCACCACGCCCTGCCGGTCCCCGGGCAGCCCGTTCTCCAGGTGCCAGGTGACGTTCGCCTCCAGCTCGGCGCCCTGGAACCCGGCCAGCTCCGCCTGGAGTTCGGGCCTGCGAGTGGCTTCCAGCCGCAGCTCCAGCATGGCGATGTGCACGCTCCGCTCGCGCCGCATCCGCTGCACGAGCTGGCCGAGCAGCACCTTGGTGTCCAGCGGGCCGGCCAGGTCCTCCGGGTCGGGGACCAGCCGTTCGCGGGTGCGGTGCAGGATCTGCACAAGCAGTTGGGCGCGGTTGGCGAAGTAGTTGGAGGCGGTGCCGGTCGGCACCCCCGCCTCGGCGTCCACCGCGCGCAGGGTCAGCCCCCGCGAGCCCTCGCGTGCCAGCACTTCGATGGCGGCGTCGAGCAGCGCGGCGCGGCGCTCCGGGTTCTGGCGCATGGGTGGGTCCCTGAGGATCTGGGCGGCACGGCATCGTGAGCACTGCACATGCAGTGCTTCGCACACGCTAGCGGAAGCGGAACGTCCCGGCCCTCCCCACCGCGCCCTCCCCCGTGCCACCCTGCCCGTCATGGAGCGGATCATCGAGGAGATACGCGAGGACCTGTCCCGCCGGATCGCCGTGACGGCGGACCGGCTCACCGACCGGACGCTGGCCGAGGATCCCGCCTACGCCGCCCTGCTGGGCCGGGCCGAGCTGCACGAGCGGATCCACCACGCGCTGCGGCAGGCCGTCGAGGCCCTGGTCCGCAGCGAGCGCGGGCTGCCGGTGGAGCTCGCCGGGGCCCGCGCCACCGGCTCGCTCCGCGCGGAGCAGCGGCTGCCGCTCGCCTCCCTGCTGCGGGCCTACCGGCTGGGCGGACGGCTGCTCTGGCAGACCCTGACCGAGGCCGTCGCCGCGCACGACCGGGCCGCGCTGCCCCTGCTGCTGCCGGCCGCGGCCGCACTGTGGGACGTACTGGACCAGGTGACGGACGCCGCGGCCGAGGCGTACCGCCGGGTGGCGGACGTGCGCGGGGACGCCGAGCGGGAGCGCCGCGCGGCCCTGCTCGACACGCTGCTCGGCGGCGGCGCGGGGGCGTCGGAGGCTGCGGACGCGGCGACGGCGGCGGTCCGGCTCGGGCTGCCGGAGCGGGGCCGCTTCGCGGTCGTGGTCCTCGCCCGGGACGACCGGGGCCCGGCCCGCGCGGACCCCGGGGGGCTGCCCGCGCCCTCGGCCCCGCGCGTGCTGTGGCGGATCCGCGCCGACGGGGAGGCCGGCCTCGTGGAGCTGGGCCACCATCCCCTGGAATCCGTACGCGCGCTCCTCGCGCCCCTCGGCGTACGCGCCGGGGTGAGCCCCGTGGTGCGGACGCCGGCCGAGCTGGCCGGGGCGCACCGGCTGGCGGCGCTCGCCCTGCGCAGCGCCCCCGCGCACGGGGGGCCGCGTACCGCCCTGCTGGACGAGCGGCTGCCGGCCGCCCTGGTCGCCGCCGAGGCCGAACTCGCGGACCGGCTGTGCCAGGTGGTGCTGGGCCCGGTGCTGGCGCTGCCCGCCGAGGACCGCCTGGTGCTGCTGACCACCCTGGGCACCTGGCTGACCTGCCACGGCTCGACGACCCACGCCGCCCAGCGGCTGTACTGCCACCGCAACACCGTCTCCAACCGGCTGCGCCGCCTGGAGCAGCTCACCGGCCGCACCCTGTCCGATCCCGCGCACGTGGTGGAGCTGGCGCTGGCCCACACCGCCGTCGTCCAGCAGCGGGCTACCGCTCCGCAGCCGTCCCCGCAGGCTCCGCGGACTCCCCCGGCTTCGCCGACTCCAGCAGGTACGGCACGTCGATCACCGCGACTCCCGGGGTGAACAGCAGCCTCGCCTTCAGCCGCAGCGCGTTCTGGTTGTGCAGGGGCTGCTCCCACCAGTGGCCCACCACGTACTCCGGGATGACCACCGACAGCATGTCCGTCCCCTCCGCGGCCGCCTGCTCCTCGACGTACGCGAGCACCGGCCCGACCACCTCGCGGTACGGGGAGTGCAGCACCTTCAGCGCGACCCCCGGGTCGTGCTCCGCCCAGGCCCCGCGCAGCCGCTCGGCGTCCTCCTCGTCGGCAGCGACCGACAGCGCGGTCAGCGTGTCGGGCCGCAGCCCCTGCGCGTAGCCGAGGGCCTTGAGCGTCGGCGCGTGGACGGAGGCGACGAGCACGACGACGTGGTGGCGGGAGGGTTTGCGCGGCTTGACGCCGGGTGCGACGGCCACTTGCACGGCAACGGTGTCGTAGTGCCGGCGGACGCCCTTCATGCCGAGGAACAGCAGCGGCATCGCGATGACGACCAGCCAGGCGCCGTGCGTGAACTTGGTGATCAGGACGATGACCAGGACCACGGAGGTCATGACCGCGCCGACGGCGTTGATGGCGCGCCTGCGGTGGATGTGGATCCGCTCGGCGGCCGGGGTGGCGGGCGAGGCTAGTTCCTGCTTCCAGTGCCGGACCATGCCGGCCTGGGAGAGGGTGAAGGAGACGAAGACGCCGATGATGTAGAGCTGGATGAGGCGGGTCAGCTCGGCGTCGAAGGCGACGATGAGGGCGATGGCGGCCAGGGCCAGCAGGACGACGCCGTTGGAGTAGACGAGCCGGTCGCCGCGGTTGAAGAGCTGGCGGGGCGCGTACCGGTCCTTGGCGAGGATCGAGGCGAGCATCGGGAAGCCGTTGAAGGCGGTATTCGCGGCGAGGACCAGCACGCTCGCGGTGACGGCCTGGAGCAGGTAGAAGAGGAAGTGCCAGCTGCCGAAGGTGGCGCGGCCGATCTGCGCGAGGGCGGTGGAGGTCGGCGTACCGGGGGCCAGGCCCAGTTCGGTGGGGCTCGCGGCCACGTGGACCTCGTACACCATGGCGAGGATGGTGATCCCGCTGAACATGGTGACCGCCAGGGCGCCCATCACGGCCAGCGTGGTCGCCGCGTTCTTGCTCTTGGGCTTCTGGAAGGCGGGGACGCCGTTGCTGATGGCCTCGACGCCCGTCAGCGCCGTACAGCCGGAGGCGAAGGCGCGCAGGGCGAGGAGCACCAGCGCAAATCCGGTGTAGGTACCGGCCTCGGTGATCGGCAGGTCGGCGGACTCGGCGCGGATGGTGTCGCCGGTGGCGATCCGGACGGCGGCGATGGCGAACATCAGGTAGATGACGAGGACGAAGCCGTAGGTCGGGATGGCGAAGACCCGGCCCGACTCCCGTACGCCGCGCAGGTTCACCAGGGTGAGCAGCACCACGAAGGCCACCGACAGGGCGACTTCGTGGTCGGTGAGGGAGGGGATGGCCGAGGTGATGGCGGCGACGCCGGAGACCACGGAGACGGCGACGGTCATGACGTAGTCGACGAGCAGGGCGCTCGCGGCGGTCAGGGCCGCGGTCTCGCCGAGGTTCTTGGAGCTGACGATGTACGCGCCGCCGCCGCCGGGATAGGCGTGGCAGGTCTGCCGGTACGAGGCGACGACCACCACCAGCAGGAAGACGATGGCGGCGGCCGCGTACCAGGCCAGGTGGAGGAGGGCGACGCCGCCGAGGGCCAGGATCAGCAGGATCTCCTCGGTGGCGTAGGCCACGGAGGAGAGCGGGTCGCTGCAGAAGATCGGGAGCGCGAGCCGTTTGGGCAACAGGGTCTCGCCCAGCCGGGCGGTGTCGAGCGGTTCACCGACCAGCACCCGTTTCAGATTGATACGCCTCATTCAGGCATGATCGTCCATATTGCTCCCGATTCGGGACCTATGGGGCCTGTGTCACGGCCCGAACTGGTCCGGCCCGGCGAACCCGCCGAGTTCCTCGGCCCGGTGGGCCAGCCACAGGTCGTAGCGGGCGCTCGGCGACTGCAGGAGCGAGCGCTCCAGCAGGACCTCGATCCGGCTCAGCCGCTTGCGGGTGCCGGGCACCGAGATGCCGAGGGCGGCCGCCGTCGGGATCAGGTGCGCGTCGTGCTCCAGCCAGACCCGTACGGTCTCGCGCGCACCCGGTGGCGCGTCCGGCCCGGCCAGCGGCGCCAGATGGGCGCGGGCCCACGCCGCGAGCGCGGGATCGCGCAGTACGTCGTCCAGCGCGGCCCCGGCCGACGCGCCGCCGGAAGTCGGCCCGGCGGAAGTCGGCCCGGCGGCGGGCGGCCCGCCCGGGGTCAGGCGCAGCGCGAGCGAGAGTGCGGCCTGGTCGGCGAGGCGGCCGAGGTCGAGGCCGAGGACCGCTTCGACCAGGCGGAGCCGGGTGGCCAGGGTGTTGCGGTGGATCTTCAACAGCCGGGTGGCGTGCGAGGCGAAGCCGAGCCAGGCCTGGGCGGTGGCCCGCAACTCCTGCGGGCCGGGGTCCTGGGGGCGCCGGGGCTCATGCGCGTCCAGCGGCGCGAGCAGCGCCCCGGCCCAGCCGGCCCCGGCCCGGTGCGCGGCCAGCTCCAGTTCGGGGCCCGGCCCGAAGCGGGCATGGCGGCGGTCACGGCCGCGCGCGACGGCCAGCGCGTGGAAGGCCTGGGCGTAGGCCCCCGGGGCCTCGCGCAGGCAGCTCTCCGCGCTGACCCCGACCACGCAGTCGCGGGCCACGCCCACCAGCGCCCCGGCCAGCGGGTCGTGATCGGCCGAGGTCGCGGCGAGGTCCGTCGGCACCAGCGCGATGAGGTGGCGGACGTAGACCGGGCACCGCACGATCCAGGCGCGCCCGCCCGTCAGCTCCTCGAACAGCCGGGTGACCGCGGCCCGCTGCCCGGTCCGGCACTCCACGACGTACATGCGCATCGGGTCCGGCAGCGACGGCCCGAGCGTCTCGGCGATCTGCCGGGCGGTGGAGAGCCGGCCGTTCATCATCAGGTGCAGCACGGCCTCGCGGGCCTTCGACTCGGCGAGCCCCGCCCGTTCCTCGCGCCGCCCGGCCTCTTCCGCACCCAGTACCAGGGCCAGCGGTACGGCCGCGTCGGCGAGCAGCGCGGGCACCCCCGCGTGGTGCGGCAGTTCCAGTACGGCGGCCAGTGCGCGCCGCTCGTCCAGCGCGAACAGCAGCGCGGCCGAACCGGCGTCCTGCAGCACGGCCGACCGTACGCCGCGGGCCGACAGTTCGGCGGCCGCGCGCACCGCGAGCTCCGGGCCGTGCGGGTTCCCGGTGTCCACCACGCCGGTCCAGCCGCCGGTCCGGGCGGCGAGCCATTCCAGCAGCGCGGCCGAACCCCCGGTGTGGGCGAGGCGGTGCAGCCTGAGGATGTCCTCGGACCTGGACCAGGGCGCGGTCGGCTGGGCGGGGCGGTGCGAGATGGGGCGCTCCCTTCGGCGCGGGGCGGCGCCGCATTCAACCACCCGACGCACACTGTGCACTGTGATACCCGTCTCGCCCGCTCACTGGGCAGGGCGAATCCTGCGAACGGCCGGTCGGCGCACTAGCTTCGACCTCAGCGGCGGGGCCCCGGCGCCGGCCGTTCCGACGGCGCACGGGGGAAGCACCGGGGCCCGGCCGCCTTGCCCGGACCGCCGTGCGCTCACATCTTGGCGGCGGCGCTGCGGATGGCCTCGCGGATGCGGAAGTAGGTGCCGCAGCGGCAGATGTTGGCGATGGCGTCGATGTCCGCGTCGGTGGGCTCGCTGGTGCGCTGGAGCAGGGCGACGGCGGCCATGATCTGGCCGGGCTGGCAGAAGCCGCACTGGGCGACGTCCTGTTCGAGCCAGGCCTCCTGGACGGGGTGCAGGTCGTCACCGTTCGCCAGCCCCTCGATGGTGGTGACGGACTTCCCGGCGCAGGCGGAGACGGGCACGACGCACGGGCGGATGTCCGTGCCGTCGAGGTGGCTGGTGCAGGCCTTGCAGACGTCCACCCCGCAGCCGTACTTGGGGCCGGTGACGCCCAGCATGTCGCGGAGCACCCACAGCAGGGGCAGGTTGTCGGGCGCGTCCACGGTGACGCTCTGCCCGTTGACGGTGAAGGTGTGCGAGGGCACGGCGTACTCCAGCGGTTAGCGCGGGTAGGGGGTGAAGTCGACGTCGAAGTCGAGGGGGAAGCTGCGCGGCTTGGATCCGGTGGCCCGGGCCCATGCGTTGGCGATGGCGCCCACGGCGGCGGGGACCCCGAGCTCGCCCGCGCCGCCCGGCTCCGTGCCGGTCGCCGGAAGCACGAAGACCCGGACGTCGAGCGGGGTGTCCCGCTGCTGTGCCCAGTGGAACTGGCTGTAACTGCCCTCCAGGGGCAGCCCCTTGTCGAGGTGCAGCCCGGCCCGCAGGGTGGTGGAGATGGCGTCGGTGAGGCCGCCGATCATCTGGGCCTCCAGACCGCGCGGGTTGACCGGCAGGCCGACGTCCACGGCGATGACGGCCTTGGTGACGCGGACGTGCTCCGGGTCACGGGTGTCGATCTCGACCAGGCAGGCGGTGCGGGACTTGTACTCCTCGTGGAAGGCGATGCCCTGCGCGCAGCCGGCCGGCAGGCTGCGCCCCCACTCCCCCTCCGTCGCCGCCTTGTCGAGCACGGCGCGCTGGGCGGCGGTCTTCAGGAAGGCCCGCCGGAAGGCGTACGGGTCCCTGCCGGTCCGCGCGGCGAGCTCGTCGACCACGATCTCCTCGGCGCCCCGGGTGTTGGCGGAGTACACCGAGCGCCAGGAGCCGGTGGGGATGCCGGTCGGCACCTCCGAGAGCAGTTGGGTGGTGAGTCCGAAGTTGTACGGGGACTTGATGGTGGTGAGGAACAGGGTCTGGGCGAGGGTGGCGTTGCCGATGCCGAGCGGCAGGCTCGCTGCGGTGGCGGTGATGATCTCGCCGAGCCCGTGCCGGAAGTCGGTCTCGGCGGCGGCGACCCGGTGTTCGAAGCTCAGCACCTCGCCGAGTGCGTAGGTGGCGCGGATCTTGTGGTGGGTGGCGGGGCGCATCCGGCCGTGCCGGGTGTCGTCCACGCGGGTCCACATCAGCCGGACCGGGCGGCGGCAGGCCTTGGAGACCCGGGCGGCCTCCAGGGCGGCGTCGAAGAAGAGCCGCCGCCCGAAGGAGCCGCCGGCCTGCACCACATGCACGGTGACCTTGTCGAGCGGCAGCCCGAGTTCGGCGGCGATGGTCTCCCGGGCCACGATCGGGGACTTGAGCCCGGACCAGATCTCGGCGCGGTCGTCCCGGACGTCGGCCACCGCCGAGTTGGTCTCCATCGGGGCGTGGCTGACGAAGGCGAAGTCGAACTCGGCGTCCACGTACGGGGTGAGCAGCGGCGGCACCAGCAGCGGCGGGGACGCGGCGCGCAGCTTCGTACGGATCTCCGCGTCGGAGAGCCGGTCGGCGGGGCCGGGGCCCCAGGTGACCTGGAGGGCGGCCTTGGCGTCGAGGGCCTGGCCGAAGGTCTCGGCGACGACGGCGACCCCGGTCGGGATGGTGACCACGTGCAGGACGCCCGGCATGGCGCGGACGGCGGCGAGGTTGTCGACCGAGCGGACGGTGCCGCCGAGGGAGGGCGGGCGGCGCACCACGCAGGGCTTGGCGCCGGGGACGTCGAGGTCGAGGGTGTACCGCTGGGCGCCGGTGACCATGGCGCGGGCGTCGATCCGGCTGGTCGGCCGGCCGACGAGGGCGTGCTTCGCCGGTGCCTTGGGGGTGGCGCCGAGCACGACCAGCGTCGGGTCGGCGGCGGCCGCGGCGAGGGAGCCGTAGTCCGCGGTGCGGCCGTCGGGTGCGCGGACGGATCCCCCGGCGGTGGTGAGGGTGGCTGCCGAGAGGCCCCAGCGGCGGGCGGCGGCCGCGACCAGGCGGGCCCGGGCCGTGGCGGCGTTCTGCCGGACGGGTCCGTAGAGGGAGCGTATGGAGTTGGAGGAGCCGGTGAGCTGGTTGAACAGCAACTCGGGCCGGGCGTCGTCCAGTTCCACCCGTACGCGGTCGAGGGGTGCGTCCATCTCCTCCGCGACGAGCATCGCGACCGCCGTGGTGAGGCCCTGGCCGACCTCCTCGCGGGGCAGCCGGAAGCGGATGGTGCCGTCGGCCTCGACGGCGAGCGCCAGCAGCGCGGAGGTGGGCGCGCCCGCCAGGATGAACAGGTCTCCCAGGTCCACCAGGTCGGCGATGGCCGGCAGGGTCGGGATGGCGGCGCGGGCGGACTGCGGGGCGAGGGCGTCTGCCCCGGCCCGGGTGACGAGGGCGAGGGTCGGCGCCGCGACGAGGTACGTGAGGAAGGAACGGCGGCTCTGCCCGGTCATGTCTGCGTGTCCCCACCCTGCCCGGGCCCGCTGGCGCGGACCTCCCCCGACTCGTTACCGACACGTAGGGTAGCGATCGGCACGGGGACTGGGAAGCCGGGAGCGGAGTCCTTCGTTCGGGGGGTCCGGGCGCCACCGTGTTGATCCGGGTCTCGCACGAACGGAGGGGGACATACGTCTCGTACACCTCGGCCGTACGATCGACCGACCCCGGACGGAGGGCCGGTTTCCGGCCGGGGGTGCGGCACCGGCGCGAGGGGGGTGGCGCACGGGGTGGCGAGAACTCCCCCGGTAGCCGGTGGGCGCGCCACGACCCGGACGCGACAAGGGTCCTGCGGGCGTGTCGACAGGCCTGGCCGGAATGATTCGTACGCCCGGGGAGGTCCGGGAGGCCTTAGGCATATGCCTCAAGCAAGAACGTTGCGGATGTTGCCAAACGCCTTACAGGCCGTCGCTGCCTGTGCCACAGTCGTTACCGGTCCTTCCTTCAGACTTGGCCGTGCCGCGCCTGTATCGGAGTTCTCATGCCGTCCCACCTGTTCGCGGACCGTCCCGCGCAGCCGCCCGAGCCGGGGTCGGTGGACGCGCTGATCTCTCAGACCCGGCGGCTGCGGGGAGACGTGGACGCGGTCCGCCGCGACACGGTCGTGGACGACGACGACGCCCAGGGCCGCTGGCAGCGCGCGCTGTGCGATCTCGCCGTCCACCACCTCGACGACCTGGGCGAGCACCTCGGCCAGCTCAAGGAGGGCCTGCCGCCCGCACCCGAGGTGGTCGAACTCCCGCAGGCCGCGCCCGAGTCCGGCGCCGAGTCCCAGCAGACCCGGGTCGGCAGCGCCGAATGGAACCTGCTGACCGACGAGGTGAGCTGGTCCGAGGAGCTCTTCCAGATCTTCGGGCGCTCCCCGGAGGCCGGCGCGCTGCCCCTCGACGAACTGGGTTCGACCCTGTTCTCCGAGGACCAGCCGCTGCTGACCGCGATGGTCACCGCATGTCTGGTGGACGGCAAGCCGATAGACGGCGAGTTCCGCATCGTCCGGGCCGACGGCCGGGTCCGGACGCTGCACATGAGGGGCGAGCCGGTACTCGACTCCGACGGCTGCACGGCCTCCATGTGGGCCGTACTGCGTGATGTGAGTGAGCTGCGCCGGAGCCAGCGGGCGGTGCGCGAGTCACGGGACTCGCTGCAGCGCCGGCGGGAGATCGCGCAGACCGAGCGCCGGCTTGCGGTCGAGCTGCAGGAAGCCGTGCTCCCCCCGTGGCGCGGCTCCCTGCGGTTCCCGCACGACAACAGCGGCTCGCTGGACGTGGCCGCGCACTATCTGCCCTCCGCGACCAGCGCGCTGATCGGCGGGGACTGGTACGACGCACTGCAACTCCCCGACGGCCGCTCACTGCTGACGGTCGGTGACCTGACCGGCCACGGGGTGACCGCCACCTCCGGGATGGCGATGATGCTCGGCGCACTGCGCGGAATGGCCATGGCCGGCATCGAGCCGGGTCCGCTGATGGGCTGGCTCAACCAGTTGCTGGAGACCTCCGTACAGCCGGCTCTGGGCTCGGCGGTTTGCTGTCGCTACGACCCGGTGCACCGGGTCCTGTCCTGGGCGCAGGCCGGCCATCCGGCCCCGCTCCTCTTCCGCCGCGGTGCGGGCAGGTCGCTGCTGCCGCCGGAGGGCGTGCTGCTGGGGGCGACCTCCGGGGCCGCGTACGGGCAGGCCGAGGAGCGGCTGGAGGTCGGCGACGTACTCGTGCTCCACACGGACGGACTGACCCCGCGCAGCATCGAGTTCAGCCGGGCGGACGGGACCGAGCGGCTACTGGCGCTCGCACCGCGGTTCGCCGCGGCCCGGTCGGCGCAGGAGTGCGTACGCCTGGTGATCGGGGAGTTCGGCGAGGGCGAGCGCGAGGACGACGCCTGCGTACTGGTGGCGCGGATCGGCTCCTAGCCGCCGGCAGTCGCCGTACGGCTCTTCGTACTTCGGGGCCGCGCCGGAAGGCGCGGCCTTGTTCGTCTCCGTGCGGGTGCGCATGGCCGGTTCGGGGGTCGGACCCGTCGGGCTCCTAGACGGGGCGCGGGGCCGCCGGGCTGGTCGGCAGGGCCACTTTGATCTCTTCGCGCAGCGCTTCGATGCGCGCGTAGCCCGCGTACTGGCCGGTGAGCCGGTACATCTCGCGCAGCCGGTCCCATGTGCGGTGCGAGGAGGTCTCGTTCATCGACACCAGCGCGAGACGGGCGTAGCGGTCGGCCTGTTCCGGATCGTCGGCGATGAAGCAGGCCGAGGCCATGGAGATGTAGTCGAAGATCTGCGAGCGCTGGTGTCCCTGGGCGCGCAGCCGCAGGGCCTCCTTGGCGTGCCGCTGGGCGATCGGCGCGGCCGAGGGGTCGTGGTCGGCGAGGGTGCGGAAGGCCAGCGCCTGCATTCCGTGCAGGTCGGCCTCGTCGAAGTTCTGCATCCAGGACGGCGGCGGCACGTCTCCCTTGTCGGAGACGAACAGGTCCTCGGCCTCGCCCAGCGTGCGGCGCATGGCCTGGCCCTTGCCCAGCGCGGCCTGCGCCCAAGCCTCGATGGTGTGCAGCATGGCCCGGGTGCGGGGCAGGGTCTGTTCGCCGGAGCCGGACTTCGCCAGCTTCATCAGGTCCAGGGCCTCGTGCGGCTTGCCCAGGTGGACCATCTGACGGGCGGCCCGGGACAGTGCCTCCCCGGCGCGCGGCCGGTCGCCGCCCTCTCGGGCGGCGTGCGCGGCGATGACGAAGTACTTCTGCGCCGTCGGCTCCAGGCCGACGTCGTGGGACATCCAGCCGGCCAGTACCGCCAGGTTGGCCGCCACCCCCCACAGGCGCCGCTGGAGGTGGTCGGGGTGGTGGTACGCGAGCATGCCGCCCACCTCGTTGAGCTGCCCGACCACGGCCTTGCGCTGGAGCCCGCCCCCTCTGGAGGCGTCCCAGGCGCGGAAGACCTCCACGGAGTGCTCCAGGGCCTCGATCTCCTGGGAGCCGATCGGCGCCGCCTCGTAGCGGTCGTAGCCCGCGGGCTCGGCCTGGAAGGAGTCGCCGAAGCGTTGGGGTTCCACGGCGGAGGTGGGGGTGGGGTCGGTGTGGAGCCAGTCGTACATGGCGTTGCTGAGGGCTGAGCCGGCGGTGAGCGCGGCACCCGCGCCCATCAGACCGCGACGGTTGAGCATGAGGTCCATTCCCGTGAATTCGGTGAGGACCGCGGCTGTGCGTTCGGGCGCCCAGGGCATTCCGTCGGGGTTCTCCTTCGCCCCGTCCGACTGCCGTTTCGAGGTGCGCCGCTGCCGTACGAACCCGAGGTCCTCGATGGTCACGACACGACCGAGCCGCTCGGTGAACAGTGCTGCCAGTACCGTGGGCACCGGTTCGCGCGGGGTCTCCCCCATGTCGATCCAGCGCCGCACCCGCGAGGTGTCGGTGGCCAGCTGGTGGTGGCCCATGGCGGCCGCCTGCCGGTTGACCATCCTCGCCAGTTCGCCCTTCGACCAGCCGGCCAGGCCGAACAAGTCGTTCAGACGGGTGTTTGGTCCTTTGCTCACGTCAAGCCCCCAGGTTCTCGGCTGAGTTGACAGTAGCCCCCCGTCAGATGCCGAGCGACTATTCGCCAGGGTTCGCCAGGGTCCGCTCGATGGTCCGCCACCCACGGCCGGGTGTCAGGTAGGAATGCGCCTCCCCGACCCGGTCACCGTGCGGAACTCCCCAGGGTGAAGCACGGGATCCGGCGGGGCGGCGTACGCAACTCGTCGGCGCACGAAGGGATCCGTAACGCCATGTACGCAGCAACGACCTCCGTGTCCGCCCCGGTCCGGCCGCACCGCACGCTCCAGGCGGGCGGCGGCCCCTACCTCGAACCCGGCCGCTCCGCGGCGGCGGCGCCGGGCGCCGTACGGGCGCGGCGGATGCAGGGTGCCGGATCGCAGACGCCCAGCGGAAGAATCGACCTGTCGGGGCCGCAGGGCGCGCAGTTGCGCACCGCGCTCGCCTCGGTGCAGCGGATCTGCCCGGAGTTCGCGCCCGTCCAGGTCCTGCGGCGCAGCGGCCGCTCGGTCCTGCTGGTGGGGACGACCGGCCGGATGACCGCCGTGGCGAAGGTTTTACTGGACCACTCGCCCGAGTGGCGCGAGCGGTACCGGCACGAAATAGCGACGTACCGGGCGTTCGTCCGTCACCGCCCGCCGGTCCGGGTGCCGCGGCTCATCGCCGCCGATCCCGAGAACTGCACGCTGGTGGTCGAGCGGATGGCGGGCCGGGTCGCGGCACTGCAGAGGCACCCGGTGGAGGCCCCGCCGCGGGCCGATCTGCGGGCGGCACTGGGCGCGGTGCGCCAGGTGAACGGCTGGCAGCCGGCCGAGGAGCTGTTCGGGCATCCGCTGAACTACGGGCGGCGGATCGCCCGCGACTACGAGCTTGGACTGCTGACCGACCGGGATCTCGGCGACCTGCAGAAGCTGCTGCACGGCGTGAAACTGTCCGGTACCCCGTGGCAGTTCAACCACGGTGACGCGCTGCTGTCGAACCTGCTGCTGTCCCCGGCGGGTCCGGTGCTGCTCGACTGGGAGCACGCCGGGTGGTACCTGCCGGGCTACGACCTCGCCACCCTGTGGACGGTCCTGGGCGACGCCCCGGCCGCCCGTGCGCACATCAGCCGCCTGGCCCAGGCGGACGGGCCGGCCGCGCGGGACGCCTTCCTGGTCAACCTGATGCTGGTGCTGACCCGGGAGATCCGGATGTCCGAGACGGCGGTGCAGCGCTCGATGCTGGCGACCGCCCCGACCCAGCCGCTGCCGGCGGGCGCACTGTCCTCCGGCGAGGAGCAGCGGCTGCTGCTGCGCCGCCTGCACGACGACGTGGGCATGGCTCGCAGGGCGGTCCGCGCGGCGGTGGGCACGCGCTGACTCCGGCAGGCGAATCCCGTGGTTCCCGCACTCGGTGCGTGGACCACGGGATTTCTTGCGTCGGGGGCCGCGGACGGGCGCTTTCCCAACCGGTGCGTATGCCTTGACTTCACATGATCCCCCGAACACCTTTTCTGACTCGGCATCAGAACGTCGGCGCCATCCCCTTCCTCCCACTCCGCTGGAGCCTGCCCATGACCGCGAGCCCCGCCTCCACCGCCAGATCCGCTCCGCTGCCCGACCGCGTCGACCGCGGCGACGACGACGGCCGCGGCGTCCTGCCTTCCCGCCGGACGGTCCTCGCCGGGGCGGGGGCCGGTGTGCTGGCCGCGACCGTGCTGCCGACCGCCGTGGCGCGGGCCGCCGGTGCGGCCGCGCCCCTCGGCGAGTACGACGTCGTCGTGGTGGGCTCCGGGGCGGCCGGGATGACCGCCGCGCTCACCGCCGCCAAGCGGGGCCTCAGTGTGCTGGTGGTCGAGAAGGCCCCCACCTTCGGCGGGTCGGCCGCCCGCTCGGGCGCCGGGATCTGGCTGCCGAACAACTCCGTGATCCTGGCCGCGGGGGTGCCCGACACCCCCGCGAAGGCGGCGACGTACCTCTCGGCCGTCGTGGGTCCCGGCGTACCGGCGGACCGGCAGGCGGCCTTCCTCGCCAACGGGCCGCGGATGCTGGACTTCGTGATGGCCAACAGCCCGCTGCGCTTCCGGTTCATGGACGGTTACAGCGACTACTACCCGAACCTGCCGGGCGGGCTGCCCGGTGGCCGGTCCATCGAGCCCGACCAGATCGACGGCCACATCCTCGGCGACGAACTCGCCCGTCTGAACCCGGCGTACATGCCGGTGCCCGCCGGAATGGTGGTGTTCAGCCAGGACTACAAGTGGCTCAACCTCGCGGCCGTCAACGCCAAGGGGCTCGCGGTGTCCACCGAGTGCCTGGCGCGCGGCACGAAGGCCGCGCTGTGCGGGCAGAAGCCGCTGACGATGGGCCAGGCCCTGGCGACCGGGCTGCGCGCCGGGCTGATGCAGGCCGGGGTTCCGGTGTGGCTGAACAGCCCGCTCGTGGACCTGGTCCAGGAGGGCGGCGCGGTCACGGGCGTCGTGGTGGAGAAGGAGGGCGTACGGGGCGTCGTACGGGCCCGCAAGGGTGTCGTCGTCGGCTCGGGCGGCTTCGAGCACAACGCGGAGATGCGCGCCCAGTACCAGCAGCAGCCGATCGGCACCCAGTGGTCGGTGGGCGCCAAGGAGAACACGGGCGACGGCATCCGGGCGGGGCAACGGGCGGGGGCGGCCCTGGCGTTGATGGACGACGCGTGGTGGGGCCCGTCGATCCCGCTGCCCGGCGAGCCGTACTTCTGCCTGGCCGAGCGGACCCTGCCGGGCGGTCTGATCGTCAACGGGGCGGGCGCGCGGTTCGTCAACGAGGCCGCCCCGTACAGCGACGTGGTGCACGTGATGTACGAGAAGGACCGGGGCGCGACCGGCTCGCACATCCCGGCGTGGCTGATCGTGGATCAGAACTACCGCAACAAGTACCTGTTCAAGGACATCCTGCCGACGATCGTCTTCCCGGACTCGTGGTACGAGGCGGGTGCGGCGAAGAAGGCCTGGACGTGGGACGCGCTGGCGGGCCAGATCGGGGTGCCGGCCGGCGCCCTGCGCGCGACACTGGGCCGCTTCAACGCGCAGGCGTGGAAGGGCACCGACTCCGACTTCCACCGGGGCGACACCGCGTACGACCACTACTACACGGACCCGGGGGTGACGCCGAACTCGTGCCTGGCACCGATCTGGGCGCCGCCGTTCTACGCGTTCAAGATCGTGCCGGGTGACCTGGGCACCAAGGGCGGCATCGTGACGGACGCGCGGGCGCGGGCGCTGCGGGCCGACGGCTCGGTGATCCGCGGCCTGTGGGCGGCGGGCAACGCGAGCGCGGCGGTGATGGGCCACAGCTACGCGGGGGCCGGATCCACGATCGGCCCCGCGATGACGTTCGGCTACGTGGCGGCGAACGACATCGCGGACGCGTGACGTCTGGGGAGTGAGGCTCAGCCCTGCTGGAAGAGCTCGGCGGGCAGCGGCTTCAGCAGCGCGTACAGATCATCGGTGATCGGGCGGTCCCAGCTGGCGATGGTGACCAGCACGTTGTCGCTGCGGTCGAACTGGACGCAGGAGATCCGGGACTCCGACAGCTTGATCTTCCGGACGATGAGGAGGTTGTCGCCCTGCATGACGGGGCAGTCCTCGGCACCGGTGACCTCGACGTCCTCGTCGTTCTCGAGGGCGTCGAGGAGCTGGGCCACCTCGAAGGGCACCTGGCCCTCGGAGAGGTCTCGGGCCGGGGAGCCCTCGGGGAGGTTGCCGATGATCATCGCGGGGCCGCGTCCGCCGAACAGGTCGTAGCGGAGGAAGACACCCTGGCAGCTGCCGTCGGGCGCGGGCAGCAGCCCGGCCCCGAGATTGCCCGGCCAGTCCCCCGGGTCCATGGCCAGGACGTCGAAGTCCGGGCCGGCGGGTGTGGCGGCGCGGTGGCGGCGGAGGAAGGACATGCCGCCATGGTACGTGTCCCCCCACCGTTCCCGGCCCCGGACCCCTCACCGCCGCTCGTGTGCTGCCCGGCTAGACGGGCGGCACCAGGGTGAACCAGCGGGGCAGGAGCGATGCGTCGCCCCGGACGGTGAGGGCTGCCGGCGGGATCCGGTGCCAGAGGAAGAGCAGCAGGTCCGAGGCGGTGCCCGAGAGCTCGACGGGCACCGGGGAGGCCGGGTCCGGGTCCAGGAGCACCGCGTCCGGGGTGAACTCCACGGTCCAGCTCCCGGGGCCGTCCGTACGGCGGAAACGGTAGCGCTCCCCCGAGCCGGGCGGGGCCGAGGTCCAGGCCCGCCGCGCCGGTGCCATGACCTCGAAGGTCTGCGGCACCGCGTCGGAGGCGAGCGCCGGGTCGAGGGGTTGCGGGCCGCCGGTCACCGACTCGGCGTCCCAGCGGTGCACCGCCAGTTCGATCAGCTGCATCCGCATCCAGAAGCCGGAGGTCTGTTCCGCCGACCAGGTCCACACCGGCGTGTCCGGGCCGAGCTCGCCCAGCAGCCCTGCCAGGTCCCGGGCGCCCTCCGCGAACCAGTCGGTCAGCGTCTGCGGCACCGGCCCGTGGTTCGGCGCGCGGTCCGGCATCGGCCAGGCGGCCCGTTCCGCGGGGTCGGCGGGGAGCCCGTAGAGGGCGGGGTCCGTGGCGTCGGGTGCCTCGGTCAGCCGCCCCCGCAGGATGTGTGACAGGTACCGGTGTACGCCGCCCAGGTGCGCGACGAGGTCGGAGACCGTCCACCCCGGGCAGGGCGGGACCAGCGGCGCCGGCCCCCCGGCGGCTTGGTCCACGGCCCGCTGGACGGCCTTCTCGAACGCCGCCGTCTCCGTCCGGAAGCGGGCGAGCCGCGCGATGTGGTCCATGCCGGTCATGCCTGCCCCCGGCGCGGCCCGCTGTATCACCTTGAGCTACGGGCGAACGCCTCCAGCGCGTCGCGCAGCCCGGGCCGGTCTGTGCCGAGTTTGCGGTAGATCCAGGAGAGGTCCTCGGCGGGCACCGTCGGATCGCCGTCGACCGTCCGCCGTGCCAGCAGGACCTCCTCTTCCGTGAGGCCGTCCTGCCAGGTGAGCCCGCACACGATCGAGTTGACGCGCGTGAGCAGGGAGGCCGCCAGAGCGTCCGCCCCGCATTCGCGGGCCGCCACCATCGCCCAGGTCAGCAGGTCCTGGTCGCCCAGTTCCGTGCCCAGCGCGTTCAGGGCGACCGCCAGCTCGTACCCCGCGGGTGACGCGGCCAGCAGGGACACCGCCTCCGTCAGGAGCGCAACCCGCTCCTGCGGCGGCGCGACCTCCGCCGCGACCCGCAGCGCCTGGCCGATGCCCGACGGGGCGCCGAAGGCCCGGGCCCGCCGGACCGCGTCGGCGGCCAGGGCCCGGGCCCGCGCCGGGTCCTCGGACGCCACCGCCCGCGCCAGGTGCAGCTGCCACGGGCACCAGGACGGGTTCTGGATCCCGCGGGGCGTCAACCGCCGCTCCACCGCCTCAAGTTCGGCGACCGCGGCCTTCACCTGGCCGCGCGCCAGGAGCAGTTCGGCGTACACCGTCTGGGAGTCGGGGAAGACGACCGCGGCCGGGAAGGGTTCCCCGTACTCGTGCTCCCGCGCCAGTTCCCACGCCTCGTCCACCCGGCCCCGCGCCAGCAGGGTGGTGACCAGGATCGCGATGGCGTACCAGTGCACGGGCGTGCGCCGGCCGACGCGCTCGGCCAGCCGCAGCCCGGCCCGCGCCAGCTCCTCGGCCTCCGCCAGCCGCCCGCGCCGGTAGCGGATGTACGCGCGCAGGCTGTACGCGAAGGACAGGTGCGCCCCGTGCCAGCCCTGGCGCTCGAACTCGGCGGTGCCCGCCTCGAACAGCTCCTCGGCGCGGCCCGGCCGGTCGGCGTACATGTGCACCATCGCTGCGAGCACCGGGACTTCGAAGCCCCGGTCCTCGTACGCCCAGCTGAAGCCGGTGCTGAGCGCCCGGCTCGCGTGGTGCAGGACCACGTCCACCGGCTCCCCGCGCAGGCAGGCGTCCCAGGCGCGGAGCCCGATGACGTACCGCTCGGTGAGATCGCGCCCGGTGAGCCGGTCGGCGAGCCGGGCCAGGCGCCGCGAGCGGGCCGGGGAGTCGGGCTCGGCGGCGTTGAAGGCGTCCCACATGAACTGCTCGGACTGGAGCCGCAGCCGGGCGCGTACGTCCTGGGTGTGGGGGATCTCCCGGGCGAGGGCTTCGGAGGCGTCGGCGAGGCGGTCGCTGTGCGCGAGCACTTGCGCGAGGCGGATCACGATGCCCTGGCGCAGGGCGGGGTCGTCGGAGGGTTCGGCGAGCGCGGCCCGCAGGTGGTTCACGGTGTTGGCGGGCTCGGTGAGCAGCGAGGCGCAGCCGAGCTCGTACAGCACGGCCGCGCGTTCGTCGAAGTCCGGGGGTTCGCGCAGGGCGCGGGCGAGCTGGCGGCGGGCGGCTTCGGGGGCGCCGGCGCGGAGGTTCTCCCCGGCGGCCTCGCGCAGGGTGCGCACCACCCACGGGTCGCTTTCGGGGTGGGTCTCCAATAGGTGCCGGGCGGCCGCGGAGGGGCCGAGTCCGGCGTCGACGACGGCCGCGGCGGCCTTGCCGTGCAGGGCGACGCGCAGGGCGTCGGGGATGGCCCGGTAGATGGCGGTGGCAATGAGGGGGTGGACGAACTCCAGCCCGGTGGCGTTGTCGTCGCGTTCACCGGACCCGGACCCGGCCGCCGGTCCAGAGGCGGCCCCGGCCCCGGACAGGATGCGGGCGTCGCGCAGCCGTGCGGTGGCGTCGACGGCTTCCTCGGCGCCGAGTCCGGCGACGCGGGCGGCGAGGTCCTGCGGGATGGCGGTGCCGAGGACGGCGCAGGCCCAGGCGAAGCGGACGGTGGAGGGGCCGAGGCTGTGCAGGCGGGCGACGAGCCCGCTGCCGCGCTGGGCGGCGACGAGGTCGCGCAGCAGCGGGGCGCTGGCTTCCACGGGCTCCAGCCCCTTGTCCCGTACCTTCGCGGTGAGCTCGACGGCCTCGAAGGGGTTGCCGGTGGTGACGGCCCAGGCCTCACGGCAGAAGGCGTCGTCGGCGTGTTCGCCGACGGCTTCGCGGACCAGGGTGGAGACGGCGTCCTCGGTGAGCGGGGCCAGGGTCAGCGGCCGGTGTCCCGCGCGGCCGGGCAGCGTACGGAAGGCCTCGGCGTGCGCGGGCAGTTCGTCGGGGCGGTACGCGACGACGAGGAGCAGCGGCAGGTGTTCGGCGCGCGGGGCGAAGGCGGCGAGCCAGCCGAGAGATTCGGGGTCGGCCCAGTGGGCGTCGTCGAGGACGAGGGTGACGGGGGCGCGCTGCACGATGAGGTGGGTGAGGACCCAGTCGAGTCCGTCGCGCAGGCCCTGGGGGTCGGGCGGGGCGCCCTGCTCGGGTGCGCACAGGCCGAGGGCGGGGCCGACGATGGCGTACCAGCTGCCGAGTGCGGCGCGCAGTTCCTCTTCGGAGGTGCCGGCCAGTTGTGGCTGGATGAGCTGGCGGGCGACGTGGAAGGGCTGGCTCTGCTCCTGTTCGCCGCCTCGGGCGGCGAGGACGGTGCAGGCCTTGGCGTGGGAGCGGCGGCGGACTTCGGCGAGGAGGGTGGTCTTGCCGAGTCCGGCCGGCCCGGAGAAGGCCAGCAGGGCTCCGTCGGCGTCGGGCCCGGGTCCGGTGAGCTGCTCCAGGGCCTCGTCGACGGTGGCGAGTTCCGTCTCGCGTTCGAACATCGTGCGCCGTATGCGGGTCCGGCGTTCCGTCATGGCTGGTACCCCCCAGACCTGTTCGGGGGATCAGCGTACGCCCGCGCACCGTGCCCCGGAGCCCGCTGTGGGGAAAGAATCCGATCTTCTTTTCGCGGGTGGCGCGGCGCCGGTACGGGGAGCCGCGCGGGCGCCGGGTCAGCCCTGCCCGGAGCGGGCCGCGAGGGCTTCCAGGACGGCCACGGCCTCCGCGGCCCGGTCGGCGGCGACGAACAGGTGGTCGTGGTGGTAGCCGGCGATGACGTTGCAGCTCAGCCCGTGTGCGCCGAGTTCGGTGGCGAAGGCGGCGGTGAGGCCGACGGCGTCCAGGGCGGAGTGGATCCGCAGGGTGATCCAGCCGGCGGTGTACTCGTACGCGAGCCCGGCGGCGTCGGCGTCCTCCTGGCGCAGGACGAGGGTGAGCCCCTCGGGTTCCAGGACGGTCGCGACGGAGGTGATCCCGTCGAGTCCGGCGGGCACGGCGGTGCCGGGGACGGTGCAGAACACGTACAGCCCGTCGTTCAGTTCGGGGCGCATGCCGCTCAGCAGTTTCCGCAGGTCGCTCTCTCCACTCATGCGGCCACTCTACCCATCGTCCCGATTTGACCGTTTCCGCGCCCCCGGTGGCGCCCGGCTCGGACACCCCACACAGTCGTCCTCGTAGATCCGGCGGTGCCACCAGGAGAGCGGGCGGCCGAGCCAGTCGGTCCAGCGGTCGGCGGGCGGATCCGGGTCCTCGACGGTGCGTCGGAGGAATTCCGTGTCCAGGCCCTGCAGTACGCGGCCCAGCTCGGTCCGGGCGGCGGGCGGCAAGGCGCGGTGGAGTTCGGCCAGTTCGTCCCGTACGACCGCGACGTCCTCGCGACAGCAGCCCGGGCACCCCGGACACGGGGAGGGGACCAGGAGCAGTCGGACGCCGGGACGGCGCAGGAAGGCCCGGTACCTCGTCAGCAGTTCGGCGACCTCGTCGGCCCGGCCGGCCAGGGCCCAGTAGACCTCCGCGGCGGCGGCGGGCGACAGCCGGTCCACGAGCGGCTGGCCCCACGCCCAGGCGGGTGGCCGCCGGTCCTCGTACGTTCCTCGTTCGGCGCGCAGCGCGCCGGGCCGTCTACGCGGCATCGCCCTTTCGGCGGATGATCGTCATGGGCCCATCCTGCCCGGGCGCCCGGCCCGGGACAAGGGGATTGCGCGGTCGGCCCACCGGGGCGGCGGCTCCGTGCCCCGGTGGCGCCGCGCGTACGGCTACGTCAGGTCGAACTCCCCGCCCCGCGCGCTCAGGACGAACTTGCGCCACTCGTCCGGCGCGAAGATCAGCGAAGGGCTTTCGGGGCGTTCGCTGTTGCGCATCGCGATGAACCCCTCGACGAAGGCGATCTGTACGTCGCCCCCGCCCCGGCTGCTGGACTGCCAGTCCGCCCCGCTGAGATCGAGGTCCGGCTTGCCCCAGCCGGCCAGGGCCTGCGAAGTCGTGCTCTCGGCCACGTGCGTGCTCCTCCCGGTACGTCGTCCCCGGGCAAGATTAACCATCGCGGGGGGTGCCGCACAGGCCACGGTGAGTCACTTGTGGTCGATCCGGCACCCTTGCGCACGGGCCCGCCCGCCCTCAGGTGGTCGGCTCCTGGGCGCCCACGAGCCACATGGCGAAGAACTGCGCGCCTCCGCCGTACGCGTGTCCCATCGCCCGGCGGGCGTCCGGGACCTGGTGCTCGCCCGCCTGGCCCCGGACCTGGAGCGCCGCCTCCGCGAAGCGGATCATGCCGGAGGCGCCGATCGGGTTGGTGGACAGGACGCCTCCCGAGGGGTTCACGGGGAGGTCCCCGTCGAGTTCGGTGACCCCGGCCTCGGTGAGCTTCCAGCCCTCGCCCTCCGCCGCGAAGCCGAGGTTCTCCAGCCACATCGGCTCGTACCAGGAGAACGGGACGTACATCTCGACCGCGTCGATCTCCCGGCGCGGATCGGTGATGCCCGCCTGCCGGTAGACGTCGGCCGCGCAGTCCTTTCCGGCCTGCGGGGACACGAAGTCCTTGCCCGCGAACAGCGTCGGCTCGCTGCGCATCGCCCCGCCGTGCACCCAGGCCGGCGGCCGCGGCGAACGGGCCGCGCCCGCCCGGT
The DNA here is from genome assembly GCF_040682455.1 of Streptomyces sp. NPDC051183. Lineage (NCBI taxonomy): Bacteria > Bacillati > Actinomycetota > Actinomycetes > Kitasatosporales > Streptomycetaceae > Streptomyces > Streptomyces sp. NPDC051183. Next base: position 215,409 of record NZ_JBFBBA010000001.1, read on the forward strand.
CGGTGAGGATCATCGCGCACGCGCCGTCGGAGGACGGACAGGTCTCGGAGTACCTGATCGGGTCCCACAGCATCGGCGAGGCCTGGACCTTCTCCAAGGTGATGTCGTGCTCGTGCAGGTGCGCGTACGGGTTCTTCAGCGCGTTGCGGCGGTCCTTGTAGGCCACGAGCGAGCCGACCGCGTCGGGCGCGCCGGTGCGCCGCATGTACGCGCGCACGTGCGGGGCGAAGAAGCCGCCCGCGCCCGCCAGCAGCGGCTGCTGGAAGGGGACGGGCAGGGACAGGCCCCACATGGCGTTGGACTCGGACTGCTTCTCGAAGGCGAGGGTGAGGACCGTGCGGTGGACGCGCGCCGCGACCAGGTTGGAGGCGACCAGCGCGGTGGAGCCGCCCACCGAACCGGCCGTGTGGACGCGGAGCATGGGCTTGCCGACCGCCCCGAGCGCGTCCGCCAGGTACAGCTCCGGCATCATCACGCCCTCGAAGAAGTCGGGGGCCTTCCCGATGACGACCGCGTCGATGTCCGCCCAGGTCAGCTCGGCGTCCGCGAGGGCGCGCGCCGCGGCCTCGCGGACCAGTCCGGCGATGGAGACGTCGTGGCGGGCGGCGACGTGCTTGGTCTGGCCGATCCCGACGATCGCGACCGGCTCCTTGCCCGACGTGCTCATGCGGGGTCCCCTTCCAGGACGGCGACCAGGTTCTGCTGGAGGCAGGGGCCGGAGGTGGCGTGCGCGACGGCCCGGTCGGACTCGCCGCGGTGGATCCGGGCGGCCGCCTCGCCGATCCGGATCAGGCCGGCGGCCATGACCGGATTGGCGGCGAGGGCCCCGCCGGAGGGGTTGACGCTCACGCCGTCTCCGAGCCCGAGGGCCTTGCGGAGCACGACCTCCTGGGAGGAGAACGGCGCGTGCAGTTCGGCCGTGTCGATGGGCCGCCCGGTCTCTTCGAACACCCCGGCCTGCTCGGCGGCGAGCCGGGTGGACGGGGAGTCGGTGAGGTCGCGCAGGCCCAGGCTGTGCGCCTCGATGCGGTGGTCGATCCCGGTGATCCAGGCGGGCCGCTCGCACAGCCGCCGCGCCACGTCACCGGCGGCGAGGATCACGGCGGCCACGCCGTCGCCGACGGGCGGGCAGTCGCCGGTGCGCAGCGGCCGGACCTGGTAGCCGCCCTGCGGGACCTCCCCGCTGAGCTGGGCGTGCGCGTTGGCCGCGGCGGCGGCCCGGCTGCGCGCGCCGATGGCGGCCAGGGCGGGCTCGTCGGTCTCCCCCGCGTCGATGAGCGCCTGCGCCTGGAGGGCGGCCAGGGCGACCGAGTCGGGCCACAGCGGAGCCACGTAGTAGGGGTCGAGCTGCCGGGTCAGGACGTCCCGTACGGAGCCCGGGGAGGACTTCCCGTAGGAGTAGACGAGCGCGGTGTCGGCCTCGCCGGTCTGGATCTTGACCCAGGCCTCGTAGAGGGCCCAGGCGCCGTCCATCTCGACGTGGGACTCGGAGATGGGCGGCCAGGCGCCGACCCCGTCGAGGGTCATGGTGAAGGAGAAGGCCCGGCCGGCCAGGTAGTCGCTGGAGCCGGAGCAGGTGAAGCCGATCTCCGTGGCCTTCAGGCCGGTCTGCGCCAGCACCTGGTGCAGGACCGGCATGACCATCTCGACTTCGCTGAGCTCGTCGGTGCGGCGCAGGTGGTCGCTCTGCGCGAACGCGACGACGGCCACCTCGCGTGCGTGCCTGCTCGTCCTGGGCATCAGATGAGCTCCTTGTACGCGTCGTAGTCCGCGTCCGGTTCGCCGGTGGGGCGGTAGTGGTCGGGGTAGCGGCCGCCTTCGCTCCACACGGGCTCGACGCGCAGGCCCATGCGGACCTGGTCGTACGGGATGCCGCCGATCCGGCCGTGGAGGGCGAGGCCGGCGCCGTCGAGGGCGATGTGGGCGTAGACGTACGGCACCTCGATGTCGAGGTTGCGGGCCTTGATGTTGACGATGCAGAAGGTGGTGACGGTGCCGGCCGGGCCGACCTCGACCTGGTCGGTGGTGGCGACCCCGCAGGTGGGGCACGCGCCGCGCGGGGGGACGTACACCTTGCGGCAGGTGGGGCAGCGCTCGCCGACGGTCTTCTGCTCGGAGAGGGCGTTGATGTACGCGGTCTGGGCGCGGCCGGGGCTGTACGTGTAGTCGAGGCGGGCCTCGGCGACGATGCCGGTGACGGGGTCGGCGAAGGCGCCGTCGTGCGGGGCCGGCCCGGCGGCGGCCGGTTCCTCGTGCGGCTCGAAGCAGGCGATGTCGGTGATCGCGCCGGTGCGGTCGGCGGCCCAGCGGATCCGTACGCGCATGCCGGTGCGCACGGCGTCGGGGCCGGGGGCGTCGAGGGCGTGCAGGATCGCGGTGTCGGCGCCGTCGAGGCGGACGAGGACCCAGGCGAAGGGCCCGGCGAGGGGCTGGTTGGGGCGCGGGGTGTCGTTCCAGGCCCAGGTGGTGACGGTGCCGGCGGCTGCGACCTCGACGAGCTCTCGGATCTCCTCGGCGGTGACGGGGTCGTACTCGACGGGAGGCACCATCACCTTGCCGTCGCTGGTCCTCACGCCGAGTACGACGCCTTCGCGCAGGCCGGTGAGGAAGGCGGACTGGACCGGTCCGAGCGACCGGGTGAAGGGAAACTCCACGACGAGGGGCGCGCGGAGCAGCTCCGGTGGGGAGGCGGCTGTCATGGTGGCTCTCCGATGCATTCGGTTCCGGGAACGGGCGGGTGTGCGAGGCGCGGAAGGCGGGCTCAGCCGAAATCCAGCCCCGCCGAGGTTCGAGGCGCTGGCCCGGAAGGCGGGATCAGCCGAAAATCCAGCCCCGCCGGCGTTCGAGGCGCTGGGTCCGGGGCGGAGCCCCGAGGTTCGGCCCCGCCGGCGTTCGGGGCGGTGGGGCTCACGGCGGAGCACCGGCGGAGCGACGGCGGCGGCTACTCCCGGCGGTACAGCGGGGGCCGCTTCTCCGCGAAGGCGCGCGCGCCTTCCTTGGCGTCGGCCGTGTCGAAGACCGGCCAGCCCCGCAGCAGTTCCGCCGCCAGCCCCTCGGTCTCCGTCAGCTCCGCGGCCTCGTACACCGAGGCCTTGACGGCCTCCACGGCCAGCGGCCCGCACGCGTTGATCTGCTCGGCGATCTCCAGCGCGGCCTCCAGGGCGGTGCCCTTGGGCACCACCCGCCCCACGAGGCCGATCCGCGCCGCCTCCTCGGCCGAGTACGGGCGCCCGGTCAGCAGCATCTCCAGCGCGTGCGTGCGCGGGATCTGCCGCGGGAGGCGCACCGTGGAGCCGCCGATGGGGAACAGGCCCCGCTTGACCTCGAACAGCCCGAAGGTGGCTCCCTCCCCCGCCACCCGGATGTCCGTGCCCTGGAGGATCTCCGTCCCGCCGGCCACGCAGTAGCCCTCGACCGCCGCGATCACCGGCTTGCGCGGCCGGTGGTGGCGGAGCATGGCCTTCCAGTGCAGGTCGGGGTCGGCCTTGAGCCGGTCCCGGTACTGGTCGCCCGCCATGCCCTTGCCGGCCAGCGCCTTCAGGTCCATTCCGGCGCAGAAGTCCCCGCCCGCGCCGGTCAGGATCACCGAGCGGATCGCGTCGTCGGCGTCCGCCTCCAGCCATCCGTCGTACAGACCCACCAGCAGCGGCAGCGAGAGCGCGTTCTTCGCCTCGGGCCTGTTCATGGTCAGCACCAGCGTGGCGCCGTGGCGTTCCACGGTCAGGTGTTCCGTCCCACCCATTGCCGTCCTCCCGTCTCAAGACCTAGAACAGGTTGCAGTAGGTGCGGGTGCAGTTCAATAGCTTTCTGACACCCAGTCAGATTTATTGGACGGAGCCCTTCCCACTTGGGATCGGCGGCGCTCTAATGACCGCCGAGCAGACCAGCCATGGGCCCAGCCATGGGAGCTTCCAGGGTCAGGAGGACCGGTGGAGTACAACCTTGCCGACCTGTTCGAGTCGGTCGTGGACGTGGTTCCGGACCGTGAGGCCCTCGTGTACGTGGACCACCCCGGGACGGGCGCCGAGAGCCGGCTCACCTACGCGGAGCTGGACGCGGCGGCGAACCGCATCGCGCACCACCTGCTGGACAGCGGCCTGAAGGCCGGCGAGCACCTGGGCCTGCACCTCTACAACGGCGTCGAGTACCTGCAGACGGTGCTGGCCTGCCTGAAGGCCCGCCTGGTGCCGGTGAACGTGAACTACCGGTACGTGGAGGAGGAGCTGGTCTACCTCTACAACGACGCCGACCTCGCGGCGCTGGTCTTCGAGGGGGAGTTCACGGAGCGGGTGGCCGCCGCGCTGCCCCAGACGAGCCGGCTGCGGCACCTGATCCGGGTCGGGGCCGCCCCCGAGGGCGCCCCGGAGCCGTCGATCGCGCCGGTCGCGTACACGGACGCGGAGGCGTCCGGATCTCCGGAGCGGGGCTTCCCGCCCCGGTCTCCCGACGATCTGTTCATCATCTACACCGGCGGCACCACCGGCATGCCCAAGGGCGTGATGTGGCGCGCCGAGGACCTCTTCTTCGCGGGGCTCTTCGGCGGCGAACCGTCGGGCGAGCCGGTGAAACGGCCCGAGGAGCTGGCGGAGCGGGTCGCCGCGCGCGGCGCCGGGCTCACCTTCTTCCCCGCTCCCCCGCTGATGCACGGCACGTCCACGCTGACCTCGTTCATCGCCTTCAACTACGGGCAGCGCGTGGTCATCCACCGCAAGTACGCGCCCGAAGAGGTGCTCCGCACGATCGAGAAGGAGAAGGTCTCCAGCGTGTCGCTGGTCGGCGACGCGATGCTGCGCCCGCTCATCGACGCCCTGAACGGCCCGCTCAAGGGGACGGACCTGTCGTCCCTGTTCAGCGTCTCCTCGTCCGGGGCGATCATGTCGGAGACGGTGCGGGCCGAGTTCCAGCGGCTCGTGCCGAACGTGATGCTCCTGAACAACTTCGGATCCTCCGAATCCGGGTCCAACGGCAGGGCGACCAACGATTCCGGGCCGGAGAAGGGCTTCCGGCTGGAGGTCAACGACCGTACGCAGGTGGTCGACCCGGTGACGCACGAGCCGGTGCCGGTGGGCGAACCGGGACGGCTCGCGCAGCGCGGCCACGTCCCGCTCGGCTACTACAACGACCCGGCCAAGACCGCCGAGACCTTCTTCCAGAAGGGCACGGAGCGCTGGGTCCTGCTCGGCGACATGGCCACCGTCGACGAACAGGGCATCGTGACGGTGCTGGGGCGCGGATCGCAGTGCATCAACACGGGCGGCGAGAAGGTCTATCCGGAGGAGGTCGAGCAGGCGCTGAAGTCCCACCCGGACGTGTACGACGCCCTGGTCGCCGGTGTGCCCGACGCCACCTGGGGCAATCACGTGGCCGCGGTGGTCCAGATCCGCGCGGGCGCCCCGGAACCGACCCTGGACGAGATCCAGACCCACTGCCGTACCAAGCTCGCGGGCTACAAGATCCCGCGTCAGCTGGTCATCACCCCCGCCATCCAGCGCTCCCCGAGCGGCAAGGCGGACTACCGCTGGGCGAAGGACGTGGCGGCGGAGGCCGACGCGGACGCGGACGCGGGCCACTGACGCCGACGGACAGGAGCAGCCGCGGCCGGAGGTGCCTCCGGCCGCGGCTGCTGTGTGCGTCCGTCCGCAGGGTCGGCCCGCGCCGGGGTTCGGACCGGCGCGCATGGCACCGCCCGGGACGCAGAGCGGCGGCTCGCCCTCCCCGAGGACGCGGTAGGCGAGTTCGGTCCCGTCGGGTGCGCCGAAGATCGGCATCGGGCCAGCACATCAGGCGATCACTCGTTCGAGTCATTGATTTAGCCGCCGGGGTGGGGCAATCTACCGAATGATCGGTCGGGTTGCTCATGGTGAGGTGACGGCATGACGGGCTACGCGGATCTCCACGACGAGGGCGAGCGGCTGAGCGCCGACGAGCTCGCGGCGCTCCAGCTGACGCGGCTGCGCGCCACCCTGCACCGCGCGTACGACCGGGTGCCCTTCTACCGGCAGGCGTTCGACAAGGCCGGCCTGCATCCCGACGACTGCCGCTCCCTCGCCGATCTCGCCCTGTTCCCCTTCACGACCAAGGCCGACCTGCGCGACCAGTACCCCTTCGGGATGTTCGCCGTCCCCCGCTCCGAGGTGCGCCGGATCCACGCCTCCAGCGGCACCACCGGCAGACCCACCGTCGTCGGGTACTCCGAGGCCGACCTGGCCATGTGGGCCGATGTCGTCGCCCGGTCGATCCGCGCGGCCGGCGGCAGACCCGGCCAGATCGTACACATCGCCTACGGGTACGGCCTGTTCACCGGCGGCCTGGGCGCGCACTACGGCGCGGAGCGCCTCGGCTGCACGGTCGTGCCCGCCTCGGGCGGGATGACCGACCGCCAGGTCCGGCTGATCCAGGACTTCCGGCCGGAGGTGATCATGGTGACCCCCTCCTACATGCTGACCCTGCTGGACGAGATGGAGCGCCAGGGCATCGACCCCCGTTCCACCTCGCTGCGCACGGGGATCTTCGGCGCGGAGCCGTGGACCGAGGAGATGCGCCGGGAGATCGAGGAGCGGCTCGGCATCGACGCGGTGGACATATACGGCCTGTCCGAGGTCATCGGACCCGGCGTGGCGCAGGAATTCGCCGCGACCAAGGACGGGCTGCACATCTGGGAGGACCATTTCCTGCCCGAGGTGGTGGACCCGCTGACCGGCGCGGTGCTGCCGGAGGGCGAGCCCGGGGAGCTGGTGTTCACCTCGCTGACCAAGGAGGCCATGCCCGTCATCCGCTACCGCACCCGGGACCTGACCCGGCTGCTGCCCGGTACTGCCCGGCCGGCCTTCCGCCGGATGGAGAAGATCACCGGCCGTAGCGACGACATGATCATCCTGCGAGGGGTGAACGTCTACCCCACCCAGATCGAGGAAGTGCTCCTGCGGACCCCCGGGCTTGCCCCCCACTTCCAGCTGCGGCTGACCAGGGAAGGCCGGATGGACGCCCTGACGGTCCGGGTGGAGGCGCGCCGGGAGTGCAAGGCGGCCCGGCGGGAGACCGCGGCGGCAGCCGTGGTCCGGGCCGTCAAGGAGGGGATCGGGGTGTCCGTCCGGGTGGAGGTGGTGGACCCGGAGACGCTGGAGCGCTCGGTGGGCAAGATCAAGCGGCTGGTTGACCTCCGGACGAGCTGAAACCACCCCTTCGGGCCCACTTCGGGGTGCCTCCCGGGAGCCGGCGGGCGCGTCCGGGTAGGTGATGTGGCGTGACCTCGATCTTCCGGCGCGCCCACGACCGGCTCCAGGCCTCCCCGGCCGGGCTGGCCTGGAGCCGTGGCCGGGAGATGGAACTGATGCACCGGGCGATGGGCTTCGCGGCCCTCGGCTTCCTCACCCTGGTGCCCCTGCTCGTGGTCGTGGCGGCCGCCGCGCCCGGCAGCGGTTCCGGCTTCGGCCGGTGGCTCGGCCAGGCGCTCGGGGTGACGCAGGCCTCCCGGGAGCGCGTCGAGATGCTGTTCGGCGCCGCCGATCTCGCGCTCGAACGGACCACGGCCTTCGGACTGGCCGCGCTGGCCGTCTTCGGCCTGACCTTCGGTTCCGCGGTGCAGACGGGGTACGAGAAGGTCTGGGACCTCCCGACGGCCCGCTGGCACACCATGTGGCGCCACGTCGTCTGGCTCGCCCTGCTCGTCTGCTACCTCGCGCTGCTCGTCGTCATCCCCGCCCCCTCGAACGATGCGATCGGCACGGTCCTCGGCACCACCGGCGACATCATCGGCACGTGCCTGTTCTTCTGGGGCTCCCAGCGCCTGCTCCTCGGCGGCCGGGTACGCTGGCGCGCCCTGCTCCCGGGGGCGGCGGCGACGAGCCTCGGCCTCCTGGGCCTGCGGATCTTCTCGCAGCTGGTGTTCTCCCCGCTGATCGCCTCCAACGCGGTGACCTACGGCCCCTTCGGCACTCTCCTGGTCGTCCAGTCCTGGCTGGTCGGAGTCGGCTTCGTGGTCTACGGCGGGGCGCTGGTCGGCCGTCTGGTGCACGAGCACCTCACCCTGCGCCGCCTCCACCGGGACGGCCTCCTGCCCGCCGAAGGCCGGCTCTCGTGATCCGGGCCGGGTCGACCGGCCCGGGCCGGGCCGGCTGACCGCCGGCGCCTCGTCCGGCTTCGGGCGGACGCCGACGCCGTAGCCGCGGCGGCGCGCCGCCCTGCCGTGCCCTGCCCTGCCCTGCCCTGCCCTGCTGACGATCCGGCCGCCCTCACCCGCGCCGTGGTGCAGATGGGCAGCGTGGGCAGGCGGCCGGCCGACCGGATGCCGTGGATACCTAACGGGATGTTGACAGATCCTCCGATGGCCTGCGTGAGTGTGGGGGCATGGTCGAACCGCCTGCCTCACGGGCAACCAGCCCTGCCCGCAGGCCACTTGGGAGGCACGTTGCATTTCCGCACCCGCCCGGCCCTCCGTCGCGCCGCCCTCACCGGGGCCGTGCTGCTCGCCGCCACCGCGGCGATACCCCAGGCCGAGGCCGCTTCAGACGGGGACCGCGGCCCGTCCGGCGGCGGACTGTCCGCCGTCATCCGCTACACCGAGAACGGCATCCCCCACATCCTGGCCCGGGACTACGCCCGGCTCGGCTTCGGCACCGGCTGGGCCCAGGCCGCCGATCAGGTCTGCGTGCTCGCCGACGGGTTCGTGACCGTCTCCGGGGAGCGCTCACGCTGGTTCGGGCCCGACGCGGCGCCCGACGGTTCGCTCTCCTCCGCCGCCCGGAACCTCTCCAGCGACCTGTACTTCAAGGGCGTCCGCGAGTCCGGAGCCGTCGAGAGCCTCCTCGCCACGCCCGCACCGGCCGGCCCGAGCGGGGACCTCAAGGAGCTGATGCGCGGCTGGGCCGCCGGCTACAACGCCTGGCTCGCCCAGAACAAGATCACCGACCCGGCCTGCAAGGGCGCCAAGTGGGTCCGTCCGGTCACCGCCACCGACGTGGCGGCCCGCGGGTTCGCCGTCTCGGTGCTCGGCGGCCAGGGCCGCGGCATCGACGGCATCACCGCGGCGCAGCCGCCCGGCACGGCGGCCCTCGCCCCGGGCGGCAAGGACGTCGACCCCGCCGCGGCGGCCGAGGCGGCCAGGGAGTTCTTCGACACCACCCGCTACGACATGGGGTCCAACGCGGTCGCCTTCGGCGGCTCCACGACCGCGAGCGGCAGCGGGCTGCTGCTCGGCAACCCGCACTACCCCTGGCAGGGCGGGCGCCGGTTCTGGCAGTCCCAGCAGACCATCCCAGGCGAGCTGAACGTCTCGGGCGGCTCCCTGCTGGGCACGACCGTGGTCAACATCGGCTTCAACGACAAGGTCGCCTGGAGCCACACGGTCGCCACCGGCACCCCCGTCAACCTGCACCAGCTGACCCTCGACCCGGCCGATCCGACGGCCTACCTGGTGGACGGCAAGGCCGAACGGATGACCGAACGGAAGGTCAGCGTCCAGGTGGCGGGCGGCGCCCCCGTCATCCGCAGCCAGTGGTGGACCCGCTTCGGGCCCGTCATCACGGGCCTCGGTCCGAGCCTGCCGCTGCCCTGGACGGCGAACACGGCGTACGCGCTGAACGACCCCAACGCGCTGAACCTGCGCGGCTCCGACACCGCGCTCGCCATGGGCAAGGCCCGGTCGGTCGCGGGGATCCAGGACGCCCTCAAGCGCACGCAGGGGCTGCCCTGGGTCAACACGGTCGCCGCGGACTCGGCCGGCGGCACCCTCTTCACCCAGTCCCAGGTGCTCCCCCGGATCACCGACGAGCTCGTCGCCCGCTGCTCGACCCCGGTCGGCAGGGCGACGTACCCGTCCTCGGGACTCGCGGTCCTCGACGGTTCGCGCGGGGACTGCGCGCCGGGCTCGGACCCGGATGCCGTACAGCCGGGCGTGTTCGGCCCGGGGAAGGCTCCGACCCTGCGGGACGCCCCGTACGCCGAGAACTCCAACGACAGTGCCTGGCTGGCCAATGCCGACCGGCCGCTGACGGGCTACGAGCGGATCTGGGGCAATGCCGGCGCCCCGCGCTCGCTGCGGACCAGGGGAGCGCTCGAAGACGTGTCGGCGATGGCCGCGAAGGGCCGGCTGACCGTGGCGGACCTGCAGAAGCAGCAGTTCGCGAACCGCGCCCCGGCCGGTGACCTGGCGGCGGCCGACGCGGCCCGGGCCTGTGCGGCCCTGCCGGGCGGCACGGCGACGGCGAGCGACGCGAGCACGGTGGACGTCTCCGCGGCCTGCGGAGTGCTGGCGGGCTGGGACCGTACGACGGACAGCGCCAGCCGCGGCGCGCTGCTCTTCGACCGGTTCTGGCGCAGGCTGACCTCCGGCACGGCGGCCAAGGACCTGTGGCTGGTGCCGTTCTCGGCGGCCGATCCGGTACGCACTCCCCGTACGCTCAACCAGGCGGCCCCGGGTATCGGCCGGGCCCTCGCGGACGCGGTCCTGGAACTCAGGGCGGCCGGGATCGCGCTGGACGCCCCGCTCGGCGAGCACCAGTTCGTGGTGCGCGGCGGGCAGCGGCTGCCGGTGGGCGGCGGGACGGAGGCGCTGGGCGTCTGGAACAAGATCGAGGCGCCGTGGAACGCGGCGGCCGGCGGCTACCCGGAGGTCGTGCACGGCTCCAGCCACGTCCAGGCGGTCGGCTGGGACGGCGGCCGCTGTCCGGTGGCGCGCACGCTGCTGACGTACAGCCAGTCCTCGAACCCGAACTCGCCCCACTACGCCGACCAGACCCGGCTGTTCTCGCAGGAGCGCTGGGTCACGGCGCGGTTCTGCGAGCGGGACATCCTCACCTCGCCGCAGCTGAAGGTGGTCTGGCCGCGCGAGCGGCGCTGACCCGGTCCCCCGGGCCCCCGCCATGAGCCGCGGCGGGGGCCCGGGGCCTCGGAGGCCCCGTGCCTCTCAGGGGCTCACCGCCAGGAAGAGGTACGCGGCCAGCAGGACGATGTGCACGCCGCCCTGGAGCAGCGTGGCGCGGCCCGGGACGATGGTGAGGGCGCTGACGACCACGGTCAGGGCGAGCAGCACCATGTGGATCGGGCCGAGACCGAGGAGCAGCGGGCCGGAGAGCCAGACCGAGGCCAGCGCGATGGCCGGAATGGTCAGGCCGATGCTCGCGATGGCGGAGCCGTAGGCCAGGTTGAGGCTGGTCTGGACGCGGTCGCGGCGGGCGGCCCGGACGGCGGCGAGGGTCTCGGGGGCCAGCACGAGCAGGGCGATGATCACACCGACGACGGCGTTGGGCAGGCCCGCGTTGGCGACGCCCCGCTCGATGGTCGGGGAGACGGCCTTGGCGTTGCCGACGACCGCCACCAGCGCGACGAGCAGCAGTCCGAGGCTGACGAGTGCGGCCCGGGCGGTGGGCGGTGCGGCGTGTTCGTCCTCCTCGCCCGCGGCGGCGGCAGCGGCGGCCCTGGCGGCCTCCTCGCGGCGCCGCGAGGTGTCCACGGGCAGGAAGTAGTCCCGGTGGCGCACGGTCTGCACGGCGATGAACAGCCCGTAGAGGGCGAGCGAGGCGGTCGCCGCGAAGGCGAGCTGGGCGGTGGAGAACTCGGGGCCGGGCTTCGTCGTGGTGAACGTGGGCAGCACCAGGCTGAGTACGGCGAGGGTCGCGACGGTGGCGAGGGCCGCCCCGGAGCCCTCGGCGTTGAAGACGGCGACGCGGTTGCGCAGGGCCCCGACGAGCAGTGACAGGCCCACGATGCCGTTGCAGGTGATCATCACGGCGGCGAAGACGGTGTCGCGGGCCAGGGAGGAGGTCTTGTCGCCGCCGTCGGCCATCAGAGTGACGATGAGGGCCACTTCGATGACGGTGACGGCGACGGCGAGCACGAGGGAGCCGAAGGGTTCCCCGACCCGGTGCGCGACGACCTCGGCGTGATGGACGGCGGCCAGGACCGCCCCCGCCAGACAGAGGGCCACCAGGCCGACCGCGAACGAGGGCAGATCGCGTCCCCAGCTGAAGGCGAGCGCGGCGAGCGCCACCACGGGGACCACCAGGGTCCAGTCAGTCAGGGGTGATCTGCTCGTTGCCGTACTCATATCAGCCAACTTGCCAGAACTGTTCCGTATGTGCGGCATACGGCGCGCTTCCGTGGCTCTGACGTGGCGCTTCTCACGATTCCCCCGGGCGTGGCGGGGACGCCGCGGCGATGCCCCGTACGTCCGTACGTCCGCCCGTACGTCACATGGCGCGCTCGTGGCCCTCCCAGTACGGGTCGCGGAGCCTGCGCTTGTACAGCTTGCCGTTGGGATCGCGCGGCATCGTCTCGATGAAGTCCACCGTCTTGGGCCGCTTGTAGCCGGCCAGCTGCCGCTCGCAGTGGTGGAGGATCTCCGCGGCGAGCGCGTCACCCGCCTCGAAGCCCTCCGCGGGCTCGATGACCGCCTTGACCTCCTCGCCCCAGGAGGGGTGCGGGATGCCGAAGGCGGCGGCGTCGGCGACGGCCGGATGGCTGAGCAGGGCCGACTCGATCTCGGCCGGGTAGATGTTGACCCCACCCGAGATGATCATGTCGATCTTGCGGTCGCGCAGGAAGAGGTACCCGTCCTCGTCCATCAGTCCGAGGTCGCCGACGGTGAAGAAGTCGCCGATGCGGTTCTTCTTCGTCTTGCCCTCGTCCTTGTGGTAGCTGAAGCCGCCGGTGTTCATCTTGATGTAGACGGTGCCGAGTTCACCTGGCGGCAGCCGGGTGCCGTCGTCGTCGAAGACGGCCAGCTCGCTGATCGGCCAGGCCTTGCCGACGGTTCCCGGCTTCTTCAGCCAGTCCTCGGCCGTCGCGAAGGCACCGCCGCCCTCGCTCGCCGCGTAGTACTCCTCCACGCAGCCGCCCCACCAGTCGATCATCGCCCGCTTGACGTGGTCGGGGCAGGGCGCGGCGCCGTGGATGGCGTGCCGCATGGAGGAGACGTCGTACGCGTCCTTGGTCTCCTGCGGGAGGGCGAGCAGCCGGTGGAACTGCGTCGGCACCATGTGGGTGTGGGTGCACGCGTGATGGTCGATCAGGCGCAGCATCTCCTGCGGGGTCCACTTGTCCATCAGCACCAGCGGGTGGCCGATGTGCAGGGCGGCGCCCGCGAACTGCAGGACGGCCGTGTGGTACAGCGGCGAGCAGACCAGGTGGACGTTGTCGTCGAAGGGGCGGATGCCGAAGATGCCGAGGAAGCCGCCGAGGTACGTCTCCTCCGGGAGCTTGCCGGGCAGCGGGCGGCGGATGCCGCGCGGCCGGCCGGTGGTGCCGGAGGTGTAGTTCATGACCCAGCCGAGGGTGCGCCCCTCGGGGGGCGTCCCGGGCTGCCCGTCGAGGAGTTCGCCGTACGCGCGGAAGCCCGCGACGGCGCCGACGGCGTAGCGGTGGCTCGCGGGCAGGCCGGCCTCGTCGGCCGCGGCGGCGGCCGCGTCGCCGAACCGCTCGTGGGCGATGAGGACCTTGGCTCCGGAGTCGGAGACGATCCAGGCGATCTCTGGGCCGACGAGGTGGTGGTTGACGGGGACGAGGTAGAAGCCCGCCTGCGCGGCGGCGAGGTAGGCCGTGAAGAACTCGACGCCGTTGGGGAGGACGACGGCGAAGACGTCGCCCCGCTCCAGTCCGGCGGCGCGCAGGCCGTGGACGAGGCGGTTGACGTCGGCGTGGAGGCGGCCCGCGCTCCACTCCTCGCCCTCGGGTGTGACCATGACGGTGCGCCCGGGGTCGGCGGCGGCCTGCGCCCAGAATCCGTTGGGTCGTTCGGTCATCGTGTTCACGCCTCTCAGGCCCGGCCGGCGATACGGGTGATGCGGTCGATGGCTCGCTCGAAGCCGCTGGTGAGGTCGTCGAAGACGGCCTGGACGCTGCGTTCGGTGTTCATCCGGCCGACGATCTGGCCGACGGGCGTGCCGAGCAGCGGCTGGACCTCGTACTTCTGGATCCGGGAGACGGCCTCGGCGACGAGCAGGCCCTGCAGGGGCATGGGGAGGGCGCCGGGCCCCTCCGCGTCGTCCCAGGCGTCGGTCCACTCGGTGCGCAGTTGGCGGGCGGGCTTGCCGGTGAGGGCGCGGGAGCGGACGGTGTCGCCGGAGCCGGCGGCGAGGAGCTTCTCGGTGAGGGCGCGGGAGTGGAGGTCGGCCTCGGCGGTGGTGAGCCAGAGGGATCCGAGCCAGGCGCCCTGGGCTCCGAGGGCGAGTCCGGCGGCGATCTGCTCGCCGCTGCCGATGCCGCCGGCAGCGAGGACGGGGAGCGGGGCGACGGCCTCGGCGATCTCGGGGACCAGGACCATGGTGGCGATGTCGCCGGTGTGGCCGCCGGCCTCGTAGCCCTGGGCGACGACGATGTCGATGCCCGCCTCGGCGTGGCGGCGGGCGTGCTTGGCGCTGCCGGCGAGGGCGGCGACGAGGACGCCGTGGTCGTGGGCGCGCGCGATGACGTCGGCGGGCGGGGAACCGAGGGCGTTCGCCAGGAGTTTGATGGGGTAGTCGAAGGCGACGTCGAGCTGGTTGCGGGCGACCTGCTCCATCCAGCCGGTGATCCGCCAGCCGGAGGCCTCGCCCTCGGCGAGCTCGGGCACGTGGTGCTTGGCGAGGGTGTCGCGGACGAATTCGCGGTGCGCGGCCGGGATCATCGCCTCGATGTCGGCCTCGCTGATGCCGTCGACGGCCTTCTTGGCGGGCATGACGACGTCGAGGCCGTAGGGCTTGCCGTCGGTGTGCTCCTGCATCCAGTCGAGGTCACGCTTGAGGTCGTCGGGGGCGGTGTAGCGCACCGCGCCCAGTACGCCGAAACCGCCCGCGCGGGTGATGGCAGCGGCGACCGCCGGGAAGGGCGTGAAGCCGAAGATGGCGTGCTCGACTCCCAGTTTCTTGCTCAGCTCCGTCTCCATGGGCGGCAGGATGCCGCAGCCCGGCATTCGAGGGAAGAGATTTTCTGATGCAGTGTCAGATTCTTTACGGGCCGGTCGGTGCGGGGCCCGCCTCCCGGGCGGGCAGATACCCACTGACGTGCGGCGCAGTCGACGCCCGGGCGCATGCCGGCGCCCGGGCGCATGCCGGCCCCGCCGGTACGTGAGGAACGGCGTCAGGGCGGAGCACCGGGAAGTGGCGCCGCGGGCCGACTCGGACAGGAGGGCCGGAGATGGAAGCAGGTACGGGGGCCGAAGGATCGGCGGGTGCGGGCGCTGACGCGAGGGTGGGTACCGGTGCGGGCGCGGGTACGGACCCGGGCGAGGGCGAAGGTGCGGACCCGGGTGCGAGCGCAGACGCAAGTACGGGCCCGAGTACGGACGCGGGCGCGAGTACGGACGCGCGGGCTGACCAGCGTGCGGGCGCGCGGGCGACCGGCGGGCTGAGCAGGCGGCGGCTCGGCGCGCGGCTGCTCGCGCTCGGCGGCGTGCTCGTGCTGCACACCGCGCTGCCCGGCAGCGCCGGGGCGGCGGGCAACCCGGCCGAACGGCGCGCGCTCCAGGGGCTGCGCCTGCGGTACGGGTCCGCGCGCCGGGCCGGGCTGCTGGAGAAGCACCTGGAGGGCGTGGCGGACGAGGCCCGGCGGTTCCTCGGCCCCTCCCCCGAACACCCCTACTACGCGGGCGCCGTGGTCCTCGCCGGGCGGGGCCGGACGGTCGCCCTGCACCGCGCCATGGGCGAAGCCGTGCGGTACGCGGACTACGACGGGCGGACCGACCGGGTCCGGGAGTTCCCGTCGGCGGAGCGGATCGCGATGGCCGAGGACACGGTCTTCGACCTGGCCTCGCTGACCAAGCTGTTCACCTCCCTGCTGGCGGTGCAGCAGATGGAGCGGGGCCGGCTGGAGCTGGAGGCTCCGGTGTGCCGCTACCTGCCGGAGTTCGTCGGAGGCGGCAAGGAGGCCGTCACGGTCCGGCAGCTGCTCACGCACACCTCGGGACTGCGCTCCTGGGCGCCCTTCTACCAGGAGCCCACCCGCGAGGGCCGGTTGAGGCTGCTGTGGTCGGTGAAACCTCAGGAGGTTCCCGGGACCGTGTACCGGTACTCCGACCTCAACCTCATCGCGCTCCAGCTGCTCCTGGAACGGATCACCGGCCGCACTTTGGATGTCCTGCTCCACGACGAGATCACCGCTCCGCTCGGGATGCACCGCACTCGTTACAACCCACCGCTCTCGTGGCGCCGCGTCACCGCCGCCACCGAGGTACAGCGACCGCCCTGGTCCGGCCTGGACCGCGGACTGGTCTGGGGCGAGGTCCACGACGAGAACGCCTACGCCCTCGGCGGGGTCGCCGGCCACGCCGGCGTCTTCGGCACCGCCTGGGACCTGGCCGTCCTCGCCCGCGCCCTCCTCGACGGCGGCGTCTACGCCGGCAAGCGCATCCTGCGCCCCGCCTCCGTGGAACTGCTCTTCACCGACTACAACACCGCGTTCCCCGGCGACGACCACGGCCTCGGCTTCGAGCTCTACCAGCACTGGTACATGGGCGCGATGGCCACCCCGCACTCCGCCGGCCACACCGGCTTCACCGGCACCTCGCTCGTGCTGGACCCCTCCACCGACTCCTTCCTGATCCTGCTCGGGAACTCCGTCCACCCCGTACGGACCTGGCGCGCCGGCAGCGCCCCCCGCGTCGCCGTCGGCAACCGCTTCGCCCGGGCCGTCCCGGTCCGTACGAAGCACGGCGGCCCCGCCTGGTACTCCGGCATGGAGCCCGGCGGCAGCGGCACCCTCACCCTGCCCCCGCTGACCCCGGCCGGGCCCGCCGCCCGGCTGCGCTGCGCGGTGTGGTGGGACACGGTGCCCGGCGAGGGCGCACTCCACCTGGAGGCGTCCCCCGACGGGGAGACCTGGCAGCCGCTGCCGTTCAGCACCGTGCGCACCACCGGCGGCGCCGCGGAGCAGTGGCCGCTCGGCTCCGTCTCCGGCTGGTCCGGCCGCATCTGGCACCGCCTGGAGGCCCCGCTCGCCGGCTGGGCCGGCCGCGAGGTCCGCCTCCGCTTCCGCCACTCCTCGCAGGGCCGCTACGTGGGGCGGGGAAGCTACGTCGACGTCGTACGCGTCGCGGAACCGGCCCGCCTCCTGTTCGCCGAGGACCGTCCGGCCGACGCCGCCCGCATCGAGGCCACGGGCTGGACCCGCTCGGCCGACTAGTGCGGCGGCGGCATAAAAGCGTGTCCCGGGATGTTGTCGATCGTTGTTGAGGTTCGTTTACCGTTCAACACACCGAAGGCGGGTACGGCCACATGACCACCGAAATCGACTGGGACAACCCGATCGACCCGAAGCCGGGCTGGACTCTCGACCACGTCGAGCTCTACGTCAACTCGGGCGGTACCGAAGGGCAGTTCTGGCGGGACACCCAGACCCTGCTCCTGACCACCCTGGGGCGCGTCTCCGGAAAGCCCGTCCGGACCCCGCTCATCTACGGTGAGGACAAGGGGCGCTACTTCATCGTCGCCTCCAAGGGCGGCGCCCCCGAGGACCCGCTCTGGTACCGCAACCTGAGCGCGCACCCCGAGGTCCGCATCCAGGTCGGCCCCGAGATCCTCCGGGCCACGGCCCGCACGGCGACGTCCGCCGAACGCGCCGAGTACTGGCCGCTGATGGTCGGCCACTGGCCCGCGTACGACGAGTACCAGACCAAGACCGACCGCGAGATCCCGATCGTGGTCATCGAGCCCCACGCGTAGCCGGGACCGGCGGACGAACAGATCGGCGGTCAGTGCCCCAGCACCGCCATCGCCGCGTTGTGCCCGGGGACCCCGCTGACGCCGCCGCCGCGCACCGCGCCCGCTCCGCACAGCAGAACGTTGCGGTGCGCGGTCTCCACGCCCCACCGGCCCGTGTCCTGGTCCCCGTAGGGCCAGGACAGGTCCCGGTGGAAGATGTGCCCGCCGGGCAGGCGCAGCTCGCGCTCCAGGTCGAGCGGGGTCTTCGCCTCGATGCAGGGGCGGCCGTCCGCGTCGAAGGCCAGGCAGTCGGTGATCGGCTCGGCCAGGTGCGCGTCGAGCTGGGCGAGGGTGGCGGTCAGCAGCACCTCCCTCGCCCCCTGGTTGTCGTGCGCGAACAGCCGGGCCGGCGTGTGCAGTCCGAAGAGCGTGAGCGTCTGGTAGCCCTGCTCCGCCAGTTCGGGGCCGAGGATCGTGGGGTCGGTCAGCGAGTGGCAGTAGATCTCCGAGGGCGGTACGGAGGGGAGTTCGCCGGTGGCGGCCTCCGCGTAGGCCCGCGCGAGCTGCTCGTAGCCCTCCGCGATGTGGAAGGTGCCGCCGAAGGCCTCGCGCGGGTCCACCGCCGAGTCCCGCAGCCGGGGCAGCCGCCGCAGCAGCATGTTGACCTTCAGCTGGGCCCCTTCGGCCGGGGACTTCGCCGCCTCCTCCCCGAGGAGTTCGGCCAGCGCCCGCGGCGAGGCGTTGACCAGCACCGTACGCCCGACCACCCGCCCCTCCCCCGTCGCCGTACGGAAGGTCACCTCGGCCGGGGTGGTGCCGTCCGTGTCGATCCGCAGCGCCTCGTGCCCGGTGGCGATCTCCGCCCCGGCGGCCCGCGCGGCGGCCGCCAGGGCGTCCGTCAGCGCGCCCATGCCGCCGACCGGGACGTTCCAGTCCCCGGTCCCGCCGCCGATGACGTGGTAGAGGAAGCACCGGTTCTGTGCGAGTCCGGGATCGTGCGCGTCGGCGAAGGTGCCGATCAGCCCGTCGGTGAGGACGACGCCCCGGACCAGGTCGTCGGCGAAGGTCCGCTCCACCGCCTGCCCCAGCGGCTCCTCGAAGAGCATCCGCCACGCCGCCTCGTCGTCGACCCGGGCCCGTAGCTCCTCCCGGGTGGGCAGCGGCTCGGTCAGGGTGGGGAAGACGTTGCGCGCGACCCGGCCGGTCGTCCCGTAGAAGGCGCGCCAGCTCGCGTACTCCCGGTCCGAGCCGGTGAGCCGGGCGAAGGACTCCCTGGTGCGCGCCTCGCCCCCGCCGACGAGCAGTCCGCCGGCCCGGCCGCCGCGTTCCACGGGGGTGTACGAGGAGACCGTGCGGGCCCGCACGGCGAATTCGAGCCCGAGGTCGCGCACGATCTTCGCCGGGAGCAGCGAGACGAGGTAGGAGTAGCGCGAGAGCCGGGCGTCGACGCCCGCGAAGGGGCGGGTGGAGACCGCGGCCCCGCCGGTGTGCCCGAGCCGTTCGAGGACCAGGACCGAGCGGCCCGCCCGGGCCAGGTAGGCGGCGGCGACCAGGCCGTTGTGTCCGCCCCCCACGATCACGTCGTCGTACACGTCCCGTCCGAAGCCCCGCGAGGTCGTCATGGCTCTTGGTAACACACCTGCCCCAGCCGTTCCAGACAGTACGCCTCGTCGGCGTGGGCCAGCGCCGTGTCGGGGTGCTCGTCGCCGAGGGCCCTCTCGCGGATGCCGGAGAGCTCCCGGTAGACCCGCAGCGCCTCCTCCCAGCGCCCCAGCCGGCCGAGTCCGACGGCGAGTTCGCGGCGGCTGGCCAGCGTGTCGGCGTGTTCGGCGCCGAGCACCTCGGCGCGCGCCGCGCCGACCTCCCGGGCTTCGGCGACCGCTTCCTCCCAGCGCTCCAGCCGGCCCAGGTTGACGCCGAGGACGTGCCGGGCGCGCAGCGTCTCCGGGTCGGCGGCCCCGTAGGCCCGGGTGCGGTCGCGGACCAGGGCCCGGAACAGGTCGAGGGCCTGCGCGCTGCGCCCGGTGCGGCCGAGGGCGATGCCGACCTCGTACCGCGCGGCCAGGGTGTCCGGGTGGTCGCGGCCGAGCACCCGCTCGCGGATGGCGGCGACGTCCCGGAAGCCGTCGAGGGCCTCCTCCCAGCGCTCCAACCGGCCGAGGGCGTACGCCACTTCGTACCGGGTCAGCAGGGTGTCCGGGTGCTCCCCGCCCAGGACGGCCGCCCGGTCGGCGGCGACCTCGGCGGCGGTGCGGTGCGCCTCGCCGAACCGGCCGAGGGCGCCGAGCGCGCAAGCCACGTTGTGGCGGCAGCGCAGTGTGTCGGGGTGGCGCGGGCCCGCGGTGCGCTCCCGGGCTGCGAGCACCGCGCGGTAGGTCTGGTACGCCTCCTGGTGGCGGCCGAGCCTGGCCGTCTCGTACGCCGCCTCCTGGCGCGCGGCCAGGGTGTCGGCGTGGTCCGGGCCGAGCACCCGGGCGCGTCCCTCGGCCACGGCCGTGTACGCGGCCAGCGCCTCCTCGGGGCGGCCGGCGCGGCTGAGGGCGAAGGCCTGCGTGTGGCCGGCGGCGAGCGCGGCGGCGGGGCCGGTCGGATCGGCGCCGGACCCGCCCGCACCGGACGCGGCGGGCGCACCCGCACCGGACGCGGCGGCGGGCGCCCCTGCGCCCGACCCGCGCGGGACCCCGTACGCGGTGGTCAGGCGCGGGTCCTCGGCGGGGGCCGGCTGCGCGACGCGCTGCGCCCCGCCGGGCCGGGCCGCGGTCCAGGAGCCGGTGAGCACGGCCCACTCCCCGCTCGCGGGGCGGGCGTCGATGCCGGCCTTGCGCCCCGCGGTCATTCCGCGGGCCCACTCGGGCAGCGGGGCCTGGGCGCCGGGCATCCCGCCCGGGCCGAGCCTGGCCTCGACGAGCCTCCGGTGCAGGTGGCGGGCGTCGCCGGGGCGGTCCTCGGGGCGCTTGGCGAGCAGTTCCAGGACCATCTCGTCGAAGTAGCCGGGCAGCTCCGAGCGGTGCTCGCGCGGCGGCACGGGCGCGGTGTCCCGGTGGCCGACGAGCACCGACCAGGAGTCCCCGAGGTCGAAGGGCGGGGCGCCGGTGGCGATCTCGTACAGCACGCAGCCGAGAGAGTAGAGGTCGCTGCGGTGGTCGACCTCGCCGCCCGCGATCTGCTCCGGCGACATGTAGTGCGGGGTGCCCATGGCCATGCCGCCGCCGGTGAGCTTGGCGGTGAAGCCGATGTCGTGGGCGAGGCGGGCGATGCCGAAGTCGCAGATCTTCACCGTGCCGTCGGTGAGCCGCATGATGTTGGCCGGTTTCAGGTCACGGTGGACCACGCCCTGGTCGTGCGTGTAGCCGAGGGCGGCGGCCATCTGCTCGGCGATGTCGACGACCACGTCCACGGGGAGCGGGCGCGTTTCGTTGTCCTCCAGGAGCTGGCTGAGGTTGCGGCCCTCCAGGAGCTCCATGACGAGGTAGAGGGGTCCTCCGGAGGCGCTGTCGTCGCCGAAGTCGTGGACGACGGTGACACCGCGGTGCTGGAGGGAGGCCGCGACGCGGGCCTCGCGGCGGAAGCGTTCGCGCAGCACCTGGGTGAAGTGGGCGTCCTGATCGTGCCCGACGGGCTTGAGGCATTTGACCGCGACCTGCCGGCCCAGCGACTCGTCCCGGGCCCGCCACACCTCGCCCATGCCGCCGCGACCGATCAGATCGAGGGACCGGTACCGGCCCTGGATCAGTCTGGACTCCGCCATGTCTTGAAGTCGCCCCCGTGTGTCGCCCTAAGCCCTCCCCGGCCCGTCCAGTATGGCCGCTGATGTACGCAGTGTGTACGGCGAGGGGCGGCTGGCGGGGCCCATGCGACGCATCGCTTTCAAGATGTGACCTGGAGGCAGCTGCCAGCGCAGACCTGCGGGAATGGCGCGCAACAGGTGTCCGGTGAGACGCAGGCGCCGCGTGACGCTGCGCGGGGCCGGTGCGGGTCGCCCGTACAGCTGGTGCGCGTACGCCGGGAGTGATCCGTACGCGAGGTCGGCGAGGGGACGCCACAGCAGGTTTCGGCCAGGGACGAGCAGGGCGTGGGTGGGCGGGCTGCGCAGGAAGTCGTCCACGGCCCGGGCATCGGCGCCGGCGGCGAGCAGGGGCCGCACCTCGGCGAAGTACGCGGCGAGCTGCGCGGTGTCGGCGGGCACCCCGGAGGGGTCGAGTCCGACGAGGCGCGCGTTGGTCCGGTTCTCGGCGACGTAGCGGTCGGCCTGGGCGGGGGTGAGGCGGACGCCGGAGCGGCGCAGGACGTGCAGGAAGCTGTCGATCTGGGCGCAGTGGATCCAGAGCAGCAGTTCGGGGTCGTCCACGGGGAAGCGCTCACCGGTCGCGGGGTCGGTCGCAGACAGCATCCGGTGGATCTTGCGGACCCGGGCTCCGGCGCGTTCGGCGGCCTCGGTGGTGCCGTAGGTGATGGTGCCGACGAAGTCGGCGGTCCGCAGCAGCCGGCCCCAGGCGTCGCTGCGGCCACTCTTTTTTTCGAAAGCAGTGGAGTTCTCCATGACTCCGCGGACGGCGCGGGGGTGCAGGGCCTGGAGGTAGAGCGCACGGACTCCGGCGATCCACATCATCGGGTCCCCGTGGCACTGCCAGGTGACGGAGGCGGGGCCGTAGAGCCCGGGGTCGGGCGCGTCGGGGCCGCCGGGCCCGTCCGGGCCGTCGGGATCGCTGTCGGGCTTCGTCCTCGGCTCTGTCGCGCTCATGATCCCCCTGCTTCCCTTGCTTCCCCAGCGTCTTCTGCTTCCCCTGCGTCGACGGCCTGGTCCGGCCAGTCCACCGCGTAGTACTTCAGGCGCTCGTCCTCTCCCACCAGTCTCATCCCGGCCGCCGTCATCACGCGCTGCGAGGCGGTGTTGCCGTGGTCCGTGTCCCCCTCGACCCGGGTGACCCCGTACGCGCGGGCGAGGAACAGCAGGGCGCGCAGCGCTTCCGTGGCGTACCCGAGGCCCCGCACCTCCGGGACCAGCCCGTACCCGACGGTGAGCGTGCCGTCCTGGTCCGGGGGGCCGTGGAAGCCCAGGCCGCCGATGGCCCGGCCGTCCTCGCGGCGGCGGATCTCGTACGCCCCGAACGGCGCCGGGTCGCCGTGGGCCTCGCAGGTCTCCAGATGGCGCAGCGCCCCGGTGGTGTCGGCCCGCGTGGGGTATCCCGGGGCCCAGCCTGGGTTCGCGCCCGGCGTGCCCCGCGTCAGGGCCGCCGCTTCGCGGGCGCTCATCGGGTGGAGCACGAGCCGGGCGGTGACGAGGTCTTCCATAGGGCTGGAGTATCCCCGGATATGGGAGCCGCATACATCGGCCGGATCTACTCCGGCTCGTGGGGCGACGGCCGTTGCACCGGAGCCCCGCACGTCTCCGTCACCCTCGAACAGGAATCAGGAACCACAACCATGGCGAACTTCAGCGTCGTTCCCGGCGCGGCGGTGTCCGAGATCCTCAGCGACTCGCACAAGGACGTGCTCCGCATCATTGCCGAGACCTATGTGGCCCACGAGCAGGGGCAGTCGGTGAACCCCGACAGCTACTTCCTGCGCTTCCCCGACAAGCCCAACGCGCGGGTCATCGCGCTGCCCTCCTACCTCGGGGGCAACGTCGACACCATCGGCATGAAGTGGATCGCCAGCTTCCCCGACAACATCCGCCACGGCCTGCCGCGCGCCTCCGCCACCCTGCTCCTGAACGACTACGCCACCGGCTACCCGCTGGCCTGCCTGGAGGCCGCGAGCATCAGCGCCGCCCGTACGGCGGCCTCCGCGGCCGTCGCGGCCGCCGAACTGCTCGGCTCCGAGGAGCCCGTACGGGTCTCCTTCATCGGCGCCGGCGTGATCGCCCGGACCATCCTCGACTACCTCGCCGCCCACGGCATCCGGATCGCCGAGGTCCTGGTCCACGACCTGGACGCCGTCAGCGCGGGCCACCTCGGCGCGCACGCCACCGGGCGCCTCGGCGTTCCGGTCACCTCGGGAAGCCTGGACGAGGCGCTCACCCGGGACCTGGTCGTCTTCGCCACGACGGCCGCCACGCCCTACGTGAGCGGCGACACCCCGCTGCGCGCCGGGCAGGTGATCCTGAACGTCTCGCTGCGGGACCTGGCCCCCGAACTGCTCCTGAAGACGAACAACGTGGTGGACGACATCGACCACTGCCTCAAGGCCCAGACCTCGCCCCACCTGACCGAACAGCTCACCGGTGGACGTGACTTCATCAACGGGACGCTGGGCGCCCTCCTCCAGGGCGAGGTCGCCCTGGACCCGGCCCGGGCGACCGTCTTCTCCCCCTTCGGACTCGGCATCCTCGACCTGGCCGTGGGCCACCACATCCTGGCCGAGGCCCGCCACCGCGGCACCGCCGTCGACATCCCCGACTTCATCGGGGAGACCACGCGCTGGTAGGCCCCCGTCGCCCCGTCAGTGGCGGCTCGACGTGCCGTGCAGGAGTTCCAGCCGGTGCTCGGCCAGTTGGAGGTGCCCGGGCTCAAGCGACGGGAGCTCCCGCAGGAGCCCGATGAGTACGGGTCCGGCCTCGATGGCCGCGGTGGGTTCCTTGAGCTGGGTCCAGCAGTAGAGGGCGCCCGCCGCCGCCGCGCGCACCTCGGGCGTGTCCGCGGCGTCCGGCGACCGGTCGGCCAGCCTGATCTGGCCGACGCGGGTCCACAGCTGGGTCGCGAGCCGGAAGTCGCCCGCCATCCGGGCGAGGTCGGCGCGGATCTCCAGCCAGTCCACCGCTTCCGGCGAGGCGTACCCGTGGGTCTGCAGCACGTACTGCTCCCACGCCTCGGCGAGGTCGGCGGCCTCGGCGTGCCGGCCGGAGCTGGCCAGGCCGTGGATGTGGGGACGCGGGTCCCGCGCGGCGGGGACGGCGCCGGCGTCCGGCCGGGCCGACGGGATCGCGGGCCCGGCCACGGGCCCGGCCACGGCCGCGGGAACCGCCGGGACCGGGTGGGCCCCTCGTACGGGTTCGCGCGGGCGGGCCGGGTCCGCGGGTGCGGGCGGCGGCAGGCGGTAGCCGTCGTCCTGCGGGCCCGCCCGACCGGGTACGGGCGGCGCGGCCTGCCACGGAGCGGCCGGGGCCCCGAGTTCGCGTGCCGTCGGCAGGACGAGAGTGCCCGGCGGCAGCGACGCGGCTCCCGCCGCCAGGGCGTGCAGCTGGAGGTTGGCCGGCCGGGCGGGGCTGCTGCGGAGCTGGTCGATCCAGTGGCGGGTGTACCTGCTGACGACGTTGCCGCTGCCTTCGAAGCCGGGCGGGCAGACCACTCCGTAGACCTCGGCGGAGGGAGAAGCGGGCAGGCTGCCGTACTCCTGCAGCAGCGGCCACGCCGCCTTGTCCGCGGCCAGGTCGAGCAGCACGGTGGTCAGCCCCGCGGGCCTTCCGCGCAGTTCGGTACCGAGCCACTCCCACGGGAGCGCGGTGTAGCGGACCGAGCCGGCCGTCGTCCCGGCCAGCGCGAGGTGGAGCTTGCCGTTGCGGCGGTCCACCGTGAGCCGGCCCGACAGGTACACGAGCAGCGGACCCGGCGTGGCGGCGGCGGTACGCAGCCGCATCAGCACGAGGTTCGGGTCCCGCGCGCCGTCGAGGTACGTCGTGTCGCACGGGATCTCGCAGTTCAGGAGCGCCGGGACCGGCACCACCCCCAGCGCCGCCAAGTTGGCGCTCGGCGCCACCTGCACCGTGCGGCGCCGCACGGCGGCGTCCCCCGCTATGAGGAGCACGTGCCCGCGCTGCTGCTCCAGCCCAATGTTCTGCATGAGCAGACCGTACTCACAACAGGCAGCACTCGAAGAACTCCGCCCGCCCTCCATTCGGCGCAGCCCTGCGCGACCGGACGGCCGGGGGCGTCTTGACTGGCGGGATGGACGCCACGTCTACGTCACGGCCCCCATCCGCCGCGTACCGCAATCTGCTCCTGGCGACGCTCGGGTTCACGCTGACCTTCTGGGCGTGGGACCTGATCGCGCCGCTCGCCGGTGACTACAAGGACCGGCTGCGCCTCAGCTCGTTCCAGCAGTCGCTGCTCGTCGCGGTGCCGGTGCTGGTCGGGTCGCTGGGGCGGATCCCGGTGGGTGCGCTGACGGACCGCTACGGGGCGAGGCTGATGTTCCCGGTGGTGTCCGCGCTCACCGTCGTGCCCGTGCTGCTGCTGATCCCCGCGCGCGACAGCTACGGTCTGACGCTCGCGGTCGGCTTCCTGCTGGGCCTGGGCGGCACGACGTTCGCGATCGGGATCCCGCTGGTCAACTCCTGGTTCCCGCCCGACCGGCGGGGATTCGCGCTCGGTGTCTTCGGCATGGGCATGGGCGGTGTCGCCCTGTCCGGGTACGTCACGCCGCGCATCGCCGAGCACGACCCCGACCTGCCCTTCCTCGTGGTGGCGCTGGCGCTCGCCGGGTACGCCGTCCTGGCGGCCCTGCTGCTCAGGGACCGGCCCGACAGGCCCGTGCCGACGGCCTCGCTCGCCTCGCGGCTGCGCGGGGCGGGGCGCCTGCGGGTGACGTGGGAGCTGGCCGCGCTGTACGCGATCGGCTTCGGCGGGATCGTCGCGTTCGGGGTGTACCTGCCGACGTACCTGAAGACCTGGTACGGCCTGTCGGCGACCGACGCCGGTACCAAGGCGGCGGGCTTCGCCCTGGTCACGGTGGTCTTCCGGCCGGTCGGCGGCTGGCTGTCGGACCGGATCCACCCGGCGCTGGTCACGGCCGGGGCACTGGGCCTGGTGGCCCTCCTCGCGATCGTGCAGGCATTCGATCCGGCGATGAACCCGGTCGGCACGCTCGCCCTGCTGCTGATGGCGGCCGGGCTCGGCACCGCCAGCGGCAGCGTCTTCGCCCTGGTCTCGCAGGTGACGCCACAGCCGCAGGTGGGCAGTGTGACGGGCATCGTCGGAGCGATGGGCGGCCTCGGCGGCTTCGTGCCCCCGCTGGTGATGGGTGCGATCTACAGCGCGAAGGACTCGTACTCGATCGGCTTCATGCTGCTGTCGGACCTCGCGCTCGCCGGATGCGTGTACGCCTACGCCAAGATGCGGACCGTACGGCCCGCATCCTGAAGGCGCGGCGGTTCAGCGGCGGACGCGGGGCATGCCCAGGCCGATCCAGGAGATGATCTCCCGCTGGATCTCGTTGTTGCCGCCGCCGAAGGTGAAGATGACCGCGCTGCGGTAGCCGCGCTCCAGCTCGCCGTGCAGGACCGCGCCGGCGGAGCCGTCCTTGAGGGAGCCGGCCGCGCCGACCACCTCCATCAGCCAGGCGTACGCGTCCCGGCGCGCCTCGGAGCCGTAGACCTTGACCGCGGAGGCGTCCTGCGGGGTGAGGGTGCCGTCCTGGACGGCGTTGACCATCTGCCAGTTGAGCAGCTTCATGGCGTCGAGCCGGGCGTGCGTGCGTGCGAGGCGGGCGCGGACCCAGGAGAGGTCGATGACGCGCCGGCCGTCGGCGAGCTTGGTCTCGGCGGCCCAGCGCTGGACGTCGTGCAGGGCGCGGATGGCCATGGTGCCGTGGGCCGCGAGGGTGACGCGCTCGTGGTTGAGCTGGTTGGTGATCAGGCGCCAGCCCTTGTTCTCCTGGCCGACGCGGCGGCTCGCGGGGACTCGGATGTTCTCGTAGTAGCTGGCCGTCGTGTCGTGCGAGGCGAGGGTGTTGATGAGGGTGCAGGAGTAGCCGGGGTCGCTGGTCGGCACGAGGAGCATGGTGATGCCCTTGTGCGCGGGCGCGTCCGGGTCGGTGCGGACGGCGAGCCAGACCCAGTCGGCGGTGTCGCCGTTGGTCGTCCAGATCTTCTGTC
Source organism: Streptomyces sp. NPDC051183 (assembly GCF_040682455.1). Taxonomy (NCBI): domain Bacteria; kingdom Bacillati; phylum Actinomycetota; class Actinomycetes; order Kitasatosporales; family Streptomycetaceae; genus Streptomyces; species Streptomyces sp. NPDC051183. The sequence continues at coordinate 242,829 of NZ_JBFBBA010000001.1, forward strand.
CGTTGACGACGTAGGTGCCGCTCTCCTCGTCGCCCTCGCGCACCGCCTTGCACTTGAGGGCGGCGAGGTCGGTGCCCGCGTCGGGCTCGCTGTACCCGATGGCGAAGTCGATCTCCCCGGCGAGGATCTTGGGGAGGAAGTAGGCCTTCTGCTCGTCGGTGCCGAACTGCATGATGGTCGGCCCGACGGTGTTGAGCGCCATCAGCGGAAGCGGTACGACGGCCTGCGCAGCCTCGTCGAAGAAGATGAACTGGTCCATGGGCGACATACCGCGCCCGCCGTACTCCTTCGGCCAGCCGACCCCGAGCCAGCCGTCGGCGCCGAGCCGGCGGATGGTCTCCCGGTAGAAGCGCTTCTGCGCGGCCGGGTCCTCGTACCGGGCGTAGACGTCCGCGGGCACCAGCTCGGCGAAGTAGGCGCGCAGCTCGGTGCGCAACTGCTGCTGCTCAGGCGTGTATTCGAGGTGCACGGCCCCTCCGGGAGTCTCGCGGTCCAGCCGGTGACTGTGGTTGCGGAGGGCAGAGTAGAACCTGTTACAAGAATCTGGAAGGGTCGGCGGCGTTCAAGGGGGTGGTTTCAGGTGGAGAGGAGGCTCCGGTCACAGGAGGTACGTGAAACCGCCGCCCACGGCCAGCAGCGGGAGTCCGGCGGTCAGCAGGAACCGCCGCCGGTTCGTACGCCCCCGCCGCATGTCCACGATCGCCGCCGGTGCCGTCAGTTCAAGGCGCTGATCATAGCCGCGGCCGTGGCCGCCATCGCCGTACGGGCGGCCGTCAGGTAGGGCCTCGGATCCGCCGGGGTGAGGTGCTCGCGGATGGCCCCGGTCATGGCCACGTTCAGCGCGGTGCCGATGTTGACCTTGCGGATGCCGCCCGCGACGGCCGCCGCGAGCTCGGCGTCCGGCAGGCCCGAGGAGCCGTGCAGGACGAGCGGTACGTCCACCGTCTTGGCGAGCCGGGCGAGCAGCACGTGGTCCAGGGCGGCGGTCCGGCTGGTCATGGCGTGGCTGCTGCCGATCGCCACGGCGAGGGCGTCGACCCCCGAGTCGGCGACGAACCGCCGCGCCTCGTCCGGGTCGGTACGGGCGCCGGGCGCGTGCGGGTCGAGCGGGGCCGCGCCGTTCTTGCCGCCCACCTCCCCCAACTCGGCCTCGATCCACAGCCCGTTGATGTGGGCCCAGTCGGCGGCGGAACGCGTGGCCTCCAGGTTCTCGGCGTACGGGAGGTGCGCGGCGTCGTACATCACCGAGCCGAACCCCGCGTCCACGGCCTGCCTCAGGAGTTCGGGGCTCTTGACGTGGTCGAGGTGCAGGCCGACCGGCACCGCCGCGGCTTCGGCGCAGGCGACGGCGGCCCGGGAGATGGGCAGCAGTCGCCCGTCCCTGAACTTCACCGCGTTCTCGCTGAGTTGGAGGATCACCGGCAGGCCGACCGACTCGGCGCCCGCGATGACCGCTTCGGCGTGCTCCAGGGTGATGATGTTGAAGGCGGCGACGGCCCGGCCCGCGGTGGCGGCCTCCAGGACGAGCGCGCCCGCGCCGACGAGGCTCATCGGACCGCCTCCTCACCGGCGGTGAGGATCACCGAGCGGGTGAGGTTGCGCGGCGCGTCCGGGTCCAGCCCCTGGTGGGCGGCGACGGCGACGGCCAGCCGGTGCACCCGTACCAGCTCCGCGAGGGGGTCGAGCCGCCCGGCCACCCACTGGGCCCCGGTGCCCCGCACCTGCTCGGCCAGCCCCTCGGGGGCCTCGCCGAGCGACCACGTCGCCGTTCCGGGGGCGGAGACGCTGATCGGCCCGTGCCGGTACTCCATGGCTGGGTACGACTCGGCCCAGGAGAGGGAGGCCTCGCGCATCTTCAGCGCGGCCTCGTTCGCGAGCCCGACGCTCCAGCCCCGCCCGAGGAAGGTGAACTGACCGCGGCTCTCCAGCCCTTCGGGCAGCGGCTCGGCCAGCGCGGTCCGTGCGTCGGCGACGACCCCCGCACCGTGCAGGCCGACGTGCGCGCGCAGCAGGGTCAGGGCGGTGGTCGCGAAGCGGGTCTGGACGACGGACTGCTCGTCGGCGAAGTCCAGTACGACGAGCTCGTCCGCCAGGGTCATCACCGGGGTCGCGGGGTCGCCGATGACGGCGGTGGTGGGCACGCCCGCGTCGCGCAGGGCGGCGAGCAGGTCCAGCACCTCGGTGGTCGTGCCGGACCGGGTCAGGGCGACGACCCGGTCGTAGCGCCGGTGCCGGGGGAACTCCGAGGCGGGGAAGGCGTCGGTGTCGCCCTGTCCGGCCTCCTCCCGCAACACGGCGGCCGCCTGGGCCATGTAGTACGAGGTCCCGCACCCGACGATCGCGGTACGCTCCCCCGGCTGCGGGAGCACCGCCCGCCGGGCCGGGGCCAGTTCGGCGGCCCGCTCCCAGCATTCGGGCTGCGTGCCCAACTCGTACGCGACGTGGCTCATGGCGGCTCCTAGCGCGGTGCGTGAGTTCTGTGTGCGTTTTCCTGCAAGATAGCGGGCAGTTTCACGCAACTTCAAGCATCCACGGGTTGATCGCCTGAGTTAATCTCTTCGGAGGACAGGCGGAACCGAACACTCGGAAGAGCGGCGGAAGACCGGAGGGGGCGGCCCGATGACCCGCAAGGAGCGCTGGCAGACACTGCTGGACCTGCTGGTGGAGCGGGGCGAGCTGGAGGTGGAGCCGGCCGCGGAGGCACTCGGGGTGTCCGCGGCGACGATCCGCCGCGACCTCGACCAGCTCGCCGAACAGCAGCTGCTGGTCCGCACCCGCGGCGGGGCGGTGCTGCACGGGGTCTCGTACGAACTCCCCCTGCGCTACCGCACCTCCCGGCGGGCGGCCGAGAAGCGGCGCATCAGCGAGGCGGTGGCCGCCCTGGTGACACCGGGCGAGGTGATCGGCCTGACCGGCGGCACGACGACCACCGAGGTGGCCCGCGCCCTCGCCGCCCGGGCGGACCTCAGTACGGGTTCGCCCGCCCTGACGGTGGTGACGAACGCGCTCAACATCGCGGGCGAGCTGGTGATCAGACCGCAGTTCAAGATCGTGCTGACCGGCGGTGTGGCCCGGCCCCAGTCCTACGAACTGACCGGCCCGCTGGCCCAGGGGGTGCTCGGCCAGCTCACGGTGGACACGTCGATCGTCGGTGTGGACGCCTTCGACCCGGTCGACGGGGCGGCCACCCGCCACGAGGACGAGGCGGCGATGAACCGCCTGCTGTGCGAGCGGGCCCGCCGCGTGGTGATCGCGGCCGACTCCAGCAAGCTCGGCGTACGCGCCTTCGCCCGGATCTGCGACACCTCGGCGGTGGACGTGCTGGTGACCGACACCGGCCTGTCGGCGGAGGTCGCCGAAGCCTTCGAAAAGTCCGGCGTGGAGGTCCTGCGGGTGTGACCGGGCCGTCCGACCGGCCCGTCCGACCGGGCCCGCGGCGTCAGTACGTCGGGAGGCGGTCCGCCTCGCGGGCCAGCGCCGCCAGGACCGGGGCGATCAGCGGGTGCGATTCGGCGCCGCGGCGGGTCGCCGCGAAGACCCTCCGGGTCGCCGCCGGGCCGGTCACCGGCCTGGCCAGGGCCTCCTTGAGGTCCATGCCGCGCAGCGCCGAGCGGGGCACGAGCGCGACTCCGGCGCCCGCGCCGACCAGCGCCACGACCGCCCGGAAGTCATCGGAGGAGTGCACCAACCGGGGCTGGAACCCTGCCAGTTCGCAGGCCAGCAGCATCACGTCGTGGCACGGGTTCCCGGGGTACTGCCCCACCCATTCGGCGTCCGCGAGGTCCGCCAGCTCGATGGCGGGCAGGCTCGCCAACGGGTGGTTCACGGGCAGCACCGCGTCGAAGGGCTCCGCGTACAGCGGGAGCACCGACAGCCGTCCGTCGTCCGCGCCCGGCGCGCCCCGGTACTCCACCGCCAGCGCGAGGTCCGCCTCCCCGTCCAGCAGCAGCGGCAGGCTCTGGTCGCCCTCCGCGTCCCGTACGCGCAGCCGGATCCCGGGGTGGTCGTGGGCGAGCCGGGCGATGGCCGGCGCCAGCACCTCCGCGATGCCGGTGGCGAAGGCCGCCACCGTCACCTCGCCCGCCGTACCGCCCGCGTAGGCGGCGAGCTCCGCCTCGGCGCGCTCCAGCTGGGCCAGCACCTCGTGGGCGTGGCCGAGGAGGATCTCCCCGGCCGCCGTGAGCCGTACGCCGCGGCCGCTGCGGGTCAAGAGCGCGTGCCCCGTCTCCTGTTCCAGCGCCGCGAGCTGCTGGGAGACGGCGGAGGGGGTCAGGTACAGGGCTGCGGCCGCGGCGGTCACCGTACGGTGGTCCGCCACGGCCCGCAGGATGCGCAGCCGGCGGGGGTCGATCACACCCCCATGATGTCAGCCCTGAGCAGCGACGAGAGCCGCGCGGGCGTCCACGAAGGCGGCCACCGCGCGCTCGACGTCCGCCGTCGAGTGCGCCGCGGAGAGCTGTACGCGGATCCGGGCCGCGCCCATCGGCACCACCGGGTAGGAGAAGCCGATCACGTAGACCCCGCGTTCCAGGAGCAGCTCGGCCATCCTGGCCGCTTCGGCCGCGTCGCCGATCATCACGGGGGCGATGGCGTGGTCGCCGGGCAGGATCTCGAAGCCGGCCTCGGTCATCTTCGTACGGAAGAGCGAGGTGTTGGCGGCGAGCTGCTCGCGCAGGTCACCGGCCGACTCCAGCAGGTCGAGGACCTTCAGTGAGGCGGCGGCGATCACCGGGGCGAGGGAGTTCGAGAAGAGGTACGGGCGCGAGCGCTGGCGCAGCAGTTCCACGATCTCGGTGCGCGCCGCGACGTAGCCGCCGGAGGCGCCGCCCAGGGCCTTGCCGAGGGTGCCGGTGATGATGTCGACCCGGTCCATGACCCCGTGCAGCTCGGGGGTGCCGCGGCCGCCGGGGCCGACGAAGCCGACGGCGTGCGAGTCGTCGACCATGACCATGGCGTCGTAGCGCTCGGCCAGGTCGCAGATCTCGGCGAGCGGGGCCACGTAGCCGTCCATGGAGAAGACGCCGTCGGTGACGATCAGCTTGCGGCGGGCACCGCCCTCGGTGGCCTCCTTCAGGCGCGCCTCCAGCTCGGCCATGTCGCGGTTGGCGTAGCGGAAGCGGCGAGCCTTGGAGAGGCGGATGCCGTCGATGATCGAGGCGTGGTTGAGGGCGTCGGAGATCACCGCGTCCTCGGCGCCGAGCAGGGTCTCGAAGACTCCGCCGTTGGCGTCGAAGCAGGAGGAGTAGAGGATCGTGTCCTCCTGGCCGAGGAAGGCCGACAGGCGCGCCTCCAGCTCCTTGTGCACCTCCTGGGTGCCGCAGATGAAGCGGACCGAGGCCATGCCGTAGCCCCAGCGGTCCAGGGCGTCCTTGGCGGCCGCGACGACCTCGGGGTGGTCGGCGAGCCCGAGGTAGTTGTTCGCGCAGAAGTTGAGGACCTCGCCGGGGGCGCCGCCCGCGGTGACGGCGACGGCGGCGTTCTGCGGGGTGCCGATGACGCGCTCGGGCTTGTGCAGGCCTGCGGCGCGGATCTCGTCGAGGGTGGTGCGGAGGTCCTCGCGGACGGTCTCGAACATGGTTCTCCTAGTGCGGCGGAGGAAGACGAACGAAGGATGCCGTGCCCTGCCGGGTGCCGTCCGGCGGAGCGGGCTGGTCGGTACGGGTGCCGTGCCCCGCGGAGTGCCGTCCGGCGGAGCAGGGTGGTCGGTAAGGGGGCCGGGCCCCGCGGAGGGGGGAGGGTGAGCGGGGCCCGGCCGTAGGGAGATGGTCTGTGTGCCGCGGGGCGCGAGCCCCGGGCGGAGGTCGGAAACTCTTGGCGGAGCCGCAAGCCCCGGCCAGTGGTCGGAGACCCTCGGCGGAGTCGCACGCCCCGGCCGGAGGTCGGAGACCCTCGGCGGAGTCGCACGCCCCGGCCGGAGGTCGGAAACCCTCGGCGGAGCCGCAAGCCCCGGCCGGAGGTCGGAAACCCTCGGCGGAGCCGCACGCCCCCGGCGGAAGCCAGGAGCCCTGTGCCCGGAGGCCAGGAACCCCAGCCGGAGGCCAGGAACCCCGGCCGCCGGAGGCCCGGGCACGACGGGCAGGGCCGCCGCGCGGGCGGGAGGGGCCGGCTCGGGTCAGGTCGTCCAGTCCAGGATGATCTTGCCGCTGCGGGCGGTCGCGGCCTCGTCGAAGGCGGCCTCGAAGTCGCGGTGCGAGTAGCGGCCGGTGATGACCGGGCTGAGGTCGAGCCCGCCCTCCAGCAGGACCGTCATCGCGTACCAGGTCTCGAACATCTCGCGGCCGTAGATGCCCTTGATGGTGATCATCGAGGTGACGACCTTCGCCCAGTCGACCGGGAACTCCTGGGCCGGCAGGCCAAGCATCGCGATCCGGCCGCCGTGCGTCATGTTGTCGATCATGTCGCGCATGGCCTCGGCGCGGCCGGACATCTCCAGGCCGATGTCGAAGCCCTCGCGCAGGCCCAGCTTCGCCTGCGCCTCGGCGATGGAGGACTCGGCGACGTTCACCGCGAGGGTCGCGCCCGCCTTGCGGGCGATCTCCAGCCGCTCCGGGCTGACGTCGGTGATGACGACGTTGCGCGCACCCGCGTGCCTGGCCACGGCCGCCGCCATGATGCCGATCGGGCCCGCGCCGGTGATCAGCACGTCCTCGTTGACGAGCGGGAACGACAGCGCGGTGTGCACGGCGTTGCCGAACGGGTCGAAGATCGCCGCGACGTCCAGGTCGACCGCGGTTCGGTGCACCCAGACGTTCTGCGCGGGCAGGACGACGTACTCGGCGAACGCACCGTCGCGCCCGACGCCGAGCCCGACCGTGCTGCGGCACAGGTGGCGGCGGCCGGCCAGGCAGTTGCGGCAGGTCCCGCACACCAGGTGGCCCTCACCGCTGACCAGCGCGCCGACCTCGATGCCGCGGACGTCCGCGCCGAGCGCCGCGACCTCGCCGACGAACTCGTGGCCGAGCACGAGCGGGGTCTTGACCGCACCCTGCGCCCAGCCGTCCCAGGCACGGATGTGCAGGTCCGTTCCGCAGATTCCGGTGCGCAGCACCTTGATCAGCACGTCGCCGGCGCCGTACTCGGGCTCCGGAACGTCCATGAGCCACAGGCCGGGCTCTGCCTTGTGCTTGACGAGTGCCTTCATGGGGGTGGCTCCAGGCATGCGGAAGGGAGCACCGCGGGCACGACTGCCGCGGTGACGTGCGGACAAGCACCAATCTGCCCACCTGCGGGTGATCAGTCCATCGAGGATTTCTTAAGCGGGTCCACAGGCCAGCTTCACGCCTATGCTCCTCAGGTGACGGGCAGGTGGCCGGGGCAGGGGCCAGGGCCGGAACTGGGGAGGTGAGGGGCGTGCCGAGTCTGCGCAGCAGGGCGTTTTCGGTCGCGCTGATCGCGGCGGGCCGACGAAGACGGCTCGCGAGCGCCGAGGCGGTAAGGACCCGAGTGGCCGAATCGTCCCGCCGGCCGGCGTCCCATCTGCCTCCGCGCTCGCTGGGACGGGTGGCGGAGGTGTCGCGGACCTTCGTCGGCGCCTGGCCCGTGTACGACGCCTCGCCGCGCGGCGCCGAGCCGACGGCCCAGGTGCTGTACGTGCACGGCGGCGGGTACATCAACGAACTCGTCCGGCCGCACTGGTCGATGATCCGGACCCTGGTGTCCGAGGCCCGCGCCCGGGTCGTCGTACCGGCGTACATACTCGCCCCGCGCGGTACCGCCGACCGTACGGTCCCGGTCGCCGCCGACCTGCTCAGCGGCCTGATCGCGAGCGGCGGCGCGGGCGGCACGGTGCTCATCGGGGACTCCGCCGGAGCCGGACTGGCCCTGGCCGCGGCGCAGCGGCTGCGCGACCGTACAGGGGCGCAGCCCACCCGGATCGTCCTGATCTCGCCGTGGCTGGACGTGACCATGAGCCATCCCGACCAGGCGGCGATCGAACCGGTCGACCCGGTGCTGGCCCGGCCCGGGCTGCGCGAGGCCGGCCGGCTGTACGCGGGGAACCTGGCGGCCGACGACCCGCAGGTGAGCCCGTTGCACGGGTCCTTCGCGGGCCTGGCCCCGCTGACGGTGTTCGCGGGCAGCCGGGACGTCCTGGTCACCGACAGCCGGGAGCTGCTGCGTCGGGCCCGCGCGGCCGGGGCCGAGGTGGATTTCCACGAGGAGCCGGGGCTTCCGCATGTGTACCCGCTGCTGCCGGTGCCGGAGGGACGGGCGGCACGCGAGCGCATCGTGGCGCTGGTCCGGGCGGCGGCGGAAGCCTGACGGGCCCGACGGGCGTTCGCGTCAGGCCACGCAGTTCATCAGCGAGCTGACCGGCGCACTGCGGTAGCGGGCCCAGTACGTCTCGTCGCGGACCTCGCAGGCCGGCGGGGTACGGGTGGGCTGCCAGGCGACCGTGGCGAAGCCCGCGTCGACGGCGGCCTCGGCGAAGTCGGCGTGCGCCCACTCGCGGCACTCGAACGCGACCGGCGGGTCGGTCTCCAGCCGCGCCCGGAGCAGCGGGGCGTCGCCGCCCGGGGTGCGCTCGACGATGCGGATCCCGTACGGGGACCAGTCCACGTGCGGGAAGGCGCCCGGGTTCGGCACGATCGCCAGCAGTCGTGCCCCCGGGCGGAGGTTGGCGCGGACGGCCCGGAACATCGCGTGCAGGGCGGCCCGGTCGTGCGCCTGGTTGAACAGGTACACGGCGGTGGCCAGGTCGAACGGCCCGAGCTGGGGCAGGCCGGCCGCGTCGGCGACGTGGTACTCGACGACGGTGCCGGGCTCCCCCGCCCCGTGCGCCCGGGCCCGGCTGATGCGTTCGGGGCAGCTGTCGACGCCCACGGTCCGGCGGGCACCGCCGCTCGCCAGCAGCCGTGCGGTGGAGCCGTGTCCGCAGGCCAGGTCGAGGGTGTCGAGACCGCGGACCCCGCCGAGGGCGTCCAGGGCCGTACGGAGCATGAAGGCGTCGGCCATCGAGAAGGCCACCGGGGGCGCTGACGTGTCGTACTGCTGTCGCATGTTCGCAAGCCTGCCCGCACGCGGCCGCCAGAGGGTCCCCGGCGCCCGACCGTCCCCCGGACGGGGGAGGCGTTCGGGTCAGTCCGTACGGCGTGCGGGGCGTACGGGGCTCAGCGCGACGAGCGCCGGCCGCGCGGGCCCGCTGTGGCAGGCCGGGGCCGAGGAGCCCGCGGCGGGCGCGGCGGGTCCGGAGGCCGGGCAGGCGCGCGAGGCGAAGAAGCACCCGGCGCAGTCCGGGGCGCCGAGCTCCTCCCGCCTGAGGCGGCCCTTGCGCACCCAGTAGTCGGCGAGGTCGGCGGCTTCGGCCCGGCTGATGCCCAGCCGGGCCGCGATCTGCCCCAGCCCCTCGCCCGGCGCGGCCTCCTCGAACTCGCGCAGCAGCCTGCGCAGCATCCCGGGCCCCTGTGCGGCGCTCACCACAGCACCCGCGCGATCTGGAAGACGCCGGTGGCCAGCAGCCAGGCCGCGGCCAGTTGCAGTCCGAGCCCGATGAGGGTCAGCCGGGTGCCGATCTCGGCGCGTTGGGCGGCGACGGTGGCCATGCACGGCGTGTAGGCCAGGACGAAGACGAGGAAGGCGAGGGCCGCGGCCTCGGGGTGTCCGCCGGAGGACTCCGCGAAGGTGGCGTGCAGGCGGTCGCCGAGTTCGGGGCCGCCGTCCTCCTCGGCCGAGTAGGTCTGGGCGAGGGTGGAGATGACGCCCTCCTTGGCGATGAGTCCGGTGCCGAGCGCCGCCGTCGCGTGCAAGTCGCCGAAGCCGGCCGGTGCCATCACCGGGGCGACGGCGCGGGTGACGGTGCCGAAGACGCTCTGCTCGACCTCCGGCTTGCCGAAGCCGCCCGCGCCCGCTCCGGCGGGGACGGCCATCAGCAGCCAGACCGCCGCCGCGGTGGCCACGATGATCCCGCCCGCGGTGCGCAGGAAGGCGCCGAGCTTCTGCAGGACCTGGGCGCCGGTGACGCGCAAGGTGGGCAGCCGGTAGGGCGGCAGTTCCAGGACGAGAGGCTCCTCCTCCATGTCCTTGAAGAGCAGGGGGCGCAGGAGCAGGCCCATGGAGACCACCAGCAGCACGGAGGCGACGTACAGGAGGAAGACGACGGTGCCGGAGTTCGAGCCGAAGAAGATGCCCGCGATCATCACGTAGACGGCGAGGCGGGCGGTGCAGCTCATGTACGGGATGAGCATGCCGACCAGGAGCCGGTGCGAGCGGCGGCTGAGGATCCGGGTGCTCGCGAAGGCGGGGACGTTGCAGCCGAAGCCGACGACGAGCGGGAGGAAGGCGCGGCCGGGCAGCCGCAGGGTGCGCATCAGGCGGTCGGCGACGAAGGCGGCGCGGGCGAAGTACCCGGAGTCCTCCAGCAGGGCCAGCAGCGCGAACATGATGATCATCAGCGGGACGAAGGTGAGCAGCTGGCCCACCCCGCTGATCAGGCCCTCCACCAGCAGTCCGGTGAGCCGGCCGGGGGCGTGCACGGCCTCCAGCAGCCGCTCGGCGCCGCCGCTGACCGGTCCGGAGACGAAGGCGCCGAGGCCGTCCTGGAGGGGTTTGGCGAGGGTGGTGGTGGCCTGGAACACGCCCCACATGACGGCTAGGAAGAACGGGATGCCGAAGGAGCGGGAGAGCAGCAGCCGGTCCACGCGGTCGGTGAGGGTGGGCCGGGCCTGCGCGGGGCGGGGTGCGGCGCGCTCGATGACGGCGTGGGCCCAGGCGTAGCGGGCTTCGGCGACGAGGACTTCCGCGTCGGCGTACTCGGCGGTGGCCGCGAGCCGGGCGGCGGCGAGGCGTGCGCGGTCGACGAGCCCGGCGGGCACGGCGGCGGCCGGCTCCTCGCCGCAGAGCAGGCTCACCGCCAGCCAGCACGGCGGGTACGGGTGCGGGGCGTGCGCGGCCTCCCGTACGAGGGCGTCGAGCTCGGCGTCGACGGGCGAGCCGGCCGACCAGGCCCCGGGCGCGCGGGCGCCGGGCGGGTACGAGGCGGGCGACGAGGCCGCCGCGTACGAGGCTGCCCGGTGCGGCGGGGGCCCGGGCAGCGCGTCGGCCACAGTGTCGGCGAGCAGGTCGAGCCCGGTCCCGGTGCGACCCTCCACCGGTACGACGGGCAGCCCGAGTTCCCGGGCCAGCGCGCCGGGGTCGAGGGCCGCACCGCGCCGGGCGGCGACGTCGGTCATGGTCAGGGCGGCGACGACCGGGATGCCGGTGTCGAGGATCTGCGAGAGCAGGTAGAGGTTGCGCGCCGGGTTGGCCGCGTCGAGGGCGAAGACCACCGCGTCGGGCCGCTCCCCGGCCGGTGCGGTGAGCACGTCGCGCACCAGTTCCTCGTCCGGGGAGTCGGGCAGCAGGCTGTAGGAGCCGGGCAGGTCGGCGAGGCGCAGCCGGGCCCCGCCGAGGGTGCGCCACTCGCCGCGGGCCACGGAGACCGTCTTGCCGGGCCAGTTGCCGACGCGCTGGTGGGCTCCGGTGAGGGCGTTGAAGAGGGTCGACTTGCCGACATTGGGGTTCCCGGTGAGGGCGATGAGCGGGGTGCCCGCCTCCCGCACCGCCGTCGTCGTGCCGCCGCCGTCGGGGGCGTGACAGCTCATCGGGCGCACCTGAGCCGGCCGGCGGTTCGGGAGTCCAGCGCCACCCGGGTCTCGCCGAGGCCGACGAGCAGCCCGCCGGTGGCGCCGCGGGCGATCACGGTGACGTCGGCGCCCGGAACGAAGCCGAATTCGAGCAGCCGTCTGCGGCCGCCCCCGCCCGGGCCGGCACCGGGGGCGATCCCGGTGATGCGTACGGTCGTCCCGGGACGGCTGTCGTTGAGCGACGGCACGAGCACACCTTCTTCGGCGAGGCGGATCTACTTAGGCAAGGCTAAGCAGCCGCCGGGGTGCCCGGGAGGCGCTCAAAGTCCCTGACCGGAACGGCCTTTCAGCCCTACGGTCCCGACCCCGCGTCGGCCGTTCGGCCGAGTCCGGCGCGAGCGGCGAAGCCGGCGCAGGGGCGACGCCGGCCCGGGGACCGTCAGCCCGGGGCCCGCTCCGGCCGCAGCAGTCCGCGGGCGCAGCGGCGCAGCCAGGCGTGCGCCGGGTCGGCGTCGTGGCGGGGGTGCCAGGCCATGCCGAAGGGCAGGGAGGGCAGTTCGAGCGGGATCTCGAAGGTCCGCAGCCCCAGGGCGGTGGCGAGCGACGCGGCCTGACTGGTGATCAGGCCCACGAGGTCGGTGTCGCGCAGTACGAAGAGGGAGGCGGGGAAGGTGCCGACGCTGCCCACCACCCGCCGGGTCAGGCCCTGTTCGGCGAGGGCCGCATCCACCGGACCCTCCAGGCGGCCGCGCCGCGAGACGATGAGGTGCTCGGCGGAGGCGAACCGGCGCGCGGTGGGCCCGTCGCCGCCGCGCAGCAGCGGATGGCCGGAGCGGGCGACGGCCAGCATCATCTCGTCGGCGAGGTGTTCGACCCGCACCTCGGGCGAGCGGGTGTCGATGACACCGAGCTCCAGATCGGCCACGCCCTCGCGCAGCGCCGGGACGTCCACGTGGCTCTCCGCCAGGAAGCGCAGCCGTACGCCCGGCGCCTCGGCAGCGACCCGGCCGAACAGCGCGGCCCCGTGGACGGCGGTGAACGACTCGTTGGCCAGCACGGTGAAGGTACGGGTCAGCGTGGGCAGGTCGACCCGGCCGCCGGCGAGGAAGAGCGCACGGGCCCGCTCCACGACGGCCCGTACCTCGCCCTGCACGGCGAGGGCGTGCGGAGTGGGCACCATGTGCCGGCCGGCCCGCACCAGGACGGGGTCGCCGAGGGCCTTGCGGATGCGGCCCAGGGTCCGGCTCATGGCGGGTTCGGACAGGTGCAGGCGGGCCGCCGCCCGGGACACGCTGGACTCCTCCAGGAGGACGTCGAGGGCCAGCAGCAGGTTCAGGTCCAGGCCGGAGCCCGAGGGCGTTCCGGATTGCGTCACACGCATTCACCCCATGCACAACTTGCACTGGAAAGCAGGTCGGGCCAACCCTACGGTGGGAAACCGGGGACGGCGCGCGCCGCGCCTCCCCTCCCCCCTTCCACCGCCGACTCCCAGGAGGAGCCGTGCTCCACCACGCCCGGAAACCAGCCGGATCCGCAGATTCGGAAGGCTCCGCAGAGGCTTCGGCCCTGCCGGCACCCGCGCTGTCCCGGCCCGCCCTGCTCGCCCTGTGCGCCTGCGTCCTCGTCGCCCAGGGGATGGTCGCCGCCGTCAACCTGCTGATCCCGCAGCTCGCCGCGTCCTCCCTGCACCCGAGCCCGGGCCAGCTGCTGTGGGCGGTCGACGCGTACGTCGTCGTCTTCGCCGCGCTGCTGATCCCGGCCGGGGCGCTCGGCGACCGCTACGGCCGCAAGGGTGCCCTGCTCGCCGGGCTCGGGCTGTTCGCCGCCGGCGGGGCGCTGAGCGCGCTCGCGGGGGACCCGGCCGTGCTGATCGCCGGGCGCGGGGTGTGCGGGGCCGGAGCCGCCCTGATCATGCCCGCCACCATGTCCGTCCTGGTCCACCTGTCGCCTCCGGAGCAGCGCGGCCGGGCGCTGGCCACCTGGACGCTGGCCGTGGGCCTCGGGGGCCTGGCGGGCAACGTCGGGGGCGGGCTGGCCGCCGAGTACCTGGGCTGGCGGGCGCTGTTCTGGGCAGTGGTGCCGCTCGGCGCCCTGCTCGTGCTCGCCGTCGCCCGCACCGTGCCCCGCACGCCCGCCCGGCCCGACGCCTCCGTCGACCCGCTCGGGGCGGCGCTTCTCGCCGCGGCGCTGCTCGCGGTGGTCCGCGCCGTCATCGAGGGGCCCCCGTACGGCTGGGGCTCGGCGCGCGTGCTGTGCTCCTTCGGCGCGGGCGCGGTGCTGCTGGCGGCCTTCACCGGATACGCGCTGCGCGCCGCCCGGCCGCTCCTGGATCCGCGGATCTTCGCCTCGCGGAAGCTGCGGGCCGGGGCCCTCGGGATCGGCGCCGCCTTCTTCGGACTGTTCTCGCTGTTCTTCGTCAACGCCCAGTACCTCCAGTACGCGAAGGGCTTCTCCCCCGCCCTGACCGGCTTCGCGATCGTCCCGCTCACCGTCGGGATGGCCCTGCTGCCCCGCTTCGGCGCCCGGCTCCAGGAGCGGACCGGGGCCCGGCTGCCCGTGGGCGGCGGGCTGGGTCTGATCGGGCTGGGGCTGCTGCTGGTGTCCACCGCGGACGCGGGCACTCCCTACCCCCTGTACGCCGGATACCTGCTCGTACTGTCGGCCGGGGCCGGGCTGTGCGCGCCCCCGCTCACCCTGACCGTGGTCGCCGAGCTGCCCGCGCACCAGGCCGGGCTGGGCTCCGGGCTGAACACCGCCGCCCGCGAGATCGGCGCGGCCCTCGGGGTCGCGGTGGTCGGCACGGTGCTGGCCTCCCGCTTCCACGGGATCCCGCGGGGCCCGGCGGAGACCGCAGCCTTCACCGACGCCATGGGGTCGGCGCTGCGCACGGTGGCCGGGCTGCTGCTGCTCGCCTCGGTCGCGGTGGTGGCGGGGTACCGCGGGCGGAAATCCGGGGATGGGGTGTGCGGGCGGGCGACCCGGGAGGCATCCTGAGGGAGTGACGGCGAGACCGGACAGCGGCGGCCCCGCCGCGGACGCCATGGCCCGGGTCCTCGCGCGGGCCACCGTCGATGCGGTGCAGGCCGTCGGCGGGTACGCGGGCGGGGTCTACCTGCGCTCCGGCACCGCCGGGCTGCTGCGCATGGCGGCGCTGACCGGGCTGCCCGGACCGCTGTTCCGGCCGTGGTGGCGGATGCACGTGAACCGCCCGTACCCGGTCGCCGAGGCCTACCGCTCCGGGCAGTCCGTGCACCTGCCCGACGCCGAGACGGCCATGCAGCGGTTCCCCCAGCTGATGGCCGGGCTGCCGTTCCCCTTCGGGTCGCTGTACGAGCCGGTGACCGCCGGGCCGGAACGGTTCGGGGTACTGCTCGTACTGCGCGAGGCGGCCTCCGGGGTGCCGGTGGCGGCCGCCGACCGGGAGCGGATGCGCGCGGCGGCGCACCACCTGGCCAGGGCCCTGGCCGCACTGGACGCGGACGGGATCCCGGTGTTCTGGGACGGCGACCCGGTGAGCGCGCCCGCGCCCGCCACGGCCCGGGGTGCCCGTCAGGCGGTGGACCGGCTGGCGCAGGCCGTACTGTCCGTGGACCGGGAAGGCCGGATCGGCTTCGTCAGCGCCCCCGCCCGGCAGTTGCTCGGAGCGGAAGCCGCCGAGCTGCGCGGGCGGGTTCTGTGGGAGGCACTGCCCTGGCTCGGCCATCCGGCGTACGAGGACCACTTCCGGGCCGTGTTCCTGGCTCCGGAGCCGGTGCACTTCCCGGCGCGGCGCGGCGGGCCGGCGTCCGGGGACTGGCTGTCGGTGGGGCTGTACCCCGGGCCGGACGGGGTGACCGTCACCGTCGGCCCGGCCGAACAGCCCGCGTACGCCCCCGAGTCGGTGGTCCGGCCGGGAGCCGGACTCGGATCGCCCGCCGACCGCGCCTCGGCGCTGTACCGCCCGGTGGCCCTCGCCATCGCGCTGACCGAGGCAGTGACGGCACGTCAGGTATCGGCCGTGGTCACCGAGGAGCTACTGCCCGCTTTCGGCGGCCGCCAGTTGGCCATCTACCTGCTCAACGAGCGTCACTTGCACCTGGCTTGGGAGACCGGATTCCCCCAGGGCTTCCTGAGCCGCTTCGACGGGGTGGCGCTCGACGTGCGGCTGCCCGGCGTGGAGACCCTCACTTCGGGCCGGCCGATGTTCTTCGAGTCGATGGAGCACCTGGCCGCGGCCTATCCGGGGATCTCGCTGGACGCCCACGTCGGGGCCCGCGCCTTCCTGCCGCTGATCGCCTCCGGTCGGCCGGTGGGCTCGTGCATTCTCGGCTTCGACACCCCGCGCGGGTTCAGCCCGGAGGAGCGTACGGTCCTGACCGCCCTGGCCGGCCTGATCGCGCAGGCCCTGGAGCGGGCGCAGCGCTACGACAACGAGGCGGCGCTGGCCCGTGGACTGCAGGCCGCGCTGCTGCCGCACCGGCTGCCCGTGCTCGACCACGTGGTGACGGTCGGCCGGTACCTGCCGGGCACTGCGGGCATGGACGTGGGCGGCGACTGGTACGACGTGCTCGACGCGGGCGGCGGGCGCCTCGCCCTGGTCATCGGGGACGTACAGGGCCACGGGGTGGCGGCCGCCGCGACCATGGGTCAACTGCGCAGCGCCGTACGGGCCTTCGTGTTCAGCGGGCACGACCCGGAAGAGGTGGTGCGGGGCACCAACCGGCTGCTGATCGACCTGGACCCGGGACAGTTCGCCAGTTGCTGCTACGTGTTGCTCGACCCGGAGACGGGCCTGGCGCGAGCCGTGCGGGCCGGGCACCCCCAGCCGCTGCTGCGCCATCCCGACGGCCGGACCGAGGTCCTGGACCTGTCGGGCGGGGTGGTGCTCGGCATCGATCCCGAAGCCACCTACCCCGTGACGGAGTTGCACCTGGCGCGCGGGGCGGTGCTCGCCCTGTACACCGACGGGCTGGTGGAGGCCCCGGGGGTGGACATCGACGAGGGTGTGGAACGGCTGCGGGCCGTGCTGGCCGAAGCCAGCCCGGCCCCGCTGACGGAGACCGCCGACCGGCTGGTGAGCGAGGCGGGGCACGCCGCCGACCGGCCGGACGACATCGCGCTGCTGCTGGCCGCCCTCACGGACGGCCCGCGCGGGGAGGCCGGGGCGTGAACCCGCGTCACGGCAACGTGCGCGTGAGCCACACCACTTCGCCGTTCTCCTCCATGGAGAGGTGATCCCGCTCGAACCCGAGCTTTTCAAGGACGCGGAGCGACGGGGTGTTCCACGTGCCGACGGTCGACCAGAGCCGTTTGCGCCCGGTCGCGATGGCGGCATCGAGCACCGCGGCGGCCGCCTCGGTGGCGTAGCCGCGCCCGTGCGCGTGCTGGAACAGCTCGTACGCGATCTCGGGCTCCTCCACGCTGGCGCGGCCGACGATCAGCCCGCAGTAGCCGATGAAGTCGCCTTCGTCGCGGCGCTGGACGGGCAGCAGGGCGAACCCCGTCTCCTCCGTCGCGGCCAGCATTTCCGCGATGGCCTTGCGGATGCGCTCGACCGGGGGCGTCCCCTTGCCGCGTTCGGAGAGGAGGGTGCAGAACTCGGCGGCGTCCGACTCCGCCCAGGGGCGCAGTATCAGCCGCTCGGTTTCGAGGTGGTACGACATCGTCTCGTAGGTCGACATGCGCCCACTCTGCCCCACCGGTCATCACGCGCCACGACCTGCACCCCGCGTCAGCAGTTCTTGCAGGCCTTGCCGGCGGTCGCGCGGGCGTACGCGTCACCGGCGAGCAGCGCGTCGGCAACCATGTCGGGGGTCACCGGGAAGGGCATGTTGTGCGTGGTCTCGCCCTCTGCGGTGGCCGCGCGGCCGATGGCGAGGAGCTCCTCGCGGCCGGGGTCGCCGAGGCCCACTTCGGCGAGGGTGGTCGGGAGGCCCACGGACCGGCTGAACCTCAGGCAGGTGTCCAGTTCGTCGGTGGGGGCGCCCTCCAGGACCAGTTGGGCCAGGGTGCCGATGTTGACCTTCTCGCCGTGCATCATGCCGTGCGTGCGGTGTGAGACGGTCAGGCCGTTGTGGATGCCGTGGGCGGCGGCGAGGCCGCAGGACTCGAAACCGAGCCCGGAGAGCAGCGTGTTGGCCTCGGTGACCTTCTCCAGGGCCGGGGTGACCACGTGCTGCTCGGCGGCGAGCCGGGCCTGCTGTCCGTACCCCATCAGGGTCTCCCAGCACAGCCGGGCGAGGCTGAGCGAGGCCTCGGTGGCGAGGCCGCCGGCCATGGCGGTGCGGTGGGCGGCGACGCAGACGCGGGCCTCGTACCAGGTGGCGAGCGCGTCGCCCATGCCGGACACGATGAAGCGGCTGGGCGCGCCCGCGACGAGCGCGGTGTCGACGAGGACGAGGTTCGGGTTGCGCTGGAAGAACGAGTAGCGCTCGAAGGCGCCGTCCTCGGTGTAGATGACGGCCAGCGCGCTGGTCGGCGCGTCCGTGGAGGCGACAGTGGGGGCGCTGACGACGGCGATGTCTCCGCGTGCGTGGCCGACGGCCTTGGCGGTGTCGATGGCGGTGCCGCCGCCGATGCCTATGACCACGTCGGCGCCGGCCGCCTCGGCGACGGCCGCGACCCGGTCGATCTCCTTCTGGGTGCACAGCCCGCCGAAGACCTCCTTGGTCAGCTTGACCCCGGCGGCGGCGAGGGACTGGGTGACCGCCGTGTCGACGAAGCCCCAGACCCCCTTGTCGGCGAGTACGACGGCGTTCTCCCCGAGCCGCGCGGTGTGCTCGCCCAGCTCGTGCATCGCCCCGGCGCCCTGGACGTACTTCGGCGGGCTGATCATCATGCGCGTACCGACGGTCTTCACAGCGAATCCTCCTGAATGCGAATTCATTTCCGCTTTGCTCATTCATCTCTATCACGGATCCCGGGGGCGTCCGCACAATTCACAGACTCCTCGCGGACGGGCCTTTCCGCGGTCCCATCAGGGACCAACGACCCGTACGACACTCGATGCGACCAGGGGTAACGTTCCCGGTAGGCGCCCCGGGAGCGAGGGTGGACCGGGCGGCGGCGGCAGGTTAATACCGTCCCCCCATTCCACTTTTCGCTTTCCGGACCACGTTTCGTATTTCAGGAGAGAGGCCCTCGTGAAGAAGCTCATCAATTCCCCGGAGAGTGTCGTCACCGACGCCCTGCACGGAATGGCGGCCGCGCACCCGGAGCTCTCCGTGGAGGCGGAGCGGGGCATCGTCACACGGACCGGCGCCCCGGCGGCCGGGAAGGTCGCGCTGCTGTCCGGGGGCGGCAGCGGGCACGAGCCGCTGCACGCCGGGTTCGTGGGACGCGGCATGCTGTCGGCCGCCGTGGCCGGGCCCGTGTTCACCTCTCCGGTGCCCGACAACATCGCGCGCGCCACGTGCGCCGTCGACGCGGGCGCGGGCGTCCTGCACGTCGTGAAGAACTACACCGGAGACATCCTCAACTTCACGATGGCCGCCGAGGACTGCGAGGACGAGGGCGTCGAGGTCGAGCAGGTCGTCGTGGACGACGACGTAGCCGTGGCCAGAGACGCCGCCGGGCCGGGCCGCCGCGGCACGGGCGCGACCCTGTTCGTGGAGAAGATCGCGGGCGCGCTCGCCGAGGAGGGTGCACCGCTGGCCGAGGTCGCGGCCGTGGCCCGCAAGGTCAACGCGAACTCCCGCAGCTACGGCGTGGCGCTGTCCTCCTGCACCACCCCCGCCAAGGGCAGCCCCAACTTCACGCTCGGCGAGAACGAGATCGAGCTCGGCATCGGCATCCACGGCGAGCCCGGCCGGGAGCGCCGCACCCTCATGACCGCCGCCCGGACCGCCGAGGCGATGCTCGACGCGATCCTCGCGGACCTCCCGGAGGCCGCCGGAGCCCCGGTGATCCTGCTCGTCAACGGCCTCGGCGGGACCCCGCCGATCGAGCTGTACGTCATGCGCGCGGAAGTCGAGCGGGTGCTCGTCGGGCGCGGGATCACGGTCGCCCGCTCGCTCGTCGGCAACTACGTCACGAGCCTGGACATGGCCGGCTGCACCCTCACTCTGTGCCGCGCCGACGACGAGCTGCTGCGGCTGTGGGACGCGCCGGTGCACACACCGTCCCTGCGCTGGGGCTGCTGAACCGCCCGTCACCCCGGCCACCCGACCACCCCGACCCGCTCGACCGCTCGACCCGCCTGAGGAGCCACCACCCATGACGACCACGCAGCCCGAGACCGTCCCGGTGCTCGACACCGCCTACTTCCGCCGCTGGCTCGCCGAGAGCAGCCGTCTCGTGAACCGCGACAGCGAGCGCCTCACCGAGCTGGACGCGGTCATCGGCGACGGGGACCACGGGGCCAATCTGGTACGGGGCTTCGGCGCCGTCGGCGCGGCCGTCGAGGAGGCGCGGCCCGCCACCCCGGGCGCGCTGCTGACCCTGGCCGGCACCACGCTCACCAACACCGTCGGCGGGGCCTCCGGACCGCTGTTCGGCACCGCCCTGCGCCGCACGGGCAAGCTGCTGGGCGACACCCCCGCGCCGACCGCGGCCGAGCTGGGCGCCGCGCTGGACGGGGGGCTGCGCTCCGTGCAGAAGCTGGGCGGGGCCGAGGTCGGCGACGCCACGCTCGTGGACGCGCTCGCCCCGGCGGTGGCGGCGCTGACCGCCGCCGCCGAGGCAGAGCTGCCGCTGCGCGAGGCCCTGGCGGAGGCGGGCCGCGCGGCCCGCGCCGGGGCCGACGCCACCGAGGGGCTCGAAGCCCGCAAGGGCCGGGCCAGCTACCTCGGCGGGCGCAGCGTCGGCCACCAGGACGCCGGGGCCAACTCCGTGGCGCTGCTGGTGGAGGCCCTGCGTACCGCGGTGGACGCCCCCGACTCGGTGGCACCGGCCCCCGTCGGGCCCGCCGTCGCCCCCGAGGCGGCGGAACGGCCCGCGCCGAAGACCCGTACCGGCCGCGTCGGCGTGGTCCTGGTCTCGCACAGCAGGGCGGTGGCGGAATCCGTGGCCGGCCTCTCGCGCGCCCTGCTCGGCTCGGTCGAGCCCGCCCCGGTGGCGGTGGCGGGCGGCACCCCGGACGGCGGGATCGGCACCAGCGCGGAGCTGATCACGGCCGCCGCGCGGACGGTGGACGAGGGCCAGGGCGTGGCGGTGCTGTGCGACATGGGCAGTGCCGTACTGACGGTGAAGGCCCTACTGGGCGAGGAGCCCTCCGAACTGCCCGCCGGTACCCGGATCGTGGACGCGCCGTTCCTGGAGGGCGCCGTGGCCATCACGCTGACCTCGGCGATCGGCGGCGACCTCGATGCCGTACTGGCCGCCGCCGAGGACGCGCGCGGCTACCGCAAGCGCTGACCGGAGGCGGCCGGCCGGGCGCCCTTGAGCGGCAGGGAGTCCAGCGGTTCCGGGAGCGCCTGCGGGGCGGCGGCAGAGCGGCCCGCCGGGGCGGCGCTGCCGCAGAGCGCCTGGTCGCGCAGGGCCCCGAGGGCCGCGTCGACGGGATGCGGCACCGGGCGGCCGTTGGCGTCCTGGCGCTGGTAGCCCATCAGGTTGAACCCGACGGCGAACTGCCGCCGGCCGTCCGCGCTGGACATCGCGTGGGTGCCCGCGCCCCAGACCGCGCCGTCGTGGCCCCAGACCGGGCCGCACGGCGTGTCCATGGTGTAGATGCCGAGTCCGTAGCGGATCACCACGGTCCCGTTCCCGTCCTTGACGGGGACCGTGGTGCGCATCTCGCCGAGCAGGTCGGCGGGCAGCAGGTCGCCCTGGAACAGGGCCCGGTAGAAGGCGTTCAGGTCCTGCGCGGTCGAGACCAGCGCCCCGGCCGTACCGGCCATGGTCATGTCGTACTCGGAGTAGTCCCGCGGCGGGTCGATCAGCCCGCCGAGGTTCTCGTACATCTTGGAGTGGGGGCCCTTGATCCGCGGGTCGGTGCCGGGGAAGTAGGTGTCCTTCAGCCCGGCCCTGCGGATCACGTTCCTGGTGATGACCCGTTCGGGGTCCTCGCCGGTGGCCTTGCGCAGCAGTTCGCCGAGCAGCAGGTAGTTGGTGTTCGAGTACGACCAGTCCGTGCCGGGTTCGAAGAGCTGCGGGCGGCTCACCCCGTACCCGATGAGCTGCGCGGGGCGCAGCGTGCGGTGGCGGAAGTCGTCCAGGCTCCTGGGGGAGTTCTCCTTCAGGGAGGGGAAGGCCTCGGCGATGTAGTCGGCGATGCCGCTGGTGTGGTTCATCAGCATGCGCACGGTGACCTTGCGGCCTCGCTCGCCCGGCAGGAGTTCGGGGAGGTAGTCGCCGACCGGCGCGTCGAGGTCGATCCGGCCGCGGGCGCTCTGCTGCAGCACCGCGACGGAGGTGAAGGACTTGGTGATGCTGCCGACCCGGTGGAGCATGTCGGGGCGGGTGGGCCGGCCGGTGTCGGTGTCGGCCACGCCGGTGGCGCCGCTCCAGCGTGCGCGGCCGTCGCGGACGGAGCCGTAGGCGCCGTACATGCCCGCGTCGCGCACGGCGTCCAGCCGCTGGGCGAGGGCCTTGCGGTCGAGGTCCGAGGCGGGTGCCGCGGCCGACGCCTCGGCGCCCTGCCGGTCAGGGGTCGCGGCGGCGGTGGCGGCCGGGGCGGCCGCGGCTAAGAGGGCCAGTACGACGGCGGCCGCGGCCGCCGTGTTCCGGACCCGGCGTCGTCGGTCAACGCGTGTGTGCTGCACCGGAGTCTCCTCGTGTGTGCGTGGCCCGTGGGGCCGTCGGCGATCTTGTCTGCCCACGATTCTTCCGAGGGCCGGGGGCGCTCCCATCGCCCCCGGGGACGATCCCGGCGCGCGCGGTGTCGGCCATTGGTTGCAGGCCCGTCTCCCCCATAGGGGTCGCTCGGCACCGGGCCGCTCTCGCTTACCTGCAGTAACGAGGCGTGTGCGGCGATACGGCCCGTCCGCCCTCGGCGTCGGCAAAGCGGAAGGAAATTCGCGGGCCGCTACCTGCGGTTACCGCACCCACGGATTCCGCAGCATTTACGCGGCCTTAACGCTCCGGACGGCCCCGTAGTGGGTGGCAGACGATGGAATCCGCACGTCAGCAGCTCTTGACCTGCGGATCCGGTGGGGCTTCCATGACGGCCCGGGAGTCACGGCACAACTTGCTCACCACCGCCTCGGAGGCGATACCGCTCCCGCGCTCATTCACCGCATCTGTCGATCGGAACCCCGCACGATGACTGACACGATCAGCGCCCCTCAGGCCCTCGCCCCCGCGACGGGGCCCATCCCGCAGAAGCTCAAGCGCTCCATCGGCGTCGTCGGCGGAACCCTGCTGACGCTCTCCTGCGTGACGCCCGCCTCGACGCTCTTCGTCGTCGTGCCCGACCTGTTCTCCAGCCTCGGCACGTGGACCGCCCTCACCATCGCCATCGGGTCGCTGCTCTGCGTCGGCGTCGCGTTCTGCTACTCGGAGCTGGGCACCCTCATCCCCAGCGCCGGCGGTGAGTACGCGATGGTGTCCACCCTGGCCGGACGGCTCGCCGGGTGGCTGGTGTTCGTGCTGTCCCTGCTGGTCGTGATGATCGTGCCGCCCGTGATCGCCATGGGCACCGCCGACTACCTCTCCCCCGTGGTCGACATACCGGCCCCGGTGGCCGGCGGCGCCGTGATGCTGCTCGCCACCCTCGCCGGTCTCCTCGACCTGCGGGCCAACGCGTGGATCACCGGCGTCTTCCTCGTCCTGGAGGTGGTGGCCGCCGCGCTCGTCGCCGTACTCGGCTTCGCCCACGGCGAGCGGGGCGCGGGCGCCCTGGTACAGGGCTCCGTGGCCGTCGAGGGCGGCGGCACCTCCACCGTCACCGCGATGATGGTCGTCTCCGGGCTCGCCATCGCCCTGTTCATCACCCAGGGGTTCTCGACCGCCGTCTACCTCTCCGAGGAGCTGGAGAAGCCGCGGCGCAACGTCCCGCGGACCGTGCTCGCCACCCTCGCCATCTCCACCGCCGTCATCCTGGTCCCCGTCATCGCCATCACCATGGGCGCCCCCGACCTGGACGCGCTGACCGCGGGCAACCTCGGCGGCATGGT
Source organism: Streptomyces sp. NPDC051183 (assembly GCF_040682455.1). NCBI lineage: Bacteria > Bacillati > Actinomycetota > Actinomycetes > Kitasatosporales > Streptomycetaceae > Streptomyces > Streptomyces sp. NPDC051183. The sequence continues at coordinate 266,419 of NZ_JBFBBA010000001.1, forward strand.
CACCGCCTGGTCCAACTCGGCCGTCGGCACCTTCGTGAGCCTCTGCGTCGCCCTCGCCATCGTCAACGCGGGCATCGTCATGGTCATCCAGAACTCCCGGGTGCTGTTCGCCTCCGCCCGCGACAAGGCCTGGCCCGCGCCGGTCAACCGGGCGCTGTCCAAGCTCGGCCGCTTCGGCTCCCCGTGGGTGGCCACGCTGCTGGTCGGCGTTCCGGGTGCGGCGATGTGCTTCGTCAACCTCGACACCCTGTACGGGGTCACCGGCGTCTCGGTGACCGGCATGTACCTGCTCGTCGCCGTGGCCACGCTGTTCAGCCGCAGCGGGGCGCACCGCGGGACGAGCGCCTGGCGGATGCCGCTGTGGCCCGCGGTGCCGGTGGTGCTGATCGTCGTACTGGCGTACATCCTGACCCAGCAGGAGACCCAGTACCTGCTGTGGACGGGCGGCATCACCGCCGTCGCCACGCTGTACTGGGCGCTGTACCTGCGGCCGCGCAGGGACACCCGCTGGCTGGTCAGCATTCCGGAGGACAGCGAGGACGGCGAGGGCGGCGAGGACGCCGAGAAGGGCGAGAAGGCCGGGAACGCCGCGGCATAGCGGACGATCGCGGGCCGTCGGCCCCCGGGTGGTGCTCCCGGGCGTCGGCGGCCCGGAGGGCTCCCGGTCAGCCGGAGCCGCCGAGGGTGAGGGCGGTGTTGACCAGCCCGACGTGGCTGAACGCCTGCGGGAAGTTCCCCAGTTGGCGTCCGGCGACGGGGTCGTACTCCTCGGCGAGCAGCCCCACGTCGTTGCGCACCGCCAGCAGACGCTCGAAGAGGGCGCGGGCCTCCTTCTCCCGGCCCGTCATGTGCAGGGCGTCGGCCAGCCAGAACGAGCAGGCCAGGAAGGCCCCTTCGTCGCCGGGCAGGCCGTCCACCGACGGGCCCTCGGTGCTGTAGCGGCGGACCAGGCCGCTGCTGCCGAGTTCGGCGCGGACTGCGTCGACCGTGCCGACCACCCGGGGGTCCTCGGGCGGCAGGAAGCCGACCCGCGGGATGAGCAGGGTCGCCGCGTCGAGCTCGCTGGAGCCGTAGTACTGGGTGAAGGTGTTGCGTTGCGGGTCGTAGCCCTTCTCGCACACGTCGCGGTGCACCTCGTCCCGCATGGCCCGCCAGCGCTCCACCTCTCCGGGCATCGAGGGGTCGCGCTCCAGGGTGCGTACGGCCCGGTCGGCGGCGACCCAGGCCATCACCTTGGAGTGGGTGAAGTGGCGGCGCGGGCCGCGTACTTCCCAGAGCCCCTCGTCGGGCCGGTGCCAGTTGCGTTCCAGGAAGTCGAGCAGCGCGAGCTGGATCTTCCAGGCGTGCATCTCCGAGGGCAGCCCCGAGGTCCGGGCCAGGTGCAGGGAGTCGATGACCTCGCCGTACACGTCGAGCTGGAGCTGGTCCACGGCCGCGTTGCCGACGCGGACGGGGGCGGAGGCGGCGTAGCCGCGCAGCCAGGGCAGGCCGGTTTCGGGGATCCGCCGCTCGCCCGCGATGCCGTACATGATCTGGAGGTCGGCGGGGTCGCCCGCGACGGCCCGCAGCAGCCAGGCCCGCCAGGCGCGGGCCTCGTCGAGGAAGCCGGTGGCGAGGAGCGAGTCGAGGGTGAGGGTGGAGTCGCGCAGCCAGCAGTACCGGTAGTCCCAGTTCCGGACGCCGCCGAGCTCCTCGGGGAGGGAGGTCGTGGCGGCGGCGACGATGCCGCCGGTGGGTGCGTAGGTGAGGGCCTTGAGGGTGATCAGGGAGCGGGTGACCGCTTCCCGGTAGGGGCCGTCGTAGCGGCACTGCGCGGTCCACTCGCGCCAGTCGGCGAGGCCCTGTTCCAGAGCTTCGAAGGGGTCGGTGGGGTCGGGGCGCGGCTCGTGCGAGGGGTGCCAGGTGAGTACGAAGGCGACGCGGCGGCCGGGGGTGACCGGGAACTGGGAGCGGGTGCTGTTGGCCTCTCCCCAGGTGCGGACCGGGGGTTCGCTGCGGAACCAGGCGGCGTCGGGCCCGGCTACGGCGACCCGGTCGTCCTCGATGCGGCGGACCCAGGGCACGACGTGGCCGTAGTCGAAGCGCAGGCGCAGGGTGCTGTGCATCCGCACGGTGCCGCTGACGCCCTCGACGATGCGGACCACGTCGGGGGCGACGTCGCGCTGCGGCATGAAGTCGATGACCCTGACGGTGCCGGTGTCGGTCACCCAGTACGACTCCAGGACGAGCGAGCCGTCGATGTAGGCGCGGCGGGTGCACGGCTCGCCGACGGCGGCGTCGACGGGCGCGATGCGCCAGTGGCCGTTCTCCTCGTCGCCGAGGAGTTTGGCGAAACAGGCCGCCGAGTCGAAGCGGGGCAGGCACAGCCAGTCGATGGACCCGTCGCGGCCGACCAGTGCGCTCGTCATCAGGTCGCCGATGAGTGCGTAGTCTTCGATGGGTTGTGTCATTTGTGCGCTCTTCCCCCGAATGCCCGGGGCCAATCAACTCCGGCCCCGGACACCCCCGGGCGCGCTAGTGCCGCGTCGGGCAACGTTCGCCCGTCGCGGCACTAGTTGCGTACGAGGAGCAGGCCGCCCGCGAGGACCACGGCGAGGACGAGCGCGAGGGCGCCGTGGGCCAGGCGGTGGGAGCGCAGGACGGGCAGGAAGCGGTCGGCGGCGTACCGGCCGGGGCCGGTGAGCGCGAGGGCGGCCGCGCCGACGGTCAGCAGCAGCTCGTACTCGATGCCCGTGGGGGCGAAGAACGATCCGGCGCCGTGCACGGCGATGGCATTGATCATGGTGCCGACGACGGCGGCTCCGGCGAGCGGGGTGAGCAGCCCGACGGCGAGGCCGAGGCCGCCGAGGGTCTCGGTCAGGCCGGCGAGGACGGCCATGGCGTCACCGGCGGGGTAGCCGCTGGCGGTGAAGAACTGGCCGGTGCCGCTGATGCCGCCGCCGCCGAACCAGCCGAAGAGCTTCTGGCTGCCGTGGGCGGCCATGGTCAGACCGAGGACAAGGCGCAGGAGCAGGAGGCCGACGTCGTGGCCGGGGGTCGAGAGGGCGAGGGCGGTGGCGCTGGGTACGGCCGGTGCGGCGGCCTGCGGCTTCGTCGAGGTGACGGAGGGGCTGGTCATGGGGGGAATCCTTCCGGTCGGACGGTTCGGTCCGAGGGGATGGGTCGTTCAAATTCGAACCGTCATTGTCGACCTTAACCACTGATTCAAATTGGAACAACCCGTGTAGGGTGAAGGCATGGCTGAAACGAGATGGCTCAACGATCGCGAGATGCGGGCCTGGAGCGGCTTCCTGGCCGCGTCCGCCCTGGTGAACCGCCATCTCGACCAGCAGCTCAAGGACGACTCCGGTCTCTCGCACCCGCAGTACGAGATCCTCGTGCGGCTCGCCGCGGCCCCGGACGGCGAGCTGCGGATGACGGAACTCGCCAATGGCCTGATCAATTCCAAGAGCGGGCTGACCTACCAGGTCACCCAGATGGAGAAGGCCGGACTGGTCCGGCGCCGCAGCTGCCCCTCCGACGTCCGCGGGGTCTTCGCGGTCCTCACCGAAACCGGCCGCGCCCGCCTGGAGGAGGCCGCCCCCGGCCATGTGGCCACGGTGCGCGAGGTCCTCGTCGACGTACTCACCCCCGAGCAGCTCGACGCGCTCGCCGACGGGCTCGGCGAGGTGAGCCGCCGGCTGCGCGCCCAGGGCGCCTGACGGGGCCGGGCGCGCGGAGGGGGTATAGAGGTGGCATGGACGGAACGTTCTGGCTGACCGTCGCCGCGGTCGTCGCCCTCGGGCTGGCCGCGGCCGCCGCCGTGCTGCTCGTACGGGTCTTCAGGGCGCGGCGGCTGCTGCTCGACGCGGGGGTCCCGCTGCGGGACAAGGCGCTGTTCTGGGTCGCCGTCGCCTACACCGTTTCGCCGGTGGACCTGATCCCGGACCCCGTGTACCTCGACGACATCGGGGTCCTGCTGCTGGCGCTGCGCTCGCTCCACGCGGCCGCGGCGGCGGCCCGGCCGGCGGACGCGCCCTGATCCACGGCCTCCGGGCGGACGCGCCTCACAGCACACCGCGCGGGCGGAACTGGATGCTGACGCGGGGGCCGACGGCGCGCGCGGATTTGGGGACCGCATGCTCCATCGTGCGCTGGCAGGAGCCCCCCATCACCACGAGGTCGCCGTGGCCCAGGGGCAGCCGGAGCAGGGTGGGGCCGCCGTCGCGGGGACGGAAGGCCAGGTCGCGCGGGTCCCCGACGGAGACGATCGCGACCATCGTGTCCTCGGTCGAGGAGCGGCCGGTCCGGTCGCCGTGCCAGGCGACGCTGTCCCGGCCGTCGCGGTAGAGGCAGAGCCCCGCGGTGGCGAAGGGTTCGCCCAGCTCGGCGGCGTAGTGCCGGGTCAGGGCCTCCCGCGCCTCGGTGAGCACGGGGTGCGGAAGCCGCTCGCCCTCCGCGTAGAAGGCGAGCAGCCGGGGCACGTCGACCTCGCGCTCGTACATCTGCCGCCGCTCGGCCCGCCACGGGACCTCCGCGGCCAGCCGCTCGAACAGCGCGTCCGCCCCGGACAGCCAGCCGGGCAGGTGGTCGACCCAGGCCCCGGCCCCGAACCCCAGTTCCGTACGCCGCAGGCCGGAGAGCGGCCCGAGCCGGATCTCGTCGGTCTGGTCGAAGAGGGACCCCTGGAGTGCGTGCATGCCGCCAGCGTACCTCGCGACCCGAACACCTGCTCGATTTAGTGCCGCTGCACCAGGGAGTCGGCGCCCGGGAGGGCGAGCAGCCGGTCCAGCCGTCCGCGGGCGGCTGGACACGGACTCACTCAGCCGGTGGCGGCACCGAACCACTTCGGCAGCTTGACCTGGACGACGACCTTCATGCGGATCACCGTAGCGTCGTGTCTATGTCACCGAGGTGGGAATCAAACCCTGATATCCGCAGGGGCCGGTGCGGCGTCTACACCTTGCACGCACATCTGGTCTTCGTCCCGAAGTACCGGCGGGTGTCTTCACTAACGAGATCCTGACCAGGTGCAAAGAGATCAAGCGGGAGGTGTGCGCCAAGGCGAACGCCGAGCTGCCGCCGAAGAGACCGCCGGCCTGGAACTTCTCGCTGACCGCGAGGAACCGGTCCAGCAGCCCGCGCTGATCCATCAACTCGACGCTGCGGGTGTGCAGGCCCTGTCCGCGGGACTGCTCGGTCGCCTCGGCCAGCTTCTCCAGCACGACCACATGCACGCCGTGCAGCCGCAATTCGCCGGCCAGCATCAGGCCGGTCGGTCCGCCGCCGACCACGATCACGTCAATCATTCACAACCGCCGTTTCCGCAGGTTTCGCCTTCGGCCAGCGATTCTGCGGGACGACCGGGGCCTTGCCGCAAGCCCCCCGGTGCGCTACAAGTTGAGAGTGGCAAGGAGCGCTCCGACCTCCTTGCCTTTCTCATTTCCCGGTGGCGGTGGAACCGGCCCTGCGCGACGTCGGGGCGGCGCGGCCCGGGGCGGCGCGGCCCGCCACCGCTCAGCTGACCGCCTGCTTCACGAGCGCGGCGATGCGCGCCTCCACCTCGGCCGTCACCTCGGTGAGGGCGAAACCGGCCGCCCACATCGTGCCCTCGTCCAGCTTGGCCAGGTCGCTGAATCCGAGCGTCGCGTAGCGCGCCTTGAACTTCTCCGCGCTCTGGAAGAAGCAGACGACCTTCCCGTCCAGCGCGTAGGAGGGCATCCCGTACCAGAGCTTCGGCGCGAGGCCCGGGGCGTTGGCGGTGATGACGGCGTGGACGCGCTCGGCCATGATCCGGTCCGAGTCCTGCATTTCGGCGATCTTCGCCAGCACGTCCCGCTCCGCCTCCGCCGCCTTGTCGGCGTGCGAGCTGCGGCGCGCGGCCGCCTTCAGTTCCTTGGCGTGGTCCTTCATCGCGGCCCGCTCCTCGGCCGTGAATCCCTCGTGCTTGGCGCTGTCGGTGTTGCTCATGGCGGATTTCCCCCTTGACGAAGTCGAACTCCGGACCCTGAGAGGGACCATAACCCGGACCACCGACACCCGTGCCCTCAACGGCAGTTGACGCGCCGGGAGTGTCCGGCATACGGAACGGGCGGCATCGGGCGGCATCGGGCGAACCGGTTGTACCGCATACCGGAGATCGCTAGCCTCACGCCGGGGAGCGCCTTCCCCGCGCGTTGCGCGTTCACGGTGCTACAGGAAGCGGGACCGATGCCTTCCGGAATCACTCTTGCCGTCGTCGGCGCCGGGGACCGCGGGACCGGTCACGCCCGCTGGGCGCTCGCCCACCCGGACCGGGCCACGGTCGTCGCGGTGGCCGAGCCGCGGAAGGTCAGGCGGGACCGGCTCGCGACCGCTCACGGCCTGGACGCCGGGTCCGTGGTGGACGACTGGCGGGAGCTGGCGGCCCGGGGCCGCATCGCGGACGCGGTGCTGATCTGCACGCTGGACCGCGAACACCTGGAGCCGGTACTGGCGTTCGCGGCGCTCGGCTACCACATCATGCTGGAGAAGCCGATGGCTCTGACCGAGGAGGAGTGCCGGCGCATCGTGGCCGCGGTGGAGGAGGCGGGCGTGATCCTCTCCGTCGGTCACGTCCTGCGCTACACCCCCTACACGCAGGCCCTCAAGCGCGTCCTGGACTCCGGCAGGATCGGGGACGTCGTCAGCGTCCAGCACCTGGAACCGGTCGGCTTCTGGCACCAGGCCCACTCCTTCGTACGCGGCAACTGGCGCCGCGAGGACGAGGCGACGTCCATGCTGATGGCGAAGTCCTGCCACGACCTGGACTGGCTCCAGTACGTGCTCGGCCGGCCGCCGGTACGCGTCTCCAGCTTCGGGCGCCTCTCGCACTTCCGGCCCGAGAACAGGCCCGCGGGCGCCGCGGACCGCTGTCTGGACTGCACGGTGGAGACCGCGTGCCCCTACTCCGCCAAGCGCGACTACGGCGACCGGCTCGCCGAGGGCCGGCACGGCTGGCCGCTCAGCGTGCTGGTCGACGAGTTCACGCCACGGGCCCTGGAGACGGCGCTGCGGGAGGGTCCGTACGGACGCTGCGTGTACGCCTGCGACAACGACGTGGTCGACCACCAGGTGGTGGCCATGGAGTTCGACTCGGGGGCCACCGCCACCTTCACCATGACCGCCTTCACCGAGCAGGCGGACCGCCAGACCCGCATCTTCGGCACCCGCGGCGAACTGAGGGGCGACGGAATGGAGTTGCGGGTCTACGACTTCCTGACCCGCACCGAGGAGGTCCTCGGCATCGGTGCGGAGGGCGCGATGGACGCCGCCGGGGGTCACGGGGGCGGCGACGCGGGCCTGATGGACGCGTTCGTCGGCGCCGTCGCCACCGGAGACCCCGGCCTGGTGAAATCCGGCCCGCACGAATCCCTCATCAGCCACCTGACGGTGCTGGCCGCGGAGCGAGCCCGGCGCGACAACACGGTCGTGATCATATGACGACTTGAGCGTTTCGATCGATCCATACGCGCCTCTTGAGCGTGGTTTCGAGCGCGTGCTAGAAACGCTCAGCGGGGACACCCCCCTCCCCCGCGGCCCCAGCTCTGGAGGCTCCATGTCCACGCCATGGTCCCGCCGCTCCTTCCTCCAATTCTCCGGCAGCGCCGCCCTGTTCGCCGGAGGGTCCGCCATGCTCCCGTCGACCTCCGCGTTCGCCGCCGGCGACGAGTACGACACCCTGCGCGCCAAGTGGCGCACGGTGCTGCTGGGCAGCGGCTTCGACCCCGCGGCCGCGCCGTTCGCCGAGAAGCTGGCGCTGCTGGGCACCCAGGCCGCCGAGCACCGCTCGACGATGGCCGCCGCCGGCGGGTCGCTCTGGCCGGACCTGCCCCTGACGCTCTCCAGCTCGATCACCGCCAGCTACACGCGCCTTGCCACCATGGCCCAGGCGTACGCCCAGCCCGGTACCGGCCTCACCGGCGAAGCCACCCTCGCCGCCGAGACCAAGGCCGGGCTCGACCACCTCCACGACCAGGTCTACAACCCGGCGAAGAGCCAGTTCGGCAACTGGTGGGACTTCCAGATCGGCTCTCCGCAGGCCCTTCTGGACAGCTGCACGATCCTCTACGACCAGCTCTCCGCGGGCCAGCTCGCCAACCACCTCGCGGCCGTCGACCGGTTCGTCCCCGACTCCTCGGTCGGCAACTACACCGGCACCAGCACCGGCGCCAACCGGGTGGACCTCTGCCGCTCGCTCGCCCTGCGCGGCGTACTCGGCAAGAACCCGGCCAAGATCGCCCTCGCCCGCGACGCCCTCTCCCCCGTCTTCCCCTTCGTCACCAGCGGGGACGGCTTCTACGCCGACGGTTCCTTCGTCCAGCACACCTACCTGCCCTACACCGGCTCCTACGGCCTCGTTCTGCTCGGCGGCCTGGCCGGCCTCTTCTCCCTGCTGGCCGGTTCCACCTGGGCGGTCACCGACCCCAACCGGCAGATCATCCTCGACTCGGTGCAGGGGTCCTTCGCCCCGTTCCTCTACAACGGCCTGATGATGGACGCCGTCTCCGGCCGCTCCACCAGCCGGGGCAACCCGCGGACCAACTCGTACGGCTTCCAGGGCGGCGACCACGGCCGGGGCCACGCCACCCTCGCCGCCATCGCCCTGCTCGGCACCGCCGCGAGCAGCCCGGAGAACCAGCGCTGGCGCGCCCTGGTCAAGGGCTCGATGCAGCGCGACTACTACAGCCCCGTCCTCACCGACACCGACCTGAGCGTCGCGGCACTGGCCCGGCTCAAGGCCGTACAGGACGACGGCGCCGTCACCCCGGCCGCCGAGCCGACCGGGCACCGGCTGTTCCCGAGCATGGACCGGGCCGTTCACCGCAGGCCCGGCTGGGCGGCCTCGATCAGCATGGCCTCCAAGCGGATGGGCCTCTACGAGACGGGCAACGGGGAGAACCTCCGCGGCTGGCACACCGGGGCCGGCATGCTCCAGTGGTGGGGTGCCACCCACGGCAACGGCCAGTACACCGACGCGTTCTGGCCCACCGTCGACCCGTACCGGCTCCCGGGGATCACCGTCTCCAAGAAGCCCCTCGCCGATGCGGAGGGCGGCGCCTGGGGCCTGCCGAGGCCGGACGTCAACTGGGTCGGCGGCGCCACGGACGGGGAGTACGCCGCCATCGGCCAGTACGTCCGAGGGCTGTCCAGCACGCTCTACGCGAAGAAGTCCTGGTTCTGCCTGGCCGACTCCGTCGTCTGCCTGGCGGGCTCCATCCGGGGCGCCGACGGCACCGCCGTCGAAACCGTGGTCGAGAACCGCAACCTCGGCGCCGCCGGCACCCACGCCCTCACCGTCAACGGCGTCCCCCGGTCCACCGCCCTCGGCTGGTCCGCCACCCTCACCGGGGCGAACTGGGCGCAGATCGCGGGCCACGGCGGGTACGTGTTCCCCGGCGGGGCCACCGTCAAGGCGCTGCGCGAGGCGCGGACGGGCTCCTGGCGCGACATCAACACCGGTGGCACCAGCGACCCGATCACCCGCCGCTATCTGACCCTCTGGTTCGACCACGGCGTGGACCCCGTCGACGCCGCCTGCTCCTACATCCTGATGCCCGGCGCCACCACCGCCGCGACCGCCGCCCGGGCCGCCGCCACCGGCTGGCTCACCGTCCTGGCCAACGACAACAGCCGACAGGGCATCGTGGTCCCCTCCCTCGGGGTGACCGCCGTCAACTTCTGGTTCGCGGGCACGGTCGGCGCCCTCACCGCCGACAAGCCGGCCTGCGTCCTGGTACGGGAGCACGGCGACGGCACGGCCACGCTGTGCGTCTCGGACCCGATGCGCATGCAGACCGGCCTCACCGTGACGTGGCACCGGCCCGTCGCCGCCGTGCTCTCGAAGCCGGGCACCGTCACCTCGGCCGCCACCGGATCCGCGCTCACGCTCGCCTTCGGCGACCTCACCGGACAGGCCGGCGCCACCCAGCGGATCAGGGTGGCGCTGGGCTGACCGCCCCCGGGGCGGTCAGCCCGCCACCAGGGAGCGGAGCAGCTCCGGATCCGCCTCGGTCAAGCGGTTCAGGACCAGCCGCCCGTGCGCCGGCGGTATCGGCACCGTGGAGGGAACGGCCAGTACGAAGCAGCCCGCCGCCCCGGCGGAGGCCGTGCCGGCCGGGCTGTCCTCCACGGCCACGCAGGACCGCGGATCGACGCCCAGGGCCCTGGCCGCGGCGAGGTACGGGTCGGGGTGCGGCTTGGTCCTCGGGGTCTCGCCGTCCGCCACGGTGACGGCGAAGCGGTCCGCGCCGAGTCCCGCGAGGACCAGGTCCACGATCGGGCGGGGCGACGCGGAGACGAGCCCGAGCGGGACACCGGCCGCGGCCAGCGCGTCGAGCAGCTCCAGCGCACCCGGCAGCGGCCGCGGTCCGCGGGCGACCAGCTCCTGGAACCCCGCGAGCAGCTCGCGGGCGATGTCCCGGACCGTGCCCGCCCCGGCGCCGGCGGTCGCGTGCAGGTGCCCGGCCGTGTCGGCGATGGAGCGTCCGACCACCGCGGGTACGTCGGCCTCGGTCAGGGCGCATCCGAGGGACGCGGCCACGGCTTCGGTCGCCTGCCACCACAACGGCTCGGAGTCGACCAGCGTTCCGTCCATGTCGAAGAAGACCGCCCGCACCTCAGGCTCCCGCCGGGACGGGACCGCAGGGGGCGGAGAAGGGGAGGCCGTCGAGCGTCCAGTGCGAGTCGGCCCGGCGGCCGAGGGCCGCGTACACCTGGGCGGCGACGTCCTCGAAGCGCAGCCTCCGGGCGGGCGGTCCGGCGCCGATGTCCGGGCCGCAGCAGGCCACCCAGGCGGTACGTTCCGGCACGGTGCGGCCGCCGTGCCCGCCGTCGTCGCGGTGGCCGTGGTCGGTGACCACGATCACCGTCCAGGACTCGTCCTCGTAGGCGGGCCGCGCGCGGACGGCGCCGAGCAGGCGGCCGAGGCGTGCGTCGGCGCTCCCGATCGCCCGCAGGTAGGCGTCGCCGCAGCCGCGCAGGTGGCCCGTCTCGTCCACCGCGCCGAGGTAGACGAAGGAGACCTCGGGGTCGTCGGCCTCCAGGACGTGGACGGCTTCCGCGGTGACCTGGTCGTCGCAGGCTTCCCAGGCCTCACAGGTGTCCGCGCCCGGCGCGATGTACGACAGCCGGGCGGGCGCGGCGAACAGCGGTCCGCCGTCGCGGGCCAGTAGCAGCGGCTCCCAGCCGCCGGCCACGAAGGTCCTGCGTCCGTCCTGCCGTGCGAGGCGGGTGGCGAAGTCGGGGAAGACGTCCAGGCGGTGGCCCGCGAAGTGGTTGCCGTACACGCCGTGCTTGGCGACCCCGACCCCGGTGGCGATCGTGGCCCAGCAGGGGCCCGACATGGTGGGCGTGGCTTCGTCGATCTCGATCGGGCCGAGGAACCCGGCGGCGGCGACGGCGTCCAGATGGGGTGTCGGCACGGTCCGGAGCAGGTCGAGGCGGACGCCGTCGATGCCGACGACCAGGACGCGGCGGCGGGTGCCGGATGGGGTGGGCAACGGTCGGATCCCGTCTTCGGTGGGTGGTGGCGGCGAGTCGGGCGCGGAACTACTTCACCGCCCCCGCGGTCAGTCCGGAGCGCCAGAAACGCTGCAGGCAGAGGAAGGCGACGACCAGCGGGATCACGGCGATGAGCGAGCCGGTGATGGCCAGCGAGTACATCTCGGGGCTCTCCGTGGTGGAGACGTTCCACATGTGGAGGCCGAGGTTGACGGGGTAGAGGTCCTTGTCGTTGAGCATGACGAGGGCGCCGTAGAAGTTGTTCCAGCTCGCGGTGAAGGAGAAGAGGAACAGCGTCATGAACCCCGGGGCGAGCATCGGCAGCGCAATGGTGCGGAAGGTTCGCACCTCGCCCGCGCCGTCCATCCTGGCGGCCTCGATGACCTCGTACGGGACGTAGCCCTCGGAGAAGACCCGGGCGAGGTACACGCCGAACGGGTTGACCAGGGAGGGGATCAGCAGCGCCCAGTAGGTGTTGGTGATCCCGGCCTTGGAGGCGAGCAGGTACATCGGCAGGGTGAGGACCGCTCCGGGTACGAGCACGCCCGCGAGGACCACCCCGAAGAGCTTCTCCTTGCCCGTGAAGCCGTACTTGTCGAAGGCGTATCCCGCCGCCACCGAGATGAGGGAGGAGAGGGCCGAGCCGACCACCGCGTACAGGACCGTATTGAGCAGCCAGCGTCCGTAGATGCCGTCGTTGTGGGTGAAGACGTCGTGGATGTTGGAGAAGAGGTTGAACTCCCCGAAGCTGAATCCGTCGGTGGCGAAGAGGTCGCGGCGGTTCTTGGTGGCCGCGACCAGGAGCCAGCTGATCGGCATCAGCGTGTAGAGCGCGAGCATGACCAGTACGGAGTTGACGGCGGCCTTGGAGGCCCAGGCGCGCGGGCGGGTGACGGTCCGTGTGCTCATGCTGCCTGCCACCGCTTCCCGATCCGGGTGACGACGAAGGACAGCGCCCCGGCCACGAGGGCCAGCAGCAGCGACGCGGCGGCCGCGCTCGCGTAGTCCTGGTCGACGAACGCCTTGCTGACGATGTACATCGTGGGCGACCAGTCGTTTCCGAGGGCCTGCGCCTTGTCGGACAGCAGCCGGGGCTCGGTGAAGAGCTGGACCGCTCCGACGCAGGTGAAGAGGACGGTCATGACCACGGAGGAGCGGATGATCGGCACCTTGATGCCCACGGCGATGCGCCAGGCCCCGGCGCCGTCGACCGTGGCGGCTTCTATGACCTCGCGGGGCACGGCCTGGAGTGCGGCGAAGAAGATCACCATGTTGTAGCCGATCCACTGCCAGACGGCGATGTTGACCATCGACGAGAGGGAGTTGCCGGGTGAGAAGAAGTTCCAGCTGCCGCCGGAGGCGTCGATCCAGTCGAGCACCGGGCTCAGTCCGGGGGTGTAGAGGTAGATCCAGATGATCGCGGCGATCAGGCCCGGCACCGCGTGCGGCAGGAAGAAGGCGAGCTGGAAGAAGCGCTTGGCCCGGGCGTGGGCCGAGTCGACCAGCAGGGCCAGCCCGAGAGCCCCGCCGATCATCACCGGGATGTACACCGCGCAGTACCCGGCGACGTGCAGGAAGGCCGAGTGGAACGCCGGATCGGCCAGCACCGCCGAGTAGTTGGCCGGACCTACGAAGCTGCGCTCGATGCCTCCGAACCCGAGTCCCGAGGACTGCTCCCGGTACAGGCTCATCCATGCCGCGTAGACGACCGGCGCCACCATGACGATGGCGAACAGGACGAAGAACGGGACGAGGAACAGGGCGGCGGCTCCGCGTTGGTTGCGGCGCAGCGTGCTTCCGGCGCGGGCCGGGAGGGTGGGCGGTGATGCCACGGGAGGCTCCTTGGCGGTGCGGGCGGTACGGAACCGCATGGCCGGGACGGGCGTGGCCGGGACGGGACGGGCATGGAGAGGCCGGGGCGGGGGCGGCCGGCGCATCGGGGCCGGCCGCCCCCGGCGGGGTCACTTGGCGAGCTTGAGACCGCGGCTCTCGATGGCCGACCGGGCCGATTCCTGGGCCTTGGCCAGACCGTTCAGCAGGCCGCTCCTGGCCGCCTCGTCCTTGAAGTCGGCGTTGACCTTGCCCTGGACCGGTCCCCAGGTCCACCCGGGGACGATCGTGCCGACCTGCTCACCGCTCAGCTTGTAGAGGTCCTCGCCGCCGAAGTAGGAGGTGTCGAAGGCCTTCGCCGCCACCGCGGCCATGGCCGGGTTCGCGGGCAGGGCGCTGCTGGGGCTCTTCAGGGCGCTGATCCGGGCCTCCATCGCGGCCGGGTCGGTCGTCACCCACTTGATGAACTCGGCCGCGGCCTTGGCGTGCTTGCTGCCCTTGGTCACGGCGAAGCTGGTGCCGCCGTACATGCCGCTGGCCGGGGTGCCCCAGTTCGGGATGGGGGCGATGCCCCACTTGCCCTTGAGGTCGGGCATCGCGGCGATCATGCCGCCCGCGCTCCAGGAGGCGCCCAGGATGCTGGCGGTGGTGCCGTCGGCCCTGGACTTGTTCTCCTCCGGGGTGCCGGCCCCGTAGTTGAAGACGAGGTCGTCCTTGAGCATGCCCTGCCAGAAGGTGGCGACCTTCTGCGAGGGGGCGTCGTCGATGGCGGGCTTCCAGGCGTCGCCCTCGACCTCGAACCACTTGGCGCCGGCCTGCCAGGAGAGGGTCGCCTCCAGCGGGGCGTCGGTGGGGAAGCTGCCCATGCGCGCCTTGGGGTCGGCGGCCTTGATCTTCTCGGCGGCGGCCCGGTACTCGTCCCAGGTCTTGGGGACCGCCACCCCGTACTTCTCGAAGAGGTCCTTGCGGTAGAAGTACACCTGCGGGGTGGCGTCGAAGGGGACGGACCAGGTCTTGCCGCCGAAGGTGACCAGGTTCTGGACGCCCGCCGGGAAGCTCTTCTTCACCAGCTCCCCGGAGGAGCCGGTGAGGTCCTCCAGGTATCCCTGGCTCGCGAACTCCGGGACCATGCTGTACTCGATGGTCGCCACGTCGGGCGCGTCACCCGCCTTGATCGCATTGCTGATCTTGCTGTAGCCGTCGGCCCCGCCGGGTATCTGGGAGAACCGCACCTGGATGTCGGTGTGCGTCTTGTTGAACGCGGCGGCCGCGGCCTCGGCGCCGCTGGTCCAGGTCCAGTACGTGAGGGTGACGGGCTTGCCGTCGCCCTTGGCGGCGGACGGCGCGGTGGACTCGGAGCCGGCGCAGGCGGAGGTCAGCAGGGCGAGAGACACCGCTGCGGCCACCGCACCGTAGGCACGCAAGGACTGAACCTTCATTGAACCGCTCCTTGGCGAGTGGGCTGAACGGGTTGAATCATTTGCCCAGGCCATCTTGAACGTCAAGAGCATGTGAACTATTGATCAATACGATCAGTTCGGGCCGACGGCGTCGTGGCGTCAGGCCGTCCGGTCCAGGTCCTCGCGGCGGACCTGGTGCAGGAAGGGCAGGCCGGCGGCGTACCGGGCGATCTCCTCGATCGCGGAACCGGCCATCCGGTGGAGCTCGTTGCCGAGGGAACCGGCGATGTGCGGGGTGAGCAGCACGTTCGGCAGGTCGTACAGCGGGGAGTCGGCCGGCAGGACCTCCGGCTCGGTGACGTCGATGACCGCGTGCAGCCGCCCGGAGGCCAACTCCTCGGTGACCGCGGCGCCGTCGACCAGCGAGCCGCGTGCCGTGTTGATCAGCGTGGCGCCGTCGCGCATCAGCGCGAGGCGCCGGCGGTCGATCATCGACCGCGTCTCGGGCAGCTCCGGTGCGTGCAGGCTGACCACGTCGGA
This sequence comes from Streptomyces sp. NPDC051183, assembly GCF_040682455.1. Taxonomy (NCBI): domain Bacteria; kingdom Bacillati; phylum Actinomycetota; class Actinomycetes; order Kitasatosporales; family Streptomycetaceae; genus Streptomyces; species Streptomyces sp. NPDC051183. The sequence continues at coordinate 281,688 of NZ_JBFBBA010000001.1, forward strand.
GATCCGGCAGAGCTCGTCGAGCCCCACGCCCCGGACACCTAGACCCTGGACCTGAAGCTCAGTCAGATACGGGTCGTACACGACGAGTTCCAGGTCATATGGGCGCAGCAGCTCGATCACCCGGCGGCCGATCCGGGAGGCACCGACGATGCCCACGGTCCGGCGGTAGTTGCCGGCATGGCCGTAGCGCAGGTGCCAGTCGTGGCGGCTGCCGCGGTCCCGGCGGTACTCCTCGCGCAGCTGCATCACGCACTTGTTGGCGAGCAGGACCATGGCGACGGTGTACTCCGCCACCGGCAGGGAGTTGGCCAGCGCGGCGGAGGAGACGGTGATGCCGCGGTCCCAACAGGCCTCGGTGACGAAGTGTTTGACGGATCCGGCGGCGTGCACGACGGTCCTGAGGCGGGGCGCGGCCGAGAGGGCGCGGGCGTCGATGGCCGGAGCCCCCCAGAAGGTGAGCAACACCTCGGCCTCCGCCAGCACAGCCGCCACCTCGGGTCTGGCGAAGTCGTCGGCGACGATACCGAGGTCGAGTTCGGCGACCTCGTGGAGCCGGCGGACGGTCGCATCGTCCAGCAGGCGGGGCAGAAGCTCGGGGTCCATCGCGAGCAGGGCTCGCGGGCGGCGCACAGACATCTGGGGCTCCTTGCGGCTGAGTGAGGCCGCGCTGACTCTATGGAGTCGATTTTCGATCGTCAAGATCTATCAATCATATAGTTCTATTCGTTCAAAACGATCGAACGTTTTCAACTCCCCGCCACAGAGGGGCGGGGCTGACGCATCCCCCCGCGCGGCGGCGTCGGGCCGACGCGCAGCCTGTCGCCGCGCGGCGGGCTCCCCTAACGTCACGGTGGGGGCGCCCCGGTCGGCGCGCCTCAGACAGCCGCCTGTCAACCTCCCGGGAGATGTCCATGAGGATGCTGATCAACAGTCCGGAGACCGTCGTCGCCGATGCGTTGCGGGGCATGGCCGCCGCGCATCCCGAGCTGGACGTCGACGTGGAGCGGCGTGTCGTCGTACGGCGTGACGTGCGCGGCGGGGGCCGGGTCGGGCTGGTGTCCGGGGGCGGTTCCGGGCACGAGCCGCTGCACGCCGGGTTCGTCGGGTACGGGATGCTGTCGGCCGCATGTCCCGGGGAGGTGTTCACCTCATCGGTGCCCGACCAGATGCTGCGGGCCGCGGCGGCCGTGGACAGCGGGCAGGGGGTGCTGTTCGTCGTCAAGAACTACACCGGGGACGTGCTGAACTTCGAGATGGCGGCCGAACTCGCCGAGGAGGACGGCCTGCGCATCGAGCGGGTGCTGGTCAACGACGACGTCGCCGTCACGGACAGCCTTTACACCGCCGGGCGGCGCGGCACCGGAGCCACGCTGTTCGTGGAGAAGCTCGCGGGCGCGGCCGCCGAGGAGGGCGCGCCGCTGGAGCGGGTCGCGGCGATCGCCCGGAGGGTGAACGACTCCTCCCGCAGCTTCGGAGTGGCGCTGAGCGCGTGCACGACCCCCGCGAAGGGCAGTCCGACCTTCGACCTGCCCGACGGCGAGCTGGAGTTGGGGGTCGGCATCCACGGCGAGCCCGGCCGGGAGCGGCGCGCGATGATGCCCGCGCGGGAGATCGCCGAGATCGCCGTGGGCGCCGTACTGGAGGAGCTGGCCGAGGTGGGTCCGGCGAGCGGGCCGGTGCTCGCGCTGGTCAACGGGATGGGGGCGACGCCGCTGCTGGAGCTGTACGGGTTCCATGCGGAGGTGGCGCGGGTGCTGGGCGAGCGGGGCGTGCCGGTGGCGCGGACGCTCGTGGGCAACTACGTCACGTCGCTTGACATGGCAGGCTGTTCGGTCACGCTGTGCCGGGTCGACGAGGAGCTGCTGCGCCTGTGGGACGCGCCCGTCCAGACCGTCGCGCTGCGCTGGGGCCGGTGACCGTATGGTGGCCGTGGGACCTACCGACCGGCCGACCCGCCGGGCGAGGCGAGGAGATCCGGTGCGTGACGCAGACTTCTTCCGCCGCTGGATGGCGGCCGCCGCGGCTGTGGTGGAGCGCGAGGCGGACCGGTTGACCGAGCTCGACTCCCCCATCGGGGACGCCGACCACGGAAGCAATCTGCTACGGGGTTTCACGGCGGTACGGGCCTCCCTGGACGCGGAGGTTCCGGCAGCTCCCGGCGCGGTCCTGCAACTGGCGGGACGGACGCTGATCTCGACGGTCGGCGGCGCTTCCGGGCCGCTGTACGGGACCTTGCTGCGGCGGACCGGCAAGGAGCTCGGGGACGCCGCCGAGGTCTCCGACGACGAGTTGCGCCAGGCCCTGTACGCGGGAGTGGGCGCGGTGGCGCAGCTCGGCGGCGCGGCCCCGGGCGACAAGACCATGCTGGACGCCCTGGTTCCGGGGGTGGCGGCCCTGAGCACCTCCTACCGCGCGGCCGGGGACGCGGCGGAGAACGGCGCCCTGGCGACGGTGCCGATGCAGGCGCGCAAGGGCCGGGCCAGCTACCTGGGCGAGCGCAGCATCGGCCACCAGGATCCGGGGGCGACCTCGGCGGCACTGCTGCTGGGCGCGCTCGCCGACACCGCGGACGCGGTGGACGCGGTGGACGGCGCCGGGGCGGGCTCGTGACCGCCCCCGTGGGGATCGTGCTGGTCTCGCACAGCGCGGCGGTCGCCGAGTCGGTGGCGGAGCTGGCCCGCGGCCTGGCGGCGGGCGGACCGGTGGCCCCGGTCGCCGCGGCGGGCGGCACGGCCGACGGCGGTCTGGGCACGAGCGCGGAGCTGATCATGGCGGCGGTCCGTGCGGTGGACCAGGGCTCCGGGGTCGTGCTCCTGGCAGACTTGGGCAGCTCGGTGCTGACCGTGAAGGCGCTGCTGGAGGAGGGCGACCTGCCCGAGGGCGCCCGCTTGGCGGACGCCCCATTCGTCGAGGGCGCGGTGACGGCCACGGTCACGGCCTCCGCCGGCGCCGGCCTGGACGCGGTCCTCGCGTCGGCGGTCGAGGCCTCCACCTACCACAAGACGTGACCTGAGGGACCTGACGGGACCTGCCGGGACCGCCGCCCGGGCCGGGACCCGGCTCCGGGCCCGAACCCAGGCCCGAACCCGGGCCCGAACCCGTACTCAGCGGCCGCGCAGGGTCTCGATCTCGCGGCGTTCGCGCTTCGTCGGGCGGCCCGCACCGCGGTCGCGGATGCCGACCACCGCCGCCTCCACCGGGGTCGGCGGCGGCGGGCTGTTGTCGATCAGGCACTCCGCCGCGACCGGGGGCCCGACCCGCTTCGTCACCGGGCGCTTGACCACCACGACGCGCTCCCGCCCCGCGTGGAAGAGCCGCACCTCGTCGCCCGCCCGCACGGGCTGCGCCGGCTTCGCCCGTTCGCCGTTGACCTTCACGTGGCCCGCCCGGCACGCGCCGGCGGCGATCGCGCGGGTCTTCGTCAGGCGGACCGACCAGATCCAGGCGTCCACGCGAGCGGTTCCGGCACCTGTTCCCGTCCCTGTTCCCTCATCTGCCATGCCCCGACTCTAGCCATTTCGGCCGCGCGAAAAGGAATGACTTTTGGCGGTTGCGACAATAGGTATGGCAACTGCCATGTACATCATCCCAATGGAATTGCAAATGCTGGACAGGTGCCCCTACCTTGTCGCACATGCAGTCCTACACCATCGGCCAGGCGGCCCGCCTTTTGGGCGTCAGCCCTGATACCGCGCGCCGCTGGGCCGACGCCGGCCGAGTCGTGACCCATCGCGACGAGGGCGGCCGCCGTCTGATCGACGGCCGGGCCCTGGCCGCCTTCGCCGTCGAGGTGGCCCAGGGGGCCCACAGCGAGGACGAGGAGGCGTACACCTCGGCCCGCAACGCCTTCCCCGGCATCATCACCGCCGTCAAGCTCGGCGACGTGGCCGCCCAGGTCGAGATCCAGGCGGGTCCCCACCGCCTCGTCTCCCTGCTCACCCGCGAGGCGGTCGAGGAACTCGGCCTCGCCGTCGGCATGCGGGCCACCGCCCGCGTGAAGTCGACCAGCGTGCACATCGACCGCACCTGAACCGGGCCCGCAGCCGCAGTCGCAGCCGACCCCGAACCCGAACCCGAACCATCCGCTCAGCACCGCCCACCCGCTCCGCCCGTCACCGGCGCGGGTCATCACCGCGCGGACCCGGCACCCGGCCGGCCGCCGACCCGACCGAGGAGCACCAGCCCATGTCCCCGATCCTGAACCGCCGCCGCACCGCTGCCGCCGCCCTGGCCGCCGCCCTCCTCGTGCCCGTGCTGTCCGCCTGCGGCAGCAGCGACGACCCGAAGGCCGACGCGACGCCCTCGGCCTCCGGCTCCGGCTCCGCCCCGGGCGCACCCAAGGCCGCGAACCTCACCGTCCTCGCCGCGTCCTCCCTGACCGACGTGTTCAAAACCGCGGGCGCCGCGTACGAGAAGGCCCACCCGGGCACCAAGATCACCTTCTCCTTCGCCGGCTCGCAGGAGCTCGCCGCCCAGGTCAAGCAGGGCGCCCCCGCCGACGCGCTGGTCACCGCCGACACCAAGACCATGGACGGCCTCAGGACGGAGACCGGCAACCCCACCGTCATCGCCAAGAACCGCCTGGTCATCGCGGCCGGCAAGGGCAACCCGTTCAAGATCGACGAGCTGAAGGACCTGGCCGACAGCAAGATCAAGGTCGTGCTCGCCGCGCCCGAGGTCCCGGTCGGCCGCTACAGCAAGCAGATCCTCGACGCCCAGAAGATCGAGGTGAAGCCGGTCTCCCAGGAGCCCAACGTCCGCGCCGTGCTGAGCAAGGTCGAGCTGGGCGAGGCCGACGCCGGCCTCGTCTACAAGACCGACTCCGCCAAGTCCGGCGACAAGGTCGTCAGCGTGGAGATCCCGGACGACCAGAACGCCGTCGCCTCCTACCCTGCCGCCACGCTCAAGGTGTCGAAGAACGCCGAGGCCGCCGCGGCGTTCGTGGCCTGGCTGAGCACCCCGGAGGCCCAGAAGATCCTCCAGGACGCGGGCTTCCAGAAGGCGTAACCGCCCTCGGGACGCGAAGAGGGGCTGCCCGGTCCGGGGGGACGGGCAGCCCCTCTCCGCGTCGGCTCCGCACTTCCGGCCCCGCCGATTCCCCGCCGTCACAGCATCTCCAGCCAGGATCGCCTCATGACCAGACTCCGCATCCGCCGCACCCGAACCCCCGTCACGCTGGCGCTCCCCGCCCTGCTCGCGGTGGCGTTCCTGCTGCTGCCCCTGGTCGGCATCCTCGTCCGGACCCGGTGGAGCGAGATCGGCTCCCACCTCACCAGCCCCGGCGTGGTCGAAGCGCTCAAGCTGTCGCTGCTCGTGTCGTGCTGGGCGCTCGGCCTGTCCCTCGTCCTCGGCGTGCCGCTCGCCTGGCTGCTGGCCCGCGTCGACTTCAGGGGCAAGGCCCTCGTCCGCTCGCTGGTACTGCTCCCGATGGTCCTGCCGCCGACCGTCGGCGGTGTCGCCCTGCTGCTGGGCTTCGGCCGGCGCGGACTGCTCGGGCCGTGGCTGGAGGCCGGCTTCGGCATCACCCTGCCCTTCCACACCTCCGGCGCCGTCCTCGCGGCCACCTTCGTCGCGATGCCGTTCCTCGTCATCAGCCTGGAGGGCGCGCTCGGCGGCCTCAAGGAGAGCTACGAGGAGACCGCGGCCTCCCTGGGTGCCTCACCGGTCCGCGTGTTCTTCACCGTGACCCTGCCCATGGTGGCCCCGGGGCTCATCGCGGGCGCGGCGCTCACCTGGGCCCGGGCGCTGGGTGAGTTCGGCGCGACCATCACCTTCGCCGGCAACCTGCCCGGCACCACCCAGACGCTGCCGCTCCAGGTCTACCTGCTGCTCCAGGACCAGCCGGAGGCCGCCACCTCGGTGTCCCTGCTGCTGCTCGCCATCGCCATGGGCGTACTGATCGCCCTGCGCGGGCGGTGGACGGGCACCCCCGTCGCCGCGAAGGCCGACGGAGCGAGGGCCGGTGGCGCGAAGGCCGACGCGGCGGAGGCGGACCGCGCGGCCGATGCCTCGGCGCAGGACCCGTCACCCGCCCCCGCACCCGCCGCGGCCGACGCAACCACCGAACCCGGCGGCGACCGCTGGCCGCTGCACGCCGAGGTCACCGGCTTCAACCGGCTCACGCTCGACGCCGAGCCCGGCACCACCATCGCCGTCGTCGGCGAGAACGGCGCCGGCAAGACCACCCTGCTGCGCGCCCTCCTCGGCCTCACCCCCCGCGCCCACGCCACGCTCCGGCTCGGCGACACCGACGTCACCGCGCTGCCCCCGCACAGGCGGCAGGTCGCCTGGGTGCCGCAGGACGGCGCGCTGTTCCCGCACCTGAACGCACTGGCCAACACCATGTACGGGCTGCGCGCCCGCCGGGTGCCCCGCGCCGAGGCCCGCCGCGAGGCGCAGGCCTGGCTGGACCGGCTCGGCGTCGGGCACCTCGCCCACCGCAGGCCCGCCGAGCTGTCCGGCGGGCAGGCGCAGCGGGTCGCACTGGCCCGGGCGCTGGCCGCCCGGCCGCGGCTGCTGCTGCTGGACGAGCCCCTCGCCGCCCTGGACCAGACGACGCGGGCCCGGGTCCGGCACACCCTGCGCACGCATCTGGCGGACTTCGGCGGCGTCTGCCTCATCGTCACGCACGACCCCGTCGAGGCCGTGTCGCTGGCCGACCGGGTCCTCGTACTGTCCGACGGGCAGGCCCTCCAGGACGCCCCGCCCGCCGAGGTGACCCGCCATCCGCGCTCCCCGTGGGTGGCCCGGATGCTGGGGCGCAACGCCTGGCCCGGCACGGCGTCGGCCGACGGGCTGGCCCTCGCCGCCGGGGGCCGGCTGGTGGTGGCCGAGGCGCTGCCCGAGGGGGCGGAGGCGCTCGCGATCATCGCTCCCGAGGCGGTGTCCGTGCACCGGGACCGCCCGGGCGGCAGCCCTCGTAACATCTGGCCGGGCACCGTACGGGAGATCACCTCGGTCGGGAGCCGGCTGCGCGTGCTGATCGCCTCGGCCGAGGCCCCCGACCTGGTCGCGGAGATCACCCCGGAGGCCGCCGCCGACCTGGGCATCACCGACGGGACCCCGGTGTGGACCAGCGTGAAGGCCACCGAGGTCACGCTGGTACGGCTCTGAGCCGCAGCCCGTACGGGACTACGCGCCCGGCGGCGGCAGTACGGAGAGCCAGTCCCCCGCGGCGAAGGCGTCCGCGCCCACCAGGGTGGCGCCGGTGCCCGGGGCCGCGACGGTGAGCACGCCCTCGGTACGGCCGGCCGCGAAGCGGGGTGCGCCGACGGTGATCACCGCGGCCCGTTTCCCGGTGGTGCGCCGGAACTCCGCGAGCCAGTGCAGTTGCAGGGCGGCCTCCTTGCGGTCCACGGTGCCCGGCGCATACCGCTGTACGAGGGCCAGCGCGCCGGTGCCCGGCTCCCCGGCGGCAGCCGCCAGGGCCGCGCGCAGGGCCGCGATCCGCTCCAGGCCGCCCCCGCGCAGGGTGCGCCGGGCCGTGTCGAGCGGCAGGAACCGTACTCCGCGGTGGACGAAGGCCCGCCGCTCCGCGCCCGTCAGCACGAGGTCGGCTCCGGAGTGCGCACCGGCCCCGGCGGTACGGGCCGGCCGGACGGCGAACCGCCAGGGGCGGGCCCGGACCCGCGCCGCGTCGGCCACGACCGGGTCGGGTGCGGCAGCGGGTGCGTGGACGGTCGCGATGTCCGGGGTCCGGGCCCGGAGCGTGTCCAGCAGCAGCCGGCCCGGGCGCGGCCCGGCTGCCGCCGAGAGCCGGGTGACGGTGAACGGGCGCTCCGCCATCGCCGGGAGCGGGAGCTCGATCTCCCGCCAGCCGGACCAGTCCACGACGGGCCCGCGCAGGGTGACGGCCGCGCCCTCCCCGTCGGCCAGCTCCACGGCGGGCCGGGCTCCCGAACCGTCGCCGTGCACCTGGAGCGTGAGCGACCGGGCCGGCTCCGGTACGGGCAGCGGCCGGGGCGCGGTGGCGGACGCGGCGGCGCCGTTCGCGGTGGGCGCGCCGTTCGCGGCGTTCGCGGCGTTCGCGGCGTTCGCGGCGTTCGCGGCGTTCGCGGCGTTCGCGGCGGGCAGGTCGAGGGAGAGCCCGCGGCCCCGGTGCCCCGCGGCGGGGGCCGCGCCCGGCCCGGTCCAGCGAGCAGCGTCCGCCAGCGCGGCGACGGGGTGGTCCGACAGGCCCACGCCGAGCGCCAGTTCGGCGGTGAAGGCCCTGGACCCGCCGGTGCGGACGGTGGCGTGCAGCCGTCCGGTGGCCCGCGGGACGAGGGCGGTGACGGTGAATCCGCCCCGGCCGTCGGGGGCGACGCGCCACCGGGACGGGTCGTGGACCAGGGTCACGTCGCGGGGCTCGACGACGGCGGCCGCGCCCTGGGCGTCGTACCCGGTCACGGTGAATCCGGCGCTCTCCCCCTGCCCGGCCAGCCCGATCCCGGCCGGGCCGATCCCGGCGGGCCCGATCCCGGTCGGCCCGATCCCGGCCGGGCCGAAGCGGATCCCGCGCAGCGGGCCGAGCACGTCGAGGCCGAGCGTGCCGTGGGCCGCGCCGAGCCGGGCGTGCACGGCCGCCCGCCCCCGGTGCGGGGCGCGGAACACCCCCGCGGAGTCGATGGCGCCGCCCTCGGCGGACCAGGCCGGGGTGGTCCCGCTACCCGGCGGGCCGGCCTGGCCGACGGGGCCGAGCGCCGCGTCGTACCCGGTGGCGGTGAGCGTGCGGGTCAGCCCGGGGAAGGCGCGGGCGGCGCCGCCGAGGGCTCCGATCCGGTAGCCGGAGACCAGGCCGGAGCCGGCCGGGACGGTCAGCGCGAGGCCGTTGGGAACCTGGCGCTGCCGTCCGTCCGACGGGGAGTTCTCCACGGCGAGGGCCGTCGCCCCGGCGACCGCGGCGAGCAGGGTCGAGGAGCCGCCGCCGTCGAGGTTGAGGGCGTCGTGGGCGCCGAGCCGGTGCATCATCCGGCCCAGCCCGGTCAGGGTGAGGCCGCCGCTGTCGCGCTGGCGGCCGTCCACGGTGACGAGCCGCATCCGCCGCCCGTCGCGGGAGAAGCCGACCGCGGTGCGCGGGGCTGCGGCGTTGTTCGGTTCGCCGTCGTGGTTCTGCGGGACCCCGGCGACGACGAGGGCCTCCCGGCCGCCGAGCGCGGCGACCGGCACCGGACCCCCCTCGGTGACGGCCCGCGCCGTCACGGCCACGGCGTCGCCGGGGCGCAGGGCCGCGAGGTCGGGCACCGCCGTCCCGCCCGCGACCAGCAGGGTGGTGCCGGGCTCGGGGCGCCCCCGGCGCGCGGGGCGGCGTACCGCGGGCCGGACGGCGGTGACCACGCCGTCGCGCAGTTCCACGGCCGCGCCGCCGCCCGCCTCCGGGAGCTCGGTCCCGGGCCAGTCGGCCGTGTACGCGGCGAAGCCGTCGGCGGGCGGTCGGGCGGTGTTGTACCCGGCCAGCGGGGCGCCCCCGGCGCCGCCGGGCAGGGTGACGCTCCCGGCGAGGCCGATGCGGAGCACGCGGCCGGAGCCGTCGGCGCCGAAGCCGACCGCTTGGCCCGCCCCCGGTGCCGGGGCGTGCAGCAGCCGGCCGGCGCTCAGGCCGGGGCCGAGGGGCGCGCCAGTACCCCGGATGTCGAAGAAGTCCCCGTTCACGGCGGCGACCACGCGCCGGCTGGGCCCGGCGGGATGGCGGGCTGCGGATTCGCCGACGGTGGCGGGGCCGCGGCCGCCGAGGTAGTCGGCGCGCGGCCCGTCCGAGGGGTCCGGGGCGAGCGGGGCGACGACAGGCGTAGTTGGTGTGGCTGGTGTGCCTGCTGTGGCTGAACCGCCGAGTTCGACGACGAGTTCATCGACGCGCAGCCAGCGGTCGGCCTCCAGCCGGTCGTACGACTCCAGCCGGACGCCCGGAGCGACCTGGCGGGTGGTGCGGGCGGTCTCGATGCCCTCGGTCCCGCCGTCGGCATCGGCATCGGCGGGCGCGGCGAGGGCCACCGTGAGCAGTACCGGCAGGAGAGCGGGGAGGAGGACCGAGGGCAGCCTGCGGAGTGTCTGCACCCCGGCAGGATCGACCAGCCGGACGGGGCCCGGCGGCGGGAACCGCCCAGGTCGGCGCGTGTCCAGCCATTCGCCCCAACGCCTCGCGACCGCTCTGCACCGAGAGCGGGGGCGGGAGCTGGCGCATGCTCACCGGCCGCGCGCGGGTCACGTACCGTCGCGGCCCGGGACGGCGAACTCGCACCACACGCACTTGCCGCCGCCCCGGGGTTCCACGCCCCAGGCGTCCGCGAGCCGGTCCACCAGCATCAGGCCGCGCCCCGACACCGCCCAGTCGTCCGCCTCGCGCCGGCGCGGGAGCGCGCTGCTGGTGTCCTCGACCTCGATCCGGATCCGGCCCTCCGAGGTCAGCCGCATGCTGACGTGGCCCACGCCGTCCGTGTGGACCAGGGCGTTGGTCATCAGCTCGTCCGCCGCGAGCTCGATCTCGTCCGCCTGGTCCCAGGCGCCCCAGGCCGCCGCCGCGGCCCGGATCAGGTGGCGGGCCATCGCCGGAGCGTCCGGGTCGCCGGGCAGCAGGCGCTGGCGCAGCGGGCCGCCGCCGCGCGGGGTGGGGGTGCCGCGGCGCCGCAGCAGGAGCAGGGCCATGTCGTCCCCGCCGCCGGCGTCGCCGACCAGGTCGCACAGGACCTCGGCGAGTTCCTCGACGTCGACGGGGCCGTCGCGGACCGCGTCCATGAGCTCGCGCATGCCGATCTCGTCACCGTCTTCGGTACGACCTTCGACGCCCGCTCCGGTTCCGGCTCCGGCTCCGGCGCCCGGCCGTTCGGTGAGGCCGTCCGTGCAGAGCAGCAGGGTGTCGCCCGGATGCAGTTCGACGCTGGTGACGGGGTACCCGTTGCCGGTGCCGTGCGGGTCGCGGGGCGGGAGCCCGAGCGGCAGTCCGCCCGCCACCTGGAGCCGGTGGCAGCTGCCGTCGCCACGGCGCACCACGGGGTCGAGGTGCCCGGCGCGGACCAGCTGGGCCATGCCGGTGGTGAGGTCGATGTCGGCGTAGGTACAGGTGGCGAACCGTTCCGTCTCCAGTTCCCGCAGGAAGGCGGAGGCCCGCGCCATCGCCGTCCCCGGCGTGTGCCCCTCGGTGATGTACGCGCGGAGCACGATCCGCAACTGGCCCATGACGGCGGCGGCGTCCGTATCGTGCCCCTCCACGTCGCCGATCATCACCCCGACCCGGCCCTCGCCGAGCGGGATCACGTCGTACCAGTCGCCGCCGATGTCCCGCCCCACGCGGGCGGCCCGGTACCGCACGGCGATCCGCGCGCCCGCCACCTCCGGGATCCGGCGCGGCAGCATGGCCCGCTGGAGTCCCTCGGCGAGGTCGTGCTCCTGCTCGAAGAGGATGGCCCGCTGCAGGCTCTGCGCGATGCCGCTGCCGAGCGCCACGAGCAGGTTGCGCTCCTCGGCGGTGAAATCGCCGTCCCGCGTGTAGAGCAGGCCGAGCGCGCCGATGGTACGGCCCTGGGCGATCAGCGGCAGGTACACGCCGCTGCGCACGGACAACGGCTCGATGTACGGCCACAGTTGCGGGTAGCGCCGCTGGAACTCCTCGCGGGAGGCGAGGAAGACCGGCTGCATGTTCCGTACGGCCTCGCTCATCGGCAGCTGCGCGTCGATCCGGGTGTACTCGATCTCCGGTACGTACGAGCCCAGTTGCCCCTCCGCGACCAGGTGGATCCGGCCTCCGTCCACGATGCCGAGCATGACGCTGACCGCACCGAGGTGACCGAGGGCCTCGGGGTCCTTGAGGATGTCGGTGACGTCGTTGACGGTCCGGGCGTGCGCGAGGATGGCGGTGGTCCGCTCGACCACTCCGGTCATCCGGCGCCGGCCCTCCGCCTGCTCCCCGCCCGCACCGGACTCGCCCGGGTCGTGGGCGGCGTCGCGCAGGATCCCGATGACGCGGTACGGGCGACCGTGCGGGTCCCGCAGGATGCGGCCCTGGACGTGCGTCCAGCCCGGGGACCCGTCCCGGCGGCGGCTGCGGAAGTACGCCCCGTAGTGGCTGCGGCCGTCCTTGAACGCCTGCGCGACCTTGGCGTCGAGCCGGGCCTGCTCGCCGGGCGCGACCCGGGCCCCCAGCCCGGCGGGGGTGCCGCTGAACTCTTCCGGGCGCAGGTCCAGGACCTCGAGGGCGGTGGAGTCCAGGAACATCCGCCCGCTGTCGAGGTCCCAGTCGAAGGTGCCCATGCGGTTGAGCGCGAGGCTCGTGTCCGGCTGGGCAGGCCAGTCGACCCGGGGGCTCTCTCCCCTCTCGGCCATGCAGCCAGGGTCTCACTCCCGAGCCCCCACCGCCTGCCCCGGCCCGGCCGCCGCCCCGCCTCCGGCCCGGCGCCCGCCCGGCCGCCGCGGGCCCGCACGGCGGCACGTCGGCGGCGCGGGGCCCGCACCGCGGCACATCCGCGCCCCCGCGCCGGCCGCGCCCTCATGGGGCCGCACCGCGGCACGTCGGCGCCCCCGTGCCTGCCGCGCCCACATCGGGCCGCACCTCCCGCGCCCGCCCCACAGCCCAGACCCGCACCGCGGCACCCTCGCGCCCGCCCCGACCCACAGCGCACCGCACCGCACCGCACCGCAGCACCCCCGCGGCCGTAACACAGCCCCGGCACGGGCTGCCCGGGCCTCCGAGCCCAGCCTGGCCCCCGTCAGCGCGGGACCCGTGGGACCCCTTCCCGGGCTGGTCGGGTACCCGGGTCCGGACCGGGACCCCGGTGCGGCGCACCTCGCAGGTCTGCCGGAGGCTCTGCCGGGGGGCGGCCACTTCCGGCGTCCAGGTCCCGGTGGGGGCGGGGCTCGACAGGGCGCGGGGCATAGTGACGCGTGCCGCGTCCGGGGTGCAGGTCCGGAGCCGCAGTCGGGCGCGGGGGCGCAGTGTCGTGCCGCGCCCGGGGTGCGGGGCTGAAGCCGCAGTGCGGGCGCGAGGCGCAGGGCCGCCGTGCCGCGCCCGGGGGGGGCGAGGCTGAAGCCGCCGTGCGGGCGCGAGGCGCAGGGCCGCGGTGCGGGTCCGCCGTCGCCGGCGCCGGGAGTGTAGTGCCGCAGTGCCGGGTCCGGGCGGGCGGCGGCCCCGCGGGGCGGCGTTCGCGCGTAGCCGGGGCTTGTCGGGGCAGGTCCGCGCGCCGACGGCCACCCGTACCGGGCCCGGGCGGGCCGCGGCTCCACCGCAACGTACGAGGAAGCCCGCCGGACGGAGTCACGGCAGAACCGAAAAGGGACCAAAGTCCCGGCCTGTCGAGACCTTTCCCGAATGGGCGACTTGTACGATTCCGCGAAGATCGGTTCCATCTTGATCATCTTTATCGGCGTCAGTCACCCCTTCGCAGAGGGACATTGGCGCCCACGGCAGTGTGGGGTGTGGCTTGTCGCAAGCGCCGAATTCGACGACCGGAGGCCCGGCGGAGGGAGCCGAGGAGGACCGGGAAGGCAGGCAGGGCCCGGCGCGAATACCCGGCTCCTCCGGCGGGGGCGTGGTCGTACGGCCGTACCGGGACCCCCTCGTCCTCGAACCCCTCTTCCGGGACGACGAGCCCCCCACCCCCGTCCCCGACCCCCAGACCGACACCATCCGGCACCGACGGGTCCACGGAGCCGTACCCCGGCCGGCCGCCAAGGCCCCGGCACAGGCTCCGACAACCCCCCGCACCCTCCCCGCCGTACTCGACCCCGCGCTCACCGAGCGCCCCGCGCGGGCATGCTCCGGCTGGTGGGCCCTGCTCGCCGCCGCGGCGGCCGCGGCCGGGGCCGGGGTGCTCCTGCGGAACGCGGACCTGCGCCCCTCCCCCGTACCGGCCGAGGCCTGGCCCCTGGCCCTCCTCTTCTGCTGCGCGGTCATCGCGGTCACCGCCCTTGGCGGGCTCCGCCGCGGCCGCACCGGCCACGCCTGGGCGCTCACCCTCTTCGGCCGCTACCGCGGCACCATCCGCCGCACCGGACTCATCTGGTCCAGCCCGTTGCCACGGCACGCGCGGGTCGACGTACGACTGCGGCACTGGCGCAGCGAGCCGCTCGCCGTCGTCGATGCCGAGGGCACCGCACTGCGGGCCGTCATCCTCGTCGTCTGGCGGGTCAAGGACACCGCCCGGGCGCTGCTCGCCGTCGACGACCACACCGAGTACCTGCGCGGGCAGGTGGAGTCCGCGACCGCACGGGTGCTCTCCCGGATGCCCGCCGACTCCTTCGACCCCGGACCGGTCGACCCCGGGACCCTGCGCGACACCGAGGCCGTCGGCGAGGAACTGACCCGACTGCTCGCCGCGGAGTGCCGGGCCGTCGGCGTCGAGGTCTTCTCCGCCCGGCCGCTGCACGTCGAGTACGCCCCCGAGGTCGCCGCCGCGATGCAGCGCCGCCGGATCGCCTCCATCGACGCCCGGCACCGGGACTCCGTCCTGACCTCCGTCATCGACGCGGTCGACGACACCGTCCACCGGATGTCGGACCGCGGGCTCGTGAGCCTGGACGACTACGAACGGAAGGCCCTGGTCAAGGACTTGACCGTGGCCTTCTACACGGCGCGCGGCCCTGCCGCCGACGCCCACTGAGGATCCCCCCGAAGGAAAGGAACCCCGCATGCGCACGCCCGAATTCACCGAGAACATACCCGACAGCTGCGACTGCGCCGGCTGCGCCGCAGGCGCGACGACCCTCACCGCAGGCGCCTCGCGGCGCCGCTGCACCGTACGCGGCGCCGTCGTCGCGGCGGTGGGTGCGACCCTGCTGATGGGCGCCGGCACGGGCGTCGCGTCGGCCGAGCCCGCGCCGTCCCACGCGGGCTGGGACGGGTCGAAGTACTGGTACAAGGACCAGACCGGCTGGTGGCGCTGGACTTCCCACTACGACAAGTACCTCGCCAATTCCGGCCAGTCGGGCCAGTCCGGCAAGAAGTCCTCCGCTCCCACTGCTCCGTCCGCGTCCTCCCCCCGCACCTCGGAGCCGACCTTCCGCGGCCGCGCCGGCTGGGACTCGACGGACCGCGTGTACTGGTACAAGGACGCCACCGGCTGGTGGCGCTGGACCAGCCACCAGGACAAGTACGAGCGCAACGCGGGGCGTTCCGGAAGCTCGGGCGGCGGCTCCAGCTCCTCCGGCGGCGGCTCCGGATCCTCGGGCTCAAGCTCGGGCACTCCCCTGCGCCAGGGCACCGAGGGCGCCATCTCCTTCGCCAAGAACCACCTCGGCGACCCGTACGTCTGGGGCGGCAACGGCCCTCGCGGCTGGGACTGTTCGGGCCTGGTCCAAGCCGCCTACCGCTCCGCCGGCATCTCCCTCCCCCGGGTCGCCGACGACCAGTACCGGGCCACCACCCCGATCGACCGCTCGGAACTGCGCCGCGGCGATCTGGTCTTCTGGTCCTCGAACGGCCGCGCCTCCGGGATCCACCACGTGGCCATCTACCTCGGCGACGGCCAGTACCTGGAGGCCCCGCGTCCCGGCAAGAACGTGCGCGTCTCGTCCTTCTCCTACTACAACCCGAACATGTACGGCCGAGTCCGCTAGTACGCGCCCGCAACCTTCCCGCTGCTGGGTGCCGTTGCCGGCACCGGGCCGAACCGTCGAAGGCGCGATGGTCAGCGAGGGAGGCGGGGCGGCTCAGGCTCAGACGGCGGAGGCGGAGGAGGCGGAGGAGGAGGCGGAGGAGCAGGCTCAGACGTCGGAGGCGGAGGAGGCGGAGGAGGCGGAGGAGGAGGAGGCGGAGGAGGAGGCGGAGGAGGCGGAGGAGGCGGAGGAGGAGCAGGCTCAGACGTCGGAGGCGGGGGCGGAGGAGGAGGCGGCGGCGGGGGCGCGGGCTCGGACGGCGGAGGAGGAGGCGGGGGCGGAGGAGGCGGAGGAGGAGGAGGAGGAGGCGGGACCGTCGTCTCCGGCGCCGCCGAGGTCCGGGGCACCTCGGGCTTCGGCTCCGGCTTCGCCGATGTGGGACTCGGCGGGGCCGGAGGCTTCGGCTCCGCCGAGGTCCGCGGGGCCGGCGGCGACGAGGGCTCCGGGGCAACGGACTCCGGCGAGGCGGGCGCCGCCGACGACGACGGAGACGACGGGGACGCCACCCGCGGCGACAGCGGAGGGCAGGGTCCGGTCGGGGCGCCCGGGGGCGGGGGCACGATCACGGTGCCGGAGAGCGAGGGGCACGGCGTACCGGCCCCGGAGGGCTCCAGCGCGGTCGAGGGCGACCGGGAATCGGTCACCGACCCCGACGGGGACTCGGAGGAAAGTATCGACGGCGAATCCGACGGGGACTCCGACGGCGAGGTCACCGACCCCGACGGGGACTCCGACGGCGACGTCACGGACTCCGACGGAGATTCCGACGGCGACGTCACGGACTCCGACGGAGATTCCGACGGCGACGTCACGGACTCCGACGGCGTCACCGGGCTCTTGGTGACCGGCGGCGTGATCGGCGTGAACGGAGGCGTGATCGGCGGCGGCGGCACGATCACCGGCGGCGGCACCGGCCTGTCGCGCTTGCCGTGGTGGTCGCCGCGGTCGCGCTCGTACCAGTGGCGTTCCTTGTGGTCGTAGATCACGAACTTCTTCACGACGGTCACCGACGGCGCGATGACCACGACCTTCGTCGGCTGGTACGAGTTCCACGTCTGCCCGAACCGCTTCGGGTTGGCCTTCAGCGCCACCGGCGCCCCGAGCGGGTTGCCGCAGGCGCACCGCACCCGCGGCACCCCTCGGTCGTCGACCAGTACGGCCGTGCCGGCCTGGAGCACGGCCTGGTAGCTGGTGGCCTTGCCGTCCCGGTAGCCGTGATTGGTGACCCGGGTGTCCATGCGCAGCTGCATCGGCGTGAGCGAGCGCAGGTAGGCGGCCACGGAAGCCGGCTGGATGCCGAGTGCCGAGGCGAAGGCGGTGTTCTTGGCCGGCTCCGCGGTGAGCACCTTGATCTGTTTCTCGACGTCACAGCTCGCGAGGTCCTTGGTACCGCCGTACAGGCCGGGCGAGGATCCACTGACGCTCCGCGTGGCGGTGGGCCCGGTGGTCCGGGGCCCGTCGGGCAGCGGTTTCGTGGAGCTGGCGGACGGCAGCGGGCTCTCCGGCGGCGGCGTGGCCTCCTTGGCCGCGGTCGACTCGGTGAACGGGTCCGGACCCGAGGCCGCCGCGGGCTGCAGGAACACTTCACCGCCCGCAGAGGTGGAGGTACCGGTCGGCCGGGTCAGCACCACGACCAGGACCACGGCGGCGGCCACCGCGACCAGCATGGTGGCGAGCTTGGGCACCGAACGCCACCAGGGCTCCTTGGCCGGCGCACCCGGCGTGCCCTCAGGGCCCCCAGGGCCTCCAGGGCCCCCGGAGCCCCCAGAGCCGTCGCCAGGCCCCCCGGGACCCCCGGGCCCCGCACCCCCCGCGCCGCCGTCGCCGCCTGCCCCGGGAGGACCGGGAGGCGGCGATGAGGGCGGCCCCTGCTGCCCGCCGGAGAGCGGGCCGGACGGAGGGCCGGTGGGGCGCTCGGACGGCGACGACGGCGGCTGCTGACCAGAGGGTTGCGTGGTCACGGGCTCTTCTTCCCAGACGGAGGAGTTCCGGTCCCAAGTGGAGGTTCCGCTGCAATTGCACGGAAATCTCCGGATCTATTCACTCTTGCCGACCATTGTGTGCGCCGTTCAGGTGGTGCCCGCAAGCGGAGGGTGCCTACGGTTGCAGGGTGAGCCGTACGCCCAGTACGTCCGGCAGTACCCCCGCCGGAACACCCGGGGCCTCCGCGAGAGCATGGCGCGACGCCCTCGTCGCGGTGGTCGCGGGCTTCGTGGTGATGACCGTCGTCGCGGCCGCCGGGCTGACCCTGGCGGGCGCGGGCGATCTGCCGGGCGGCGCCTTCCCCCGCGTGGTGGCCGCCGTCGTCGTGATGGCGGCCGGCGGCGCGGTCGACGTGTCGGGCGGGGCCGGCTTCCTGGCGGGGGCCGACGCGAGCCTGTCCGTACTCCCCCTCTCCGTGAGCCTGGCGGGGGCACTCACCGCCGGCTGGTGCTTCCTGCGGCCCCTGCACAACCGCGCCGTGGCCGGACCGCGCGAACTGCTGTCCCGCGCCGCCCCGTTGGTGCTGCTGTGGCTGCTGGCGCTGACGGGTTCCGCGCTCCTGGCCCGGCAGACCTTCGCCGTCTCCACGGGCGACTCCCCCGCCGGCGAGATCGGCGAGGAGATCGGCGAACTCCTCGACTCCTCCCCGACGGTGGGGTTCAAGGCCGCGCTGCCCGCCACGCTCTTCTTCGGACTGCTGTGGATCCTGGGCCTGTTGCTGGCCGCCCTGCTGATCTCGCGCCGGGCGCCGCTCCCGGCCGGGCTGATCCGCTTCCACTCTGCGGTGCGACCGGCCGCGTTCGCCGTGGTCGCGCTGCTCCTCGCGTACGTCGTCCTCGGTGTCGTGGCCGGTCTGGTGGTGGCGGCGACCCAGGGGCACGCCGCCCGCACCCTGGCCGTGGTCCTGCTCGGCCTGCCGAACCTCGCCTGGCTCGCCCTCACCCTCGGCCTCGGCGGCGCCTGGGAGGGCAAGGTCGAGGGCCCGTTCGGGCTGCCGATGCCCCAGCTGCTGGACCACGTGCTGCGCGGATCCGACCTGTCGACGGTGGACGTGGCCTCCCTCGCACGGCAGGACTCCCGGGCCTGGTGGCTCGTGGCGGTCGCGGCGGTCCTGCTGCTCGGCGCGGGTGTCCTGGCGGCCGTCCGCTCCCCGGCGGACCTGCGCCCCTGGCAGCACGCGCTCCACCTGGCCGTGGCGTTGGCCCTGGCGACCCTGGTGGTGTGCCTGCTGGCCTCCGTGCAGGCCAGGATCGGGCTGTCGCTGCTGGGCATCGGCGACGTCGACGGCCTCGGCGGCAAGGTGGAACTCCGCCCCGTCCTGTGGCGCACGGTGGGCCTCGCCTTCCTCTGGGGCGCGGTGGCGGGCTTCCTCGGCGCCCTCGTCGCGCGCCCCCTGCGCCACCGCGGGCCCGTGGGCCCGACAGCCCCTTAGGGGGTGTCTGGCGGATCATGGCCGGGCCCGGCCCGCCGGGGCGGCCCGGACGGGGACCGGCCTACGCGCCGCGGTAGAGGTCTCGGGCCCGGGCGCAGTCGGCGGGCCGGTCCTCGTGGAGGTCCAGGAAGTGCTCCAGCTGCCATGCCTGCGCGCTCGCGGCCTGCCGGTTGGTGGTGGTCGCCCAGGGCGGATAGACGCGGAAGGCCCGCTTCCCACCGGAGCCGCCTGCCGCCACCACACCGTGTCGCACGAGCGCGTCCTTCGGGAAGACGAACTGGCCGAAGCCGAGGCCAGATCCGGATCCACCGTCGTCGCGGGTGCTGACGACGAAGAGGTCGACGGGGTCGGTCGCGTCGAAGGGCTGGATGGGCCCACCCGGGGACCGCTTCCACACGGTGACGAACTGGCCGACCTTGGTGGGGGTCGTCCTGGCCGCGCGGAACCGGAGGGCGAGTCCGTCGACGGTGAAGGCGTGCGCGGCGTACTCGGCGCTCTCGTTCTCCGGGACCGGCTGCGAGCAGGCCATCCCGCAGGGGTCGTACACGCGCGCCTTCGCCGCGAGGAGGTCCCCGTGGACCGGGACGGCGTCCGACCACGGGGTGGGTTCCGTCGCCATTCGTCCGCCCTTCCGCCCTTCAGCCCCTCAGCCCCTCAGCCGCTCCCGCAGTTCCTCGACATCGGTGAGGAACCAGGTCTGCCGCCCCCGGTTGCATTCGCGGACGAAGTCCCGGAGCGCCGAACTGCTCTCCGTATGGCCGGAGATGTCACCGAGGACGACCACTCCCAGGCGGTAGTTGGCGAACTTCTGGACGATGTCGCCGGCGACGCGGCTGCGCAGCCGGAAGAACGCTTCGTCCAATCGTCCCACCGGGATCACGACCCACTCGGCCCCCTGGTAGCCGGCGTCTCCGATCAGGTCCAGGACGTCGCCCTCGCCACGGATGGCCTCGCCTTCGTCGGCGCACATGAGGACGGGTACGTCACCAATCGTCTGCAGAGTGCTCATGAAGATCGAGACTAACTGAGCCATACGGGTGAACGCACGGAAATCGGCTCATCGGGGGATCGTTTCTGCATGTCACGCTCGCCTCCGTGAACACGATCAAAGGCCTGTTTCGGCCGCTTCATGCCGCTGGCCTGCTTGCAGTCTCCGCGTTGGCCCTGACCCTCTCCACCGCCCTGCCCACCCAGGCGACGAGCACCGGCGCCCGCTACCTGGCCGGCCCCACGGGCCGCGCTGCCCCCGGCGCCGAGGCGGTGGCCGTCAGCCAGGTGTTCTGCCCGCGCGGCATGACCGTGCAGTCCGGCGGCTACTCCACCGCCCGCCGGGACCGCGACGCCGAGGGCGGGTACCGGCACACCCTCCTGGCCAGCCACCCCGTCTTCGACGCGGACGGCCGTACGGGCTGGTACGCCTCCGCCTCTCACACCGAGGTGACGGCCCACGTGCTCTGCCGCCCCTCCGACACCGGCGACTGACGCTCAGCCGCGCCCCCGGAACACCGGCATCGCCCACCTCGGCGGCGGAGGCGGCGGCCCCGGATCCTGCCCCGCGTCCGGCCCCAGGGCAGTCGCGGCCGGCCCGCCCGCCACGCGGGTCAGGGGATGGCCGGTTCCACCGCCCGCCCCGCCCGCTTCCGCGACCGGCTCCGCCCCCTCGCGCCGCAGCGCGTCGGTGAACTCCAGGCAGCTCGCCCACCTGTCCTCCGGCGCCTTGGCCAGCGCCTTCGCCAGCACGTCGTCCACCCCTGCGGGCATTCCGGCCCGGCGCGAACTCAGCGGCGGTGGCGGATCGTACTGGTGGGCCCAGAGCAGCGCCATGTCGTCGTCCCGCTGGAACGGCGGCCCGCCCGCGAGGGTCTCGTAGACGACGCACCCCAGGCTGTAGACGTCGCACCGGCCGTCCACCGGCTTCCCGGAGATCTGCTCCGGCGCCACGTAGTCCAGCGTCCCCACGAACTGCCCGACGCTCGTGAACCCGGTCAGCGACAGCGACTTCTTCGTCAGCCCGAAGTCCGTCAGGTACACGTGCTCGGGGTGCTCGCTGTCCGTGCCCTCCGCCACCAGGATGTTGCCGGGCTTCACGTCCCGGTGCACCAGGTCGTGCCCGTGCGCCGCGTCCAGGGCCGAGGCCACCTGCCCGGCGATCCGCGCCGCCGTCGCCACCGGCAGCGGCCCGGTGCGGTCGAGCATGGCCCGCAGGTCCTGTCCGGCCACGTACCGCATCGCGATGTACAGCAGCCCGTCCGTCTCCCCCGCCTCGAAGACCGGCACGATGTGCGGGTGGTCGATGGCCGCCGCCACCTTCGACTCGTGCGCGAACCGCTGCCGGAAGGTGTCGTTGCGCGCGAGCTCGGGGGCCAGCAGCTTCAGCGCCACCGTCCGGTCCAGGCGTACGTCGTGCGCCCGGTAGACGACCGCCATTCCACCGCGCCCGATCTCGCTCTCGACCACGTACCCGGCGATCCGCCGCCCCCGCAGGTCGGAGGCGCGGCCGCCGAGCGGCTCCTCGGCCATCACCGCTCTCCGGCCCCGGGCCCGGGCCCGGCACCGGGCAGGTCCGCGATCCGCGTCGGCTCGTGCGTCCCGCCGGTGCCGACACCGCTACCGCTACCGGCATCCGCATCGACATCGGCACCGGGACCGGCGACGGCCCCGGTGTCGGCTTCTTGTACGTCGGCCGCTCCCGCGGGGTCGGTGTCCTGCGGCGGGGCCTCGGGCGCGGCCCTGGCACCCGGTCCGGAGACGACCGCGTAGGTCGTCAGACGGGTCCCGTCGGCGTACATCCACCGTCCCGCCGTTTCGTCGTAGAGCCACACGGACTCCCCGTCGACCACGACCCCGGCGCGCAGTCCCCGGGTGCCGCGCCGGAAGGCCCCGGAGTCCACCCCGCCCGAGGCGTACTCCCGCACGGCCCGCCGGTACCGCTCCAGCGCCTCGGCTGTGTGGGCGAGCAGCGGCTGCGGGTCCTCCGTGCGCGCGAGGGGCCGCCCGCCGGTCGGCGGGGGCTGCGGCACGGCCACCAGCAGGCGGCCGTCCACCCACGCGGACCAGCCGTTGGAGCACAGGACCTCCCCCCACTCCCCGCGCCGGGACAGCAGGCGCACGGGCAGGAAGGCGTCCAGGGACGCGGTCGGCCGGGACACGTCGGGCGCCTCCCAGGCGGGCAGCCCCTCCTGGGGCACGACATGGGTGGGACGGAACTCCCCACCGGGCTCCGCAGGGCTGGTCATCCGCCCTACTTCCGCATGATCGCGGGCTCGTGCCGCCGCAGCAGCCGCGCGACCAGCACGCCGAACAGCACGGACAGGCCCACCAGCATCCCCAGGTTCAGCAGCCACACCCCGGTGGTGTGCGCGAAGAGCGGGTCGTCGGTGAGCTCGCCGGGCACGATCGCGCCGAGGCCGATGGTGCCGGCCATCGCGCCGAGCGCCCACCGCGACGGCACGAACCAGGCCAGCTGCTCGATCACCGGCACCCCGTCGAGCTGGAGCAGCGCTCCGCAGAACACCACTTGGACGATGGCGAGGAGGACCAGCAGCGGCATGGTGACCTCCTCCTTGCGCACCAGGGCGGAGACGAGCAGGCCGAGCATCATCGCGGTGAACGACAACAGGGCGACGGCCAGGGTGATTTCGATCAGGGGCGGCAGCAGGACCCCCTTGCCGTCGGGTGCGTTGTGTTTCACTCCGAACAGTCCGACGAGGGTCAGCACCACCGCCTGGGCCACGGTGACGGCGCCGAGCACCACCACCTTGGACATCAGGTAGGCGGATCTGGACAGCCCGACGGCGCGCTCGCGCTGGTAGATGGTGCGTTCCTTGACCAGTTCGCGCACCGCGTTGGCGGCGCCCGTCAGTACGCCGCCCACGCACAGGATGAGCAGGGCGTTGATCGCCGTCTCCTGGGTGAGGGTGCTGCCGGCCAGGGCGCGGGCCATGGCTCCCATGACGAACGGGAGCGCGATCATGATGGCCAGGAAGGTGCGGTCGGCGCTGAGTGCGGCCGCGTACCGCCGGATCAGGGTGGACAGCTGGGAGCCCCAGCTCTGGGCCTTCGGGGGCGCGGCGACGAAGCCCGCCGCCCGGTCCTCCCCGTCGAGGCGCGGCTGGCGGGGGGCACCCGTCACGTAGCGGCGGTGCTGGGCCGAAGCGGCGTACTCGGCGGCCCAGTCGCGCCCCCGCTCGTTCTCGAAGGCCTCGAAGGCCTCGGGCCACTGCTCGAAGCCGAAGTAGCCGAGGGTTTCCTCGGGCGGGCCGAAGTAGGCGATGCGGCCGCCCGGGGCGAGGACCAGGAGCCGGTCGCAGACGTCCAGGCTGAGCACGCTGTGGGTGACGACGATGACGGTGCGGCCGTCGTCGGCGAGGCCGCGCAGCATGTGCATCACGGAGCGGTCCATCCCCGGGTCGAGCCCGGAGGTGGGTTCGTCGAGGAAGAGCAGCGAGGGCTTGGTGAGGAGCTCCAGTGCGACCGAGACGCGCTTGCGCTGGCCGCCGGAGAGGCTGTGGATGGGCTGGTCGGCGCGCTGCTGGAGGCCGAGTTCGCCGATGACCTCGTCCACCCGGGTCTGGCGTTCGGCCTTGGCGGTGTCCTGCGGGAAGCGCAGTTCGGCGGCGTAGGCGAGGGCGCGGCGGACGGTGAGCTGTGCGTGCAGGATGTCGTCCTGCGGTACGAGTCCGATGCGGCTGCGCAGTTCGGCGTAGTCCCGGTACAGGTCGCGGCCGTCGTAGAGGACGGTGCCGTGGTCGGCGGGGCGCAGGCCGGTCAGGGCGCCGAGCAGGGTGGACTTGCCGGCGCCGCTGGGGCCGACGACGGCGAGCAGGCATTTGGCGCCGACGGGGAAGGAGACGCCTTCGAGGAGGGTCTTGCGGCCGTGGTCGACGGCGACGGCGAGGTTCTGGACGTCGAGCGAGACCTCGCCGGTGTCCACGTACTCCTGGAGCTGGTCCCCGACGAGGCAGAAGGCGCTGTGCCCGATGCCGACGATGTCGCCCTCGGCGAGGCGGGCGGCGCCCTCGACGGGTGCGCCGTTGAGGTAGGTGCCGTTGTGGCTGCCGAGGTCGACGATCTCGTACGTGCCGTCGGCGAGGGAGCGCAGTTCGGCGTGCCGGCGGGAGACGACGAGGTCGTCGATGACGAGGTCGTTGTCGGGGGCGCGGCCGATCCGCACGGCGGTACGGGCGGCCAGCGGCCGGATGGCGGTCGGCCGGGCGAAGGTGCCGGTCAGCGCCGGGCTGGACACCGAGGAGGGGCGTGCCGTGGCCCGTGCGGGCGGCGCGGACGGGGGCGGCGGGGCCGGGGGCGGGGGCGGGGGGCCGACCAGCAGGGCTCGCGGGCCGTCGGCCGCGCTGCCGAAGCGCAGTTCGCTGCCGACGCCGACGGCCCATTCGTGGACGCGGTGGCCGTCGGCCCAGGTGCCGTTGGTGCTGTTCTCGTCCTCCAGCGTCCAGTGGTCGCCGTCGGGGCGCAGGACCGCGTGGTGCCAGGAGACGCGTGCGTCCTCCAGGCAGATCTCGCAGAGGGGGTCTCGGCCGACGTGGTACGTCCGGCCCGGGGTCATCGCGGTGGAGCCCCTGTCGGTCTCCAGAACGAGCTCGGGCGCGGTCGGCACACCGGGGCGCTGGGCCATGGTCAGATTTTCCCACGATCCGGCCGACCCGGCAGTCGCCCGGCATAATCGCAGGTCAGGCCGGTGTTATAGGTAATGACAACGGTCCCCGTTGCAGCCTTTGCCCATCTCCGCCAGGTGCGCTTCACTTCACGCGACAGATCCGAACAGCGACCGGTCCGAAATCAAACGGGGGACGCCATGAGTGCGCACGACCACGCGCCGCACGAGCACGACGACCCGGCACACGACCACGACGGGAACGGCCACGGCGGTGCCGGCGGCCACGGCGGTCACGGCCACGACCACGGTCCGGGCGGGCACAGCCACGGTGTCGCGGCCGACGCCGACCGCCGCTGGCTGGCCATGGCGTTGGGCCTGATCGCGGCCTTCATGGCGATCGAGGTCGTCATCGGTGTGGTGGCGCACTCCCTGGCCCTGATCTCGGACGCCGCGCACATGCTGACCGACGCCGTCTCGATCGTCCTGGCGCTGATCGCGATGCGGCTCGCCGCCCGCCCGGCGCGCGGCGGCTTCACGTACGGCCTCAAGCGCGCCGAGATACTCTCCGCCCAGGCCAACGGCCTGACACTGCTCCTGCTGGCGGTCTGGCTTGCGTACGAGGCGGTGCGCAGGCTGCTCGACCCGCCACCGGTGGAAGGCGGCCTGGTTCTGGTCACGGCGCTGGCGGGGATCGCCGTCAACGTGGTCGCGGCCTGGTTCATCTCGAAGGCGAACCGGACCTCGCTCGCCGTCGAGGGCGCCTACCAGCACATCCTCAACGACCTGTTCGCCTTCATCGGCACCGCCGTCGCCGGTCTGATCGTGCTCACCACCGGTTTCCGGCAGGCCGACTCGATCGCCTCCCTCGTGGTGGTCGTGCTGATGGTGAAGGCGGGCTACGGACTGGTCCGGGAGTCCGGCCGGATCTTCCTGGAGGCGGCTCCGGCCCACGTGGACCCCGACGCCGTGGGCGACCGGCTCGCCGGACACCCGCCCGTCACCGAGGTACACGACCTGCACATCTGGACCATCACCTCCGGTCAGGCGGCGCTCTCCGCCCACGTGCTGGTGGCGCCCGAGAGCGACTGCCACGCCGTCCGCCGCGACCTGGAGGGGCTGTTGGCCAAGGAGTACGGGATCACGCACACCACCCTCCAGGTGGACCACGCCCAGGACTCCCTGCTCACGGTGGGCCGCGCGGGCGAGATCCCCGGCCCGGACCCGTCGTCCGATCCGCACTGCGCGGACGCGCACGGACCGGTGCACCGGCGGGGCCCGCACGACCACTGATCCGGCGGCGCACGCGCTGCCGGGGCCCGCGCCGGGTGCTGAGCCGCGCCCGCGCGGGGCATACATCACCGCATGACGCCGAAGCGCAGCGCCGGGCTGCTCCTGTTCCGCGAGATCGACCACGGTGCCGCCGGGGGCGGTCCGGATGACGTCGAAGTCCTGCTCGGCCACATGGGCGGCCCGTTCTGGGAGCGGCGCGATGCGGGCGCGTGGTCGATCCCCAAGGGCGAGTACGGCCCGGAGGAGACCCCGCGCGATGCCGCGCGCCGGGAGTTCACCGAGGAGATCGGGCTGCCTCCGCCGCAGGGCCCGTACCTGCCCCTGGGCGAGGTGCGGGTGCCGGGCGGGAAGCTGGTGACGATCTGGGCGGTACGCGCCGACCTGGATCCGGCGCTGATGGTGCCCGGGACGTTCAGCATGGAGTGGCCCGCCGGTTCGGGCCGGACGCAGGAGTTCCCGGAGCTGGACCGGGTGGCCTGGTTCGCTCCCGAGGTGGCCAGAAACAAGCTGGTGGTGTCCCAACTCCCTTTTCTGGAGCGGCTATTGGGGCTAGCGAAGGGTTGACCCACCCTTTACTTGCCAACAAACCCCACCTGCATGGACATTGCACCTATGACGAACGTCGTGCTGGTGGGAACCCTGGACACCAAGGGTGTGGAGTACGGCTGGTTGCGCGAGCGGCTGCTCGGCGCCGGCGTCGAAGTGGTGTTGGTCGACACAGGAATCATGGGCGAACCCCGGGTGCCCGCCGACGTGCCGCGTGAAGCGGTGGCGCGGGCAGCGGGGACGGAGCTCTCGGAACTACGCGCGGCCGCCGACCGGGGTGCGGCCGTGACCACAATGGCCCGGGGCGCGGAAGCGACCCTCTTACGCCTGCACGCCGAAGGCCGGCTGCACGGGGTGCTCGCGATCGGCGGCAGCGGCGGCACCTCCATCGCCACCCGGGCGATGCGCGCACTCCCCCTGGGCGTGCCGAAACTGATGGTCTCCTCGATGGCGTCCGGGGACGTGGCCCCGTACGTCGGGTCGGCGGACATCACGATGATGTACAGCGTGGTGGACATCGCGGGGATCAACAGCGTCTCCGCCCCCATCATGGCGAACGCGGTCGAGGCCGTCGTCGGCATGGCCAGGGCCTTCGAGCGCCTCTCGCTGGAACTGCGCCGTCCGGTCCGGCTGGGCGCGGGCAGCCGTCCGCTGATCGCGGCGAGCATGGCGGGCGTGACCACGATCGGCGTGGACGCGGCCCGGGAGCGGCTCACCGAACTCGGCTACGAGGTGCTGGTCTTCCACGTCAGCGGCACCGGCGGGCGCACCCTGGAGAAGCTCGCCGGCCAAGGGGTCTTCACCGGCGTCCTCGACCTCACCCTCAGCGAGCTGGCCGACGACCTGTGCGGCGGGATCCTCACCGCGGGCCCCGACCGGCTCAGTGCGGCCGGGCGGGCCGGGATTCCGCAGGTGGTGAGCCTGGGAGCGCTGGACATGGTGAAGTTCGGCCCGCTGGAGACCCTGCCGGAACGGGCCCGCTACCGGCGGGTCCGCGTCCACAACCCCTCGATCACGGTGGTCCGTACGACCGAGGACGAATGCGCCGAACTGGGCCGCAGGGTCGCCGCGAAACTCCGTGCGGCCACCGGCCCCACGGCGGTCTGCGTCCCACTGCGCGGACTGTCCACGCTCGGCGCGCCGGGCGGCCCCTACCATGACCCCGACGCGGACCGGGCCCTGTTCTCGGCGCTGCGCGACGGACTGCGGGGCAGCGCCGCCCGGCTCTACGACTACGACACCCACATCAACGACCCGGACTTCGGACGGGCGGCGGCCGACCGGCTGCACGCCATGATCGGCGCGGTATCGGCCGCCGCCTGAGACACCCCGCCCGCGGGAACCGGCCGTGGCGAAATCGTGTCCCAGCAGATGGCCGGTCGACGACCGACCGGCCGCGGGGCACGGATCGCCATGGCAGGGGGCAGGAACGATGAAGGACGCGTGGACGGTCCCCGGCTACACGCACATCCGGGAACTCGGTTCGGGCGGCAGCGGCCGCGTGGTGCTCGCCGTCCACGACGGTACGGGCACCGCGGTCGCCGTGAAGTACCTCAGCGACCGCATGCTCCAGGACCCCGCCTTCGTACGGGAGTTCCGGGCCGAGGCGCGGCTCCTGGGCGGGCTGCGCTCCCCGTACGTGGTGGGCCTGTACGAGTACGTCGAGGCCCCCGGCGGCGCCGCGATCGTGATGGAGCTGGTCGACGGGATCTCCCTGCGGGCGCTGCTCAAGCAGTCCGGGCAGGCCGCTCCGGAGGCCGCTCTGGTGGTGCTGAAGGGCTCCCTGCTGGGGCTCGCCGCCGCGCACCGGGCGGGCGTGGTCCACCGGGACTACAAGCCGGAGAACGTGCTGGTCGCGGCGGACGGCTCGTCGAAGCTGGTGGACTTCGGCATCGCGGCGGGCCGCGGCACCACCCCGGGCGTGGCCGGAACGCCCGCGTACATGGCCCCGGAGCAGTGGCAGGGCCGACCGGCCTCCCCCGCGGCCGACGTGTACGCGGCGACGGCGACCTTCTTCGAATGCCTGACCGGGCGCAAGCCGTACGACGGGGAGAACTTCGCGGAGCTCGCGGTCCAGCACATCGAGGCGCCCGTCCCGGAGACCGAGGCGCCCGAGCCCGTACGCCCGCTCATCCGGCGGGGGCTGGCGAAGGCTCCGGAGCAGCGGCCGGAGAACGCCGACGCGTTCGTGGCGGAGCTGGAGGGCGTGGCCCTGGCGGCGTACGGGCCGCAGTGGGAGGAGCGCGGACAGCGCAAGCTGGCGGCGCTGGCCGCGCTGCTGCCCCTGCTGTTCCCCTCGGCGGGGGCGCCCGCGCAGGGCACGACCGCGGTCGCCACGACCACGCTGCCCCCGGGCTCCGGCTGGTCCCCCGGTCGGCGCGGCTGGCTCGCGGCGGGCGTGTCGCTGGTGCTCGGCGCGGTGCTGGTGCTGACGACGGACGCGATCGGCGCCGCCCCGGGCGGGGCCTCGGCGGTGAGCGCGTTCGCGACGACGAGCGCCACCCCGGGCTCGTCGCCCTCGCCGACCCCGACGCCGTCGCCCTCCGCGTCCCCGAGCCCGAGCCCTTCGGCTTCGCCGAGCGCCTCGCCTTCGCCCACGCCGTCGTACTCGCCGCCCGCGAGCCCGTCCGTGAGCCCCACGGTGAAGCCGACGGTGACCTGGTCGCCGACTCCGACCCCGACGCCGACGCTGAAGGTCACCAAACTCGACGTCGCGCTGAAGCCCGGCATCTACCGGGGCGACGCCACGGTGTCCGTGGCGACCCAGGGGACCGGTACGGTCACCGTCGTCGTGGAGTGGTTCACCGACTACACGCAGGGCGCGTACTCCGTGCCCGACGGTACGGAGACCTTCACCGTCCCGGCCGGCGATCCGGTCTCGGTGGTCAAGTCCCACACCTTCACCCGCGGGCGCGGCTGCTTCGGCGGGGTGCGGGTCACCACCAAGCCCGCGGCCCCAGGTCCCGAAACCGACTCTCAGCGCCTGCTGCGCTGCCAGGAGCCGCCGTCATGAGCGATCCCCGAGTCCCGCACCACGCCGGCGACGACGACTACAGCGCCACCGTCCTCGGCAGCCACTGGTTCAGCGGGCCCCCCGAGCCGGCCGAGGTCGCCCCCGACCGGGTCGAGGGGTCGGTGCTGCGCTTCGGTCCCGGGGTCACGGCGGCGATGCCCGCGCCGTTCCCGGTGGCCGTCCCGGCCGCCGTCCGGCGGCCCCGGCGGGGGCGGGGGCTGCGCCGGTACGCCCTCGCGGCGGTGGTCCTGCTCGCGGTCCTCGCGTACCTGGGCTGGCGGCACTACGGGCCCTCGATCGCCGTCCGGGAGGTGGCGGTGAGCACCGATCCGCAGGGTCCCGCCTGCGACTCGGCGGCCGATGTGGTGGCCGTCGTACGGACGAACGGGCGCGCGGGGGTCCTTCAGTACCGCTGGGTGCGCAGCGACGGAACCCGGTCGGAGCCGCTCACCGAACGGGTGCCGCGGGGCCGTGGGGAAGCACGGCTGCACCTGCTGTGGACGTTCCACGGCACCGGTGCCTACCCGGCCAGGGCGGAGCTCCAGCTGATCTCGCCCGAGCCCCGCACCGCGGCGGTGGAGTTCACGTACCGCTGCCGCCCGTAGCCCGCGGGGACAGCCGGATGACGGCGCGCCCGGCGTCGAGGTCCACCCGGGACCGGGGCGGCGCGCCGTCCTCCTCGTCGTCGCGCATGACGAGGGCGCTCTGCCGCTCCTTCAGCTCGTTCTGCTTGCCCGGCGAGAAGCTCGCGTGCAGTTGCTCGAAGCCGGTGGAGGAGATCTGCCCCTGCCTGCCGTTCCAGCGCCAGGGCAGCAGCCCTGCACGGTTCGCGCGCACCAGTGCCAGGTCGAGGAACGCCATCGCGGTGAGCAGCAGCGCCAGCCCCGGCAGGGTCATGAATATGACGAAGCCCATGGGCCGACAGTAGCCCAGGGGCCCTTCGGCCCCGGGGTGCGGGGCCGCCGGCCGGTACTTCCGGCCGGGGTGGCCGTGGCCGTACGGCCGAAGCGCGCGGACCCCGTCCGCTGGTTGACTCGGAAGCGTTGACGAGGGCGCTCAGGACGCCCTCCGGCACCCATGCGCGTCACGTTCCAGCCGGCGAACACCCCAACCGGAGCGTGGCCGTCCCGCACGGATGCCAAGTCCGCGCGGGAGGCCCGCAGCTGCTTTGGGGAGTGGCTGCGGGCCACTTCGCGTTCAGAGCCGGGCGTGCGCGGTGATGTCCGCCGCGAACTCGCCCGTCATGGCCGGGGTCACCGTCGGGCGGCACTGCGCGATGGCCGCCAGGTAGTCCTCGGTGGTCGCGCCCAGCTGCGCCGCCACCGCGCCACGGGCGCCCACCGCCTCCAGGTCCCGTTCGAAGGACACCTGGGCGGCGGTCCGCGCCGCGTGCTCGATGTCGGCCGGGGTGAACAGCTCGCTGGCCGCCACCAGGGCCGATACGTCGACGTCCGCGCGGCCCGCCGTGTAGCGCGCCCAGATCGCGGCGCGGGCCCCGGCGTCCGGGGTGCCGATCGGGATCAGGTAGTCGAAGCGCCCGGGCCGCAGGAAGGCCGGGTCGAGGGAGCGGATGGAGTTGGTCGCGCAGACCAGCAGCCGCTCGTCGCCCTCGCGGAAGCCGGGTATCAGCTTGAGCAGCTCGTTGGTCACCCCGTGGATGCCGCCGGGCTGCGCGGGCTCGGTGCGCACGGGCGCGATCTCCTCGACCTCGTCGATGAAGACGAGCACCCGCTCCAGCTCGGCGATCCGGGCGAAGGCTTCGCGCAGGGCGGTGGACAGGTTGCCCTGGTCGGCGAGGCGGGAGGGCAGCAGTTCCACGAAGGGCCAGCCGAGCCGCGAGGCGATGGCGCGCGCGAAGGTGGTCTTGCCGGTGCCGGGCGGGCCGAAGAGGGTGATGGCGCGCGGCGGGCGCACCCCGTGCGCGGCGGCCCGCTCGGGTTCGGCGAGCGGCAGCACCACACGCCGCTCGATGAGGTCCTTCTCCTTCTCCATGCCGGCGACCTTGGTCCACAGGTCGTTCGGCAGGAAGCGGCCGCCGAGGTCGTCGAGGAGGCCCGCGGCCGGACCGTGCAGCGGCTCGGTCTTCTCGAAGTAGGCGACGGCCGGCTGCCGCGTGTACCCGGCGTTGAGCAGGCCCTCGCCGAGCAGGTCCTCCTCGGGCAGGACGTAGGCGATGCGGCCGACGCGGGCCGCGATGAGCCGCCGTTCCAGCTCGACGAGCAGGGCGCTGGCCAGGCCCCGGCCGCGCCAGCCCGCGGCGATGGCGATGCGCATCACCCAGGCCCGCTCGCCGGTGACGCAGGCGAGGGCCGCGCCGATCGGTACTCCCTGGTGGACGGCGACGACGCAGGGCTGCCGGTCCGTGAGGGCGCTGATGCACTCGGCGAGGGAGAAGACGGACTCCTGGCCGAGTTCTGCCGTGGTGTCGATCAGGTGGACGACGGCGGCGAGATCGCTCTCGCGGTAGTCGTGGATGAGCCAGTTCACCGGGTACCGCCCCTCGTTGGTGCTCTTGGGGCGAGGCTAGGTGCGGGCGGGTAGTGCGTTCACGCTCCGCGGCGCACAACACGGTGTCCGGAAATCCGCCGCCGCGTCCATAGACTGGTGGCTTCCGCCCGAGCCGCCCACCGAGGATCCGCGCGCCTTCATGTTTTCCGACATACCCCGCCCTCCGTCCGGCCGGCGCCGGCACCTCGTGTGGCTGCTTCCGGTCCTGTGGACCGTCTCCCTCGGCCTGTGGGGGCTCTCCCGGCAGGACAGCGTGTGGCGGGACGAGGCGGCGACCTGGCAGGTGGCCGGGCGCTCGGCGGGCGAGATCTGGCACATGCTCGCGAACGTCGACGCCGTGCACGGGCTGTACTACCTGCTGATGCACGGGCTCTTCGAGGTGTTCGGCGCGAGTACGACGACGCTGCGGCTTCCGTCCGTGCTCGCGGTCGCCGCCGCGGCGGCGTGCGTGGCGCTGGTCGGGCGCCGGCTGGCGGGCTTCTGGGCGGGGCTCGGCGCAGGGCTTGCCCTCGGGCTGCTGCCGGCGGTGCAGTTCTACCTCCAGGAGGGCAGGCCGTACGCCCTGGTCGCGGCCGGGGCGACGGGGGCGACGCTGCTGCTGGTGTCGCTCGTGTCGGACCGGCCCGGGCGGGACCGGCCCGGGCGGCGGACGTGGCCGCGCTGGACGGCGTACGGGCTCGCCGTGCTGGTCTGCGCCCTGCTGAACTGGCTGTCGCTGCTGGTGCTGCCCGCGCATGCGGCGACCCTGTGGTGGGCGCGGGCCGGGCGCGGGGTGTGCGGGCGCTGGCTGCTCGCCTCGGGGGCCGCGGTGGCGGGGGCGCTGCCGCTGATCCTGTTCAGCCGGGGCCAGTCCGACCAGGTGTCGTGGATACCGCCGCTGACCTGGCACATGATGATCGGTCCGGGGATCCTGCTGGCGATCGGCGGGCTCGGGGCGTGGGCGGATCGGTGGAACCGTCCTCGCGCGGGACGGCTGACGACGGCCGCCGTCGGGCTGCCGCTGCTGGCGGTTCCGCAGCTGGGGCTGATCGGGCTCTCCCTGGTGCAGCCGCTGTTCCTGGACCGGTACGTGCTGTTCAGCATGGCCGGTCTGGCCCTGCTGATCGGCGCCGCACTGGGCGCCGCCGTACGCGTCACCGCCCCCCGGTTCCCGCGCGTGGCGGGCCTGCTCGTGCCGGGCGTGGTCGGAGTCGCGGTGCTGGCGCTGCTGCCGGTGGAGCTGGGCAAGCGGGCTCCGGCCAGCCGGGTCGACGACGTGCTGGCGGTCGCCGGGGCGGTGGCCCGGCTGAAGCACGACGGGGACGCGGTCCTGTTCGTACCGGCGGCGCGGCGGGACACCGCGCTGGTCTCGCCGGCGGCCTTCACGGGGCTGGCGGACATCGCGCTGGCCCGTACGCCGGTCGCCTCGGGCACGCTCAAGGGCGAGGAGGCGGACCCGGCGCGGATCCGGGCGGCGCTGCTCGCGCAGGAGCGGGTGCTGCTGGTGACGGACGCGGCGAAGGTGGCGAAGCCGTCGGGGTCGGACCGGGACAAGGCGAAGGCGGCGGTCCTCAAGGAGCGGTTCAGGGTGGTGGAGGACCACCAGGTCCGGGGCCGCCGGGTGACGGTGTACGAACGCCGCTAGACCGGGCCGGGCCCGGGCCGGGATTCACAGCGGATTCATATGGAATTTCGGCCTCCGGACATAGCTTCGCCGGAGAGGCTCGGAGCATGATCCAGTGCACCCTCCCCCGACCCGGCCGCCGCTCCCGCGCTCGTGCCCGGCGGACGTCCCGGATCCTGCTGTCCCTCACCGCGATGGCCGCGCTGCTCAGCGTGGACCTGCCCGACGCCATGGCCGAACCGCCGCTGGGCGTCACCGCGGAGGCCGTCCCCGACGCGGCCGCCGACCGGGTGGGCGCGCTCTTCGCGGGCGGGCTCGACGGCGGCCACTTCTGCACCGCCGCGGTGGTGCGCAGCGACGACCGCAACGTGATCGCCACCGCCGCGCACTGCCTCGGCGACCTGGAGGGCACCGTCTTCGCGCCGGGCTACCGGGACGGCAAGGCCCCGTACGGCGTGTGGCGGCTGACCGGCATGTACGTGGCCCCGGACTGGACCGACGGGCAGGACCCGGACGACGACATCGCCTTCGCGACGGTCGCCCCGGTCGACGGGCGGGAGGTCGAGGACACCGTGGGCGGCTTCCCCGTGGCCGCCGAGCAGCCCGGCGACGCGACGGTCACGGTCGTCGGCTACCCGAGCAGCGGCGAGACCCCGCTGCGCTGCGCCAACGGCACGACGCTGTTCTCCGAGACCCAGCGCCGCATCGAATGCCCGGACCTCAGCGGCGGGACGAGCGGCAGCCCCTGGCTGGTCGACGGCGCCCTGGCGGGCGTCCTGGGCGGCTACGAGGGCGGCGGGACCGTCCCCGAGGTCTCGTACAGCGCGGTGATGGGCGACCAGGCCGTGGAGCTCTACCGGGAAGCGGCCGTCTCCGACTGACCGGCCCTCCGACCGCCCCGTCCTCCGACTGACCCGCCTACTGCTGCGGGGCTCCGGCGGGCATCGCGAACCAGGTCGGCTCGTCCCGCAGGGCCCGGTGGATGCGGTCGAGGGCGAACGGCTCCAGCGGCGGCAGGGCGTCCACCTCGAACCAGGCCACCTCCAGCGACTCGTGGTCGTTGGCCCGCGCCTCGCCGCCGGTGGCCCGGCAGCGGAAGGTGATGTCCTGGAACTGGCAGATGTCCCCGTTGGGGTAGGTGATCGGCTCGAGCATCTGGACGAGGACCACCCGCTCCGGGACGCAGGTCACCGCGGTCTCCTCGTACACCTCGCGCACCGCCGTCTCGGCGGGCTGCTCCCCCGGCTCGGCGATCCCGCCGACGACGGACCAGCGCCCGGTGTCGGACCTCCGGCCGAGCAGTACCCGGCCCAGGTCGTCGATGACGACGGCCGTGACGCCGGGCAGCAGGAGCAGCTGGTGCCCGGCGGTGGCCCGGAGCTCTCGGATGAAGTCAGGTGTGGTCATCCCCCGACCCTAAGCGGCACCGGGGCGCGGATCAGCTCCGGCGGGCCCGGATCCGACGGGCGAGCACCCAGCCGAATCCGCCGGCCGCGAGGGCCAGCAGAGCGTACTCCGGCAGCGGCCCGAACCGCGTCGCCGGGGTCTCGGTGGAGCGCAGCGGGATCTCGTCGACGAGCGCGTCGGCGGTGAACATCGCGGTCTGCTTGACGATCGTTCCGTCGGGCCGGATGACCGCGCTGACCCCGCTGGTGACCGGGACGAGGACGGTCCGGCTGTGCTCGACGGCCCGCACCCGGTCCATCGCGAGCTGCTGGTACGTCATCTGGGTGCGGCCGAAGGTGGCGTTGTTGCTGGGCACGGCGATCACCTGGGCACCGGCCCGGACGGTGGAGCGGACGGCGTCGTCGAAGGCGGCCTCGTAACAGGTGACCATGCCGACGCCGGAGCCCGCCATGTCGAAGACGCCGGGCTCCTTGCCGGGGCCGAAGTCGCGGCGCACCCGGTCCACGTCGGAGCTGAAGAGGCGGACGAAGGAGCGCATGGGGATGCGCTCGCCGAACGGCTGGATCTTGCGCTTGTCATAGGTCTCGGTGGGTCCCTTGACGGGGTCCCAGAGGATCATCGTGTTGCGCAGCGGCCCGGTCTCGGGGACCAGTACGGAGCCGATCGCCACGGGCACGCCGATGGCCTTGACCGCCTGGTCGATGACGGCGTAGGCGTCGGACTCGCGGTACGGGTCGATGTCGGAGGAGTTCTCCGGCCAGACGACGAAGTCGGGCTGCTCGGCGCGGCCGGCCTTGACGTCCTCGGCGAGCTGGATGGTGCGCTTGGCGTGGTTGTCGAGGACCGCGCGGCGCTGGGCGTTGAAGTCGAATCCGGCACGGGGCACGTTGCCCTGGATGACGGCGGCCACGGCGGTGCCGTCCTCGGCGGCGTCGGAGACCAGCGGTTTCGCGGCGAGGGCGCCGGCCAGCGGGGCGGCCACGCTCACGGCCGCGAGCAGGGCGGCGCCGGCCCGGCGGGTGTCGGCGCCGACGCGCAGGGCCTCGTAGAGACCGAATCCGCACAGCGCGACCGCGAAGGAGAGCAGCGCGGTGCCGCCGACCGCGGCGAGCGGGAGGAAGATCCCGTCGGGCTGTCCGAAGGCGAGCTTGCCCCAGGGGAAGCCGCCGAAGGGGGCCCGGGCGCGCAGGGCCTCGCCGGCGACCCAGACGGCCGCGCCCCACAGCGGCCAAGCGGGCAGCCGGCTGACGAGGGAGATGCCGAGGGCGGTGAGGCCGATGAGGAGGCCCTCCAGGGTGGCGAGGGCGAGCCACGGGACGGGCCCGACGCCCTCGCTGGTCCAGACGAGCAGCGGCAGCAGGAAGCCGAGGCCGTGCAGGAGGCCGAGGCCGAAGCCGGCCCGGGCGCGGCGGCCGTGCAGGCACCAGGCGAGCAGGGCGAGGGCGACGGGGGCGAGCCACCACAGGGGGCGGGGCGGGAAGCTGAGGTAGAGCAGCGCTCCGGAGAGGGCGGCGAGCGCGGGGCGCACCAGCCGCGCGGCCTTGCGCGCCGCGGGGCCGCCGGGGGCGGCGTCTGAGGCGGGGCCGGGGGCGGTCAGCCCGGATTCCGGTTCCGCTTCTTCTCGGACGGCGGGCTTCGACGGCTCGTTCCCGGCCGCGCGGGTCGCACTGCTGCTCATCTGGCGGAGTGTACGTCCCCGCGCGTCGCGGCCCCGTACGGACCCACGGCCCGCCTTCCGTATCAGCGGGTGAGGGCCCGCAGGTGGGCCCGGATGACGAGCACCGCGTTCTGGGCGTCGTCCACCGTGACGGTGAAGAGCTTGCCGTCGTCGAGGCGCAGTTCCAGGCCCTCGCCGCGCCGGACGATGATCGCGGTGCCCTTCTCGGGGCGCCAGCGGTAGCCCCAGCCGCCCCACTGCTGGGGGGTGATCCGGGGGAGGAATTCCGCGGAGGTCACGTCGGCGAGGCGGATCCTGCGCCGCGGGAAGCCGATGTGGCCGCAGCGCATCTCCACGGCCTCGGAGTCGATACTCACGGCGACGTGCACGAAGGCGAGGGTGCCGTAGAGGATGAGGAGGCCCACGGCGAGGCAGCCGATCACGGCCATGAGCAGCGGAATGATGCCGTGGTCCCAGGCGTAGTCGACGGCCAGTTCGATGCCGAGCGCCAGACAGGCCGCTCCGGCTGCGGCGAGCAGCCACTGCGCGCGGTTGGAGGCCCGGCCCGTCCAGAGCGGACCCGGGGGGTGACCGGTCATGTGTAGCAGCGTACTCACGTTCCGCACGTACGCCACTGCCTCTCGCCCACTCGGGGGCTGGGCGGCTCGGCGCCCGGCAGGGGCTTGACCTGGACCAAAGTTGAGGTTTTACGGTCGTTCGTATGACCACTCACGAGGCAGTACAGACCGTTCCCCAGCGCTACCGCACGGCGGTGGTGCCGCACATCATGGTGGCCGACGCGGCCGCCGCCATGGACTTCTACGAGCGGGCCTTCGGCGCGGTGGAGGAGTTCCGGCTCGACCGCCCGGGCGGCGGCGGGATCCTGCACGCCGAGATCCGCATCGCCGACGCCGTCCTGATGCTCGGCGACACCTCCGACGGCCCCTTCACCGCCCCGACGGAGCTGGGCGGGACCTCGGTGGCGCTGCACGTGTTCGTCCCGGACGTGGACGCCCTCGTACGCAGGGCCGTGGCGGCGGGCGCGGAGCTGCTGCACGGGCCGGCGGACCAGTTCCACGGCGACCGGACCGCCATCCTCCGGGACCCGTCGGGGCACCTGTGGGTGTTCCTGACCCACCTGGAGGACCTGTCCGGGGAGGAGGTCGAACAGCGGCTCGCCCGGGCGCAGCCGCAGCACTAGTGCCTGGTGCCGCCGGTCAGGGCGTTCGCGGGGTTCGCGCTAGTTTGGCCGCACGGATCTAGGAGGCGGCACTGTGAACACCCCGCTGGACCGCGCCGTGGGAGCCGTGCTGGGCTCGGCGGCCGGTGACGCGCTCGGCGCGCCCTACGAGTTCGGCCCCGCCGGGCAGTTGACGGCGCGCGGCCAGGAGATGCGCGGGGGCGGCGGCTGGGACCCGGGCGAGGCCACCGACGACACGCAGATGGCGGTGCTGGTCGGCGAGTCCCTGCTGGAGCACGGCGGGCTCGAACTCCCCGACGTCTTCGCGCGGTTCCGGCGCTGGGCGGCGGGGCAGCCCAAGGACATCGGGCTCCAGACCGAGGACGTGCTGACCAACGGCGAGCCGTGGGACCTGGCCGCCGCCCTGCACTTCCAGGTCAACGCCCGGGCGGCGGGCAACGGTTCCCTGATGCGGGCCTCGACCTCGGCGGTGTACTTCGCCCCCGCGGGCCGGGCCGGCACCATGGACGCCGCCCGGCGGATCGCGGCGCTCACGCACGGCGACCGGGCCGCCTGGGAGGGTACGGCCGTCCTGCACGAGCTCGTACGGGTGGCACTGGGCGGGGCCGATCCGCTGGCCGCGCTCCCCGAGGTCCTGGAGGCGGTGCACCCCGACCACCGCGAGCGGTACGCGCGGGTGCTCGCCCCCGACTGGCACCCGGGACTGGCCACCGAGTTCAACGGGGCGGTCTGGCCCTGTCTGGGCTCGGCGGTGTGGGCGCTGCGCACCACGGGCGGGTTCGCGGACGCCGTACGGGCCGCCGTGGACCTGGGCGGGGACACCGACACGGTGGCGGCGGTGACCGGCACCCTGGCCGGCGCCCGCTACGGCGCGGCGGCGATCCCGGAGGCCTGGACGGCTCCGCTCCACGTCCCGCTGCCGGGCTTCGGGGACCGGGTCCTGGACGCGGCCGCGCTGGAGGAGCTGGCCGTACGCCTGGCGGCGGAGGGGCCGGGTCAGCGCCCGATGCCTGCGCGGTGACCTCCGAGCAGCCGCCCCTCGGCGTACCCGAGGGCGGCCTCGGGGAGTGCGCCCGGGCGCCCGCTGAGGAGCACGGTCAGGGTTCCGGTGGCCGGCAGATCCGGCTCGGGCCCGGCGCCGAGGCGGCGCAGCGCCTGGAGGGCGACGGGCTCGGCCGAACCGTGGTAGACGAGCTCGTCGCCGCCGGTGCGCTCGGCGAGGGCGGCCCGGATGGTCTCCTCGACCAGCTCGTAGTGCGTGCAGCCGAGCACCACGTCGGTGATGTCCGGCGGGGTCAGCGCCGCCGCGGCCGCGACGGCCCGGACGACCGCGGCCTCGTCCCCGTACTCGACGGCGTCGGCGAGTCCGGGGCAGGGCACCTCGGTGACCCGTGCGCCGGTCGCGAAGTCGCGGATCAGTCCGCGCTGGTAGGGGCTGCCGGTGGTGGCCGGGGTGGCCCAGATCGCGACCCGGCCGCCGGCGGCCGCGGCGGGCTTGATGGCGGGCACCGTCCCGATGACCGGGATCGCGGGCTCCAGCTCGACGCGCACGCTCGTCAGGGCGTGCACGGACGCGGTGTTGCAGGCGACGATCAGCGCGTCCGGCCCCTGCGCACGGGCGGCGCGGGCGACGGCGAGTGCGCGCTCGGTGAGGTCGGCGGGGGTCCGCGGTCCCCAGGGCATCCCGTCGGGGTCGGACGACAGCACGAGATCCGCGTCCGGCCGCAGCCGCCGCACCGCGGCGGCCGCCGCGAGCAGGCCGATACCGGAATCCATCAGGGCGATCTTCACCTGGTCACCTTAGTCGACCGCACCCGGATTCCCCCCTCACCACCGCCGGATCCCGGCGGTCCGGGCGGCGTCCGGGGCCGGGGCCCGGTGCGGAGCCCTGGCGGGGCGCCGCTGCCACACCGCGCGGGGCGCGGGCCGGGGCGCCGTCGTGCACGGGACCGGCGGCGACACCCGGCGGGCGGGCGGTGCGAATCCGCCCCCGGCCCCGCAGGGCCCGGCACACTGCCGTCATGGGCCTCCTCACCGCAGCCGCCTTCGTCTCGCTCGCCGTCTGGCTCTGGCTCGCCCTCGGGCAGGGCATGTTCTGGCGGACCGACGTCCGGCTCCCGCCGCGCAGCGACCCCGCCCGCTGGCCGTCCGTCGCGATCGTGGTCCCGGCCCGGGACGAGGCCGGGGTGCTGTCCCTCAGCCTGCCCTCGCTGATCGCCCAGGACTATCCCGGCGAGGCCGAGGTCATCCTGGTCGACGACGGCAGTACGGACGGCACCGCCGACCTCGCCCGCCGCCTCGCCCGCGAGTATCCCGGCCTGCCCCTGACCGTCGTCGCCCCCGGCGACCCCGCCCCCGGCTGGACGGGCAAGCTCTGGGCGCTGCGCCACGGCATCGCGCTCGCCCGCACCGCGCACGCGGACGAGCCCGACTACCTGCTCCTCACCGACGCCGACATCGCGCACGAGCCCGACAGCCTCCGCGAGCTGGTCGCCGCCGCGACCTCCGCCGACCTCGACCTCGTCTCCCAGATGGCGCGGCTGCGCGTCGTCAGCGTCTGGGAGCGGCTCGTCGTTCCGGCCTTCGTGTACTTCTTCGCGCAGCTCTACCCCTTCCGCTGGATCAACCGCCCCGCCGGCCGCACCGCCGCGGCCGCCGGCGGCTGCGTACTGCTGCGCACGCGGACGGCCGTGCGCGCCGGTGTACCGGACTCGATCCGCCAAGCCGTCATCGACGACGTCTCGCTCGCCCGCGCGGTGCGCCGCTCCGGCGGCCGGATCTGGCTCGGACTCGCGGAACGGGTCGACAGCGTGCGCCCGTACCCCGCGCTCGGCGACCTGTGGCGGATGGTCTCGCGCAGCGCCTACGCCCAACTGCGCCACCACCCGCTGGTGCTGGCCGGCGCGGTGGCCGGGCTGGCCCTCGTCTACCTGGTGCCGCCCGCCGCCCTCCTCGCGGGCCTCGCGACCCGGTACCCCGCCACCGCCTGGGCCGGCGCCCTCGCCTGGCTGCTGATGGCCGGCACCTACCTGCCGATGCTGCGCTACTACCGCCAGCCGGCGAGGCTGGCTCCGCTGCTTCCGTTCACGGCGCTGCTGTACCTCCTGATGACCGTCGACTCGGCCGTGCAGCACTACCGCGGACGGGGGGCGGCCTGGAAGGGCCGTACCTATGCCCGGCCCAGCGACGCCTGAAACCGTCACGCACCGGATAAACGTCGCGGAAGCCTGAGTCATCCGAGGTCACCGGCTTGTGACGCTGCGTCAGTACGAAGTCGGTGCAACACCCAACCGGTGAGTACGAGTAGGAACAAGCTGGGGTGGAAGTGACGAATCGTGCACGTGAACGTCAAGTGAAAGGTGTGGCCCTGACCTGCGAATATGCAGGTCAGGGCGGTGTTGGTGACACCTCGCTATGGACCCGGTGAAGTCGTGGGCTTAACTTAGGTCCCATGACCTCCCCCCGCTCCACTTATGGCGGCGGTTACTACTCCGCGCCCTCCTTCCCGGACACCCCCATCTACGATTCCCTCGTCGCCGAACGCGGCACTCCGCAGATCGCCCCGATCCGCGTCCCGGCCGCGTACGACTCCCCGAGCACGGGCTATTCGAGCGGTGGGTACCTCCCGGCTCTCCCGTCGGCGCTGCCCGCGCTGCCGGCCGCGCTGCCCCCGGCCATGCCGCAGCAGCACGCCCCGGCGTACGGGTACCCGTACCAGCAGCAGGCCGCGCCGCAGCCGATGCCGCTGCAGCAGGCGCCCACGCCGTACATCCCGCAGCAGCAGCCGCTCGCGGCCCGCACGGGATACGTGCCGCAGCCCCAGCTGCAGCAGCCCCGCCCGGTCGCCACGGGCACCGGGTACGAGGCCATGCGTCCGGCCTCGCCGCGTCCGATGCAGATGCAGCCCGCGCCCGTGCCGGCCGCCACGTACGAGGACCCGTACGGCCGCCAGTACCAGCAGGGACGGGGCTACTGACCGACCGGAGGCGGCTGGCACTATGCCTCCATGTCGAACTTGTATGTCCAGGCGCTCCACGTCCATCCCGTCAAGTCGGTAGCGGGGACAGCTCCCGACGAGGTGGCCGTGGAGCCCTGGGGTCTGTCCGGCGACCGCCGGTGGGCGGTGGTGGACACCGAGGGCACGGTCATCACCCAACGCCAGCAGCCGCGGCTGGCCTTGGCCACGGCCCGTCCGCTGGGGAGCGGCGGGGTGGCACTGTCGGCGCCGGGCATGCCGGACGTGCTGGTGGAGGTACCCGAACCGGGGCCGCTGGAGCCGGTCGTCCTGTTCGGGAAGAAGGTCGAGACCGTGGTCGCGGCGGGCGCCGCGGCCGACTGGTTCAGCGCGTACCTCGGGGTGCCGGCGCGGCTGGTGCACCTGGACGACCCGGCCGTACGGCGGCCCGTCGATCCCCAGTACGCGCTGCCCGGCGAGACAGTGAGCCTGGCCGACGGCTATCCGCTGCTGGTCGCCACCCTCGCCTCGCTGGACGCCCTCAACTCGCTGATCGCCCAGGGCGACCACCCCGATGAGGGGCCCCTCCCGATGAACCGGTTCCGCCCCAACGTGGTGGTCGCCGGGGCCGAGGCGTGGGCCGAGGACGGCTGGCGGCGCATCGCCATCGGCGACGCCGTCTTCCGGGGGGCCCGGGAGTGCGGGCGGTGCATCGTCACGACCACCGACCAGGCGACGGCGGAACGGGGCAAGGAGCCGCTGAAGACCCTGGGCAGGCACCGTCGCATCGGCAAGTCGCTCGCCTTCGGCCGGCTGCTGGTGCCGGTGCGGCTGGGCACCGTGCGCGTCGGCGACGAGGTCCGCGTTCTGGAGTGACTCGTTCGAGGGGCTCTCGAAGAAGACTGGAACCAAGCACCACGACGGGGCCGTTGGACCATTCAATACGTGTGAGGAAAAGTCGCCGCGGACAGACACATCCCGAGCGACGGCTCCTCAGGCATGCCCGCAGGGCATGCACCGGATTGGGTGACACAAGTCTCGCGAGTCCCGGAATGCGCGTCACCGGGGGGTGCGGGAGGCTTGGACGGCAGACAGACGGAGACTGGCACAAGTAGGGGGAGCCGGACCGTGCGGACAGCAATGGGTGTTTGGCGATGGCGGCGCAATCCGCTGCGCCGCCAGACGGACCTTTTCGAGGCGTGGGTGGCGTTCGCCGCGCTGGTGTGCGTCCTGGTGGCGGCTCCGGCCGTCGGCTGGATGGCCGGGGTCCAGGTCGACGGCACGCTCCAGCGGGCCGTGCGCGAGCAGCGGCAGGAGCGCTATCTCGTCCCCGCGGTGGTGGTCCGGCCGGCCCCGGGGCCGCCCGCGGGAGCGGCCGCCGATCCGGCGGCGCAGCGGCAGGCCCCGCAGCGCACCCAGATCCTGGCCGCGTGGACCGCGCCCGACGGCAGCAGCCACCAGGGCACGGTGCCTGCCGCGGAGGAGCCCCCGCGCGCCGGCGACCAGTTCCGGATCTGGACCGACACCGAGGGCCGGGTGGTGGGACGTCCGCTCGACCCGTCCGCCGCGAACTTCCACGCGGTGATGGCGGGCCTCGCGTCCGCGCTGGCCGCCGCCGCGCTGGTGGAGACCGTGCGGCGACTGGTCGTACGTCGGCTCATGCATCGGCGGTACATACGGCTGGACCGTGCGTGGGCCGCAGTGGGACCCGATTGGGGCCGGGCGGGCGCGGGCAGCTGACCTGGCAACTCCCGGGCCCCGCGCGCGCTACGGTGGAGCGGCCAGA
This sequence comes from Streptomyces sp. NPDC051183, assembly GCF_040682455.1. NCBI lineage: Bacteria > Bacillati > Actinomycetota > Actinomycetes > Kitasatosporales > Streptomycetaceae > Streptomyces > Streptomyces sp. NPDC051183. Next base: position 325,244 of record NZ_JBFBBA010000001.1, read on the forward strand.
TCAGTCGCTTCAGTCGCTTTGATCGGCTCCGGTCGCATCGGCAGCGCGAGTACGAGGGTGGGGGCACGACAGCACCATGGCTCAGGGCACGGTCCAGGTGACGCACGGCGGGTCTTCGCGGTGGCGTCGCCGCTCCGGTGAGTATCCGACGCTGTCCGCTGCGCTGGCCGTGGCGGGCGACGGGGACGTGCTCTCCATCGCCCCCGGCACCTACCGGGAGAACCTGGTCCTCAACCATGCCGTGACCCTGCGCGGGCCGGAGGGCGCGGTGGGTTCCGTGCGCATCGCCCCGCCCGACGGAGTCGCCCTGACCGTGCGCGCCTCGGCCGTGGTGCAGGACCTGTACCTGGAGGGCCAGGACCGGGCGGCGCCCGCGCTCCTCGTCGAGGACGGCTCCCCCGAACTCACCGACCTGCGGGTCAGCACCCGCTCGGCGGCCGGCATCGAGGTCCGCGGCGGCGGGGCCCGGCCGCTCGTGCGGCGGTGCACGGTCGAGAACCCGACCGGGGTCGGCATCTCCGTACTCGACGGCGGCGGCGGGGTGTTCGAGGAGTGCGAGGTCGTGGCGGCCGGCCAGACGGGCGTCTCGGTGCGCGGGGGCGGCCGCCCCCGGCTGGAGCGCTGCCGGATCCACCACGCCACCGGCGCGGGCATCGGGGTCACCGGCGAGGGCTCGGGCCTGGAGGCGCTGGGCTGCGAGGTGTACGAGATCAAGGGCGCGGGCGTGCAGGTCGCCGCGCGCGCCGCCGCGGTACTCACCGACTGCTCGGTGCACCGCACCTCGGCCGACGGCGTCACGCTGGACACGGACGCGGTGCTCACCCTGGCCGGCTGCGACATCCACGACATCCCCGAGAACGCGGTGGACCTGCGCTCGCGTTCGGTGCTCACCCTCAGCCGCACCACCGTGCGCCGGTTCGGCCGCAACGGCCTGTCCGTATGGGATCCGGGCACCCGGGTCGTCGCCGAGTCCTGCGAGATCCACGACAGCACGGGCGACTATCCGGCGGTGTGGATCAGCGACGGCGCCAGTGCCTCGCTGGACTCGTGCCGGGTGCACGACGTGCCGGACGCGCTGTTCGTCCTGGACCGGGGATCACGCGCGGACGTCGTCGACAGCGACCTGTCGCAGGTGCGCAACACCGCCGTCTCGGTGAGCGACGGGGCGACCGTGCAACTCGACGACTGCCGGATCCGGGAAGCCGCGACGGGAGCCTGGTTCCGCGACCACGGCAGCGGCGGCACCGTCGCCAACTGCACCGTCGACGCCGTCCAGACGGGCGTGATCGTGACCAAGGGCGCCGATCCGGTCCTGGAGCGGTGCACGGTCAGCTCCCCCACCGAGGCCGGGTTCTACGTGTCGGCGGGCGGCCGCGGCAGTTTCACGGCCTGCCGGGTGACGGGCAGCGCCGGCTTCGGCTTCCACGTCCTCGACGGCTGCCGCACCGCGCTGGAGCGCTGCCACACCGAGCGCTGCGCGCGCGGGGGCTACGAGTTCGCGGAGGACGGCCCGAGCGCGGTGGAGTGCACCAGCGACGAGCCGGGGCCGCGGCTCGCCGCCCAGTCGGCCTCGGCCGGCGGGCACGCCGGGGCCCGGCCGGGGATCCGTACCGTGTCCGAGTCCGCGGCGCAGGGCCCGGTGGCACGGGCCGCGGCGGACGTGCCCACCCCGCGGCCGGCCGACGAGGCGGATCCGGCCGCGTCCGCGACGGCGGCCCGCGGCTCCGGCGAAGTGCTGGGCCAGCTCGACGCGCTGGTGGGGCTGGACAGCGTCAAGCGCGAGGTCCGCGCACTCACCGACATGATCGAGGTGGGCCGCAGGCGGCAACAGGCGGGCCTCAAGGCCGCGTCGGTGCGCCGACACCTGGTCTTCACCGGCTCCCCCGGCACCGGCAAGACCACGGTGGCCCGGCTGTACGGCGAGATCCTGGCCTCCCTCGGCGTGCTGGAGCGCGGCCACCTGGTCGAGGTGTCGCGGGTGGACCTGGTCGGCGAGCACATCGGCTCCACGGCGATCCGTACCCAGGAGGCCTTCGACCGGGCCCGCGGCGGCGTCCTGTTCATCGACGAGGCGTACGCGCTGGCGCCCGAGGAATCGGGCCGGGACTTCGGCCGCGAGGCGATCGACACGCTGGTGAAGCTGATGGAGGACCACCGGGACGCGGTGGTGGTGATCGTCGCCGGGTACACGGCGGAGATGGACCGGTTCCTCACCGTCAATCCGGGCGTGGCCTCACGGTTCTCGCGGACCATCACCTTCGGGGACTACGGGCCGGGGGAACTGCTGCGGATCGTGGAGCAGCAGGCGGAGGAGCACGAGTACCGGCTCGGCGAGGGCGCGGCCAAGGCCCTGCTGGAGTACTTCACGGACCTGCCCAAGGGCCCGGCCTTCGGCAACGGCCGCACCGCGCGCCAGACCTTCGAGTCGATGGTCGAACGGCACGCGGGCCGGGTGGCGCAGTTGTCGGAGCCGAGTACCGACGACCTCACCCTGCTGTTCCCGGCGGATCTGCCGGCGCTCCCGGCGCCGGCGGTACCGGCTGTGGCGCCGGCTGCGTACTGAGCCTCGCGGCCGGTACGCCGGCCCGCGCGCCCGCCGCCAGCCGCGCGAGCAGCGCGTCGCGTTCGGCGGCGAAGGCGGGGTCGGCCTGGTAGTCGGAGTGGCCCAGGATCGGCGCGGGCAGCGGGTGCCGCGCGCTGCGCCCGTAGGCGACCGGGTCGGGCAGCGGGCCGCGGTCCACGGCCTGGTCGGTGCCGGGGAGCACCGGGCCGCCGATGGGGTCGGTGGCGCGCCAGAGGTTGCGCCAGCAGTCGACCTCGCCGTGCAGCGCGGTGAGCGGCCCGGGGCCGAAGTAGGCCGGGAACCAGCGCCCGTAGAGCCGGCCGAGCGGTGACCCGTACGTCAGCAGGGCCACCCGGCGCCGCACGTGCGGGGGCAGTTGCCAGACGGCGGCCGCCGCGAGCACGCTGCCCTGCGAGTGGCCGGAGATCACCAGGCGGCCCCCGGTGCGGCCGGTCCAGCCGGTCATCCGCCAGGCCAGGTCGGGCACGGCGCGCTCGGCGTAGCAGGGCGGGGCGAAGGGGTGGGCGGCCCGGGGCCAGAAGGTGCCGACGTCCCACAGGATGCCGATGGTGCGCCGGGCGGCGGGGTCCCGGTAGGCGCGCCGGCCCCAGGTCACGAAGAGCACGAAGCCGAAGCCGACGAGCCAGGACCCGGCGTCCTGCGCGGCGCGGGCGGCGGTCTCCAGCACCGGGCCGGCGCCGCGGGCCGCCTCGCCCGGGACCCGGCCGCCGATCCAGGCTCCGGCGAGGGCGCCCGCACCGAGCAGCAGGGTGATCCCGGAGACGGCGCCGACGAACCAGGGCGCGGAATCGGTGAGCGCGGCGGCGGCCCTCGCCCCGGCGATCCGGCGGCTGCGCGACCGGTCGGGGGTCTCCCCCGGGTACTCGGCGGCCACGGTCCGGGCGACCCGGCGCCGCTCGCGGGCCCCGCGGAGCCCGAACCGGACGGCGAGCAGGACGAGTACGAGGAGCAGCGGCGGCAGTACGGCGGCCTGCCAGGACAGCAGTACGGGCGGTGCGGGCGGTGGCGGTGCGAGCCGCCCGGGCGCGGCTCCCGCGCCCAGCCAGTCGGCGACGCGCTGGGCGACCCCGCCGGACATCACCCCGCCGAGCGCGCAGCCGAGCATGGCCACGGCCGGGCCGCCGAGGCCGTACAGGACGGCGGGGTCGCGGCCGGGCGCCCGGCGGTGCAGGTGGAAGGCGACGGCGGCGAGCGCCAGCACGCAGCCGCCCTGGCCCAGCATCAGCACGCCGAAGGCGAGGTCGCCGGGGAGCCGCCCGGTGGCGGTCCAGCCCGGCCGCGACCAGCAGGTGTGGAGCAGGACGGCGGCCAGCAGGGCGAGCGCGGCGCCGGGCAGCAGGGTGACGGCGGCCCGGTCGAGGCGGTGGTCGGCCCGCGCCTCGGTGCGGCCGCGCCGGCAGACGACCCAGAGCACGACGGCGGCACCGGCGGCGAGCAGCGCCTGCAGTGTCCAGCCGAGGGCTTCGAGCACGGGGGCGGCCGCCCGGCGGTCGTACCGGGCGGTGGGCGCGGCGACGGCCGCGGCGACCGTGAGCAGCCCGGCGGCGGTGTGCGCCGCGCGCAGCCGGGCCACGAGCCGGCGCCCGTACCAGAATCCGGGCCGGCCGAGCGCGGGCGCGCCCTCGGCGGCGGGGTCGGGGCCGGGGCCGGTGGCGGGGGTCGGGTCGGTGGCGGCGGGCGGCGGCTGGGACTCGTAGGCGCTCCACGTGCGGCTGGACAGGTACCAGAGCAGCCCGGTCAGCGCGAGCGGCACCAGCGCCCCGACCGCGAGGCGGCGCCCGGGCTGGCCCCACCAGGTGCCGGGTCGCAGGAACGCGGGTCCGAGGGGCGCGGCGGCGCTCTGCCAGGCGAACAGGTCGAGCGCGACCTCGCAGGCGGCCGCGATGAGCAGCACCGTGAGGCTGAGCGCGATGAGCCGCACGAGCACCCCGTACGTCCGCACCGCGCGCGGCGCGCCACGTCCGGCCGGGCGGGCCCAGTGGGCGAGGTTGGCCACCATGAACGGCAGGAGCAGCAGCCACAGCGCGCGGGCGCCGTTGCCGGAGGTGAGCCGGGACCAGCAGTAGGCCTCGGGCACGGGCCTGTCGGCGTACCGCTCGGGGTGGGCCTCGGCGTCGGCGTCGTCGGTGCGCCGGAAGACGGCGGCGATGGAGTCGCCGGTGACCCGCACGGTACGCGGGTCGCCGAGCAACTCCCCGGGCGGGTCGCCGGCAACGCCGTGCACGAGCAGCTCCAGCGCCGGCGGGGGCACAGGGGCGGCAGCAAGGACGGGGGCAGGGACGGTGGCAGGGTCAGAGACGGGGACAGGGACGAGGGCAGAGACGGGGACGGGGACGGGGACGGTGGCAGGATCGGAGGGGTCAACGGCATCCGGCACTGCGGCCTCCGCTGGCGGGGGGCGGGATCGGCGCAGGTCCAGCATCCCGCGCGCGGTCGTTCCTGCCCAGGTGCCGTACCGCGGGAATCCGCCCCGCGGCGGACATCTGACGATCCGCCAGTTATGGTGACCCGCACGCACGTTCCACTCCTCACCTTCAGGGAGTACCGCCATGGCTCGTCGACTCCGTCCGGTGGGGCTGGACTTCGTCCAGGACGCCCCGGTGCGACTCACGTTCACCACCCACGCCGCGGCGGGACCCGAGGACCTCTACCGGGCGCTGGCCGAGGAGGTCGAGGGCTGGCCGCGCTGGTTCAGGGCCGTCACCCTCGCCCGCCCCACGCACGGCGGGGCCGGCCGCGAGATCAAGCTGCTGGGCGGGGCCCGGTTCCAGGAGGCGATCATGGCGTCGGATCCCGGGCAGCGCTACGCGTACCGGGTCGACGAGACCAACGTCCCCGGGGTGCGCGCACTGTTGGAGGAGTGGCGGCTCGCCCCGGTCGGCCCGGGGCCGGGCACCGACGTCCGCTGGACCTTCGCCGCAGACGGCTCGGCCCCCTTCCGCCTCGGCCTCACCGCCGCCCGCCCGGGGCTGGGCAGCTCCTTCCGCTCGGCGGTCCGCGCCCTGGACCTCAGGCTCGCCGCCAGGCGCGAAGCGGGTCAGTAGCCACGAACCGCGGCGGCCGGCGGGTGCCCGCCGGCCGGGGCGGTGCCCGTTTCAGACCGCCGGGTGCTTGCGGACCAGGTCGCCGTAGCCGCCCGCCGTCCAGACGCGCGTACGGAACTCCTGCAGGGTGAGGCCCGGTTCGCCGGAGAAGTGGACCGTGCCGCAGCCCGACGCGGTGCAGGAGCGCGCGTTGCCCGACGGCTCGGGCGGGGCCGGGGACAGCGCCCGTGCCATCGCCGAGTTCTCCTCGCGGGTGGTGACCGACGAGTCCTCGCCGCGCCCGCTCTCGGTGCGGAGCTCGGAGCTCGCGGCGAGGTAGGCGGCGCTGACCCCCGAGACCCAGTCCTCGCGGCCGCACCGCGGGCAGGTCGGCGCTCCGCCCGCTCCGGATCCCACAGGCTGGTCGACCGGCTCCGGCATGGCTCCCCCGAGACTCCACCGCGACCCCCGCGGCCGAAGTCCGCACAGCCTAGTGCCGTGGCCGTGGGCGCCGACAGCGACTGCGCCAACCCCGCTCCCGGCGGGGCCAGGGGCCGTTCGCGCTCAGGCCGCGGGCTCGCGCCAGACGCCGGTCGTCAGGAGGGTCTCGATCGTCTTCGCGTACGGCGCGATGTCGAGCCCCTGCGCCGCGAGCCAGGAGTCGGAGTAGTACTTGTCGAGGTAGCGGTCGCCCGGGTCGCAGAGCAGGGTGACGACGCTGCCCGTGCGGCCCTCCGCCACCATCTCCGAGATGATCTTCAGGGAACTCCACAGGCCGGTACCCGTCGAGCCACCCGCCTTGCGGCCGATGGCCTGTTCCAGCGCGCGGCAGGCGGCGACGCTCGCCGCATCGGGGACCTTCATCATCCGGTCGATCGCACCGGGCACGAAGCTCGGCTCCATGCGGGGCCGGCCGATGCCCTCGATGCGCGAACCGCAGTCGCTGCTCGCGTGCGCGTCGTGGTTCGTCCAGCCGTCGAAGAAACAGGAGTTCTCCGGGTCCGGGACACAGATGCGGGTGTCGTGCTGCATGTAGTGCACGTAGCGGGCGATGGTCGCGGAGGTGCCGCCGGTGCCCGCGGTGGCAACGATCCACGCGGGCTCGGGGAAACGTTCCAGCTTCAGCTGCTGGAACATCGATTCGGCGATGTTGTTGTTGCCGCGCCAGTCGGTGGCCCGCTCCGCGTACGTGAACTGGTCCATGTAGTGCCCGCCGGTGCGGGCCGCGAGCTGCGCCGACTCCTCGTACATCTTCATCGAGTCGTCGACGAAGTGGCATTCACCGCCGTGGAACTCGATGAGCCGGCACTTCTCCGGGCTGGTGGTGCGCGGCATGACCGCGATGAACGGCACGCCGATCAGCTTGGCGAAGTACGCCTCCGAGACCGCGGTGGAGCCGGAGGAGGCCTCGATGACCGGGCGGCCGGGGCGGATCCAGCCGTTGCACAGGGCGTAGAGGAACAAGGACCGCGCGAGGCGGTGCTTGAGGGAGCCCGTCGGGTGGGTGGACTCGTCCTTGAGGTACAGGTCGATGCCCCAGGCCTCGGGGAGCGGGAAGCGCAGCAGGTGGGTGTCGGCGGAGCGGTTGGCATCCGCCTGCACCTTGCGGACGGCCTCCTTCAGCCAGGCGCGGTAGTCCGCGTCGCTGCGGTCGACGTCGACGGTCGTGGCGGTCGTACCGGTGGTGCTCATGGCGCCGTGCTCCTTCGTGCGTGTGCTGAACCGTGCGTTTCCGCAAGCCGTCCGCAAGCGGTGCGTTTCCGCGCCCGTGCGATTCCGCGGCCCTTGCTCGGGGTGGCCGCTGCGTTTTCTCCGCAGCCTTGCTTTCGCAATGTACCCCCCTCACCTGCACAAACGGTCACTTTGGGTATCTATGCGGATTGCTTTCGATCGCTTTCGGTTGCATAGATGCGCACGGTGGGTGACCCTGGTGGGGCATTACCGAGGGTGCAGCACCCGTAACACTCATGTCGGGGAGTCGCAGCCGTGATAAGTCATTCCCGCAGGCACTGCGTCGTCGAACTGCAGGCCTTGCCGTTGCGGATCGGCCAGATCCGCAGGATCGTTTCGGCGCAACTGCGCCACTGGCAGCTCGACCCGCTCATAGACCGAGCCGCACTCGGCGTGACGGAGCTGCTCAGCAACGTCCACCGCCATGCGCAGCCGCACAAGACCTGCACGGTCGAGATCGAACTGCGCCTCGGGCGCCTGACCGTCTCGGTCTGCGACAGCGACCCGCGGCTGCCCGTGCGGCGCGAACTCGAGGCCGACGCCCTGGAGACCTCCGGGCGCGGCCTCGCGCTCGTGGAGGCGGTCAGCGAGACGTGGGGGGCGCGACGGCACGCCGACGGCACCGGCAAGGCCGTCTGGTTCTCCCTGCGCGCCACCCCGGCCCGGGCGGCGCCGACAGCACCTCCGGGCATCTGTGCGGAGCCTGTACGGGATCCCGCCCGGGCGGCACTGGCCGCCGTCTCCCCCGAGACCCTGGCGACCGGCCTGCCGGTGGCGGTCCCGGTCGGCCCCGGGCCCGGGTAGCGCACGGAGCGGTACGGGACGCGCGGCCCACGGGACGCGACGGCCCGGGCGGCGCGGGGTGCGAGCCCGCGCGCGGGGCCGGCCGAGGCGGCGAAGGCGCAGGGCCGCACGGGCGGCGGAGCGCCCCGCGCCCCCGCGCCCCGCACACGCGCCCCGGCGCCCGCGTCAGGCCGCCGCGCCCAGCGTCCCCAGGGGGTCGTCCAGCACCGGCTGCCAGGCCAGCTCCGCGGCGCCGACCAGGCTGTTGTGGTCCAGCGTGCACGGCAGGATCGGCACACCCCCGCTGCGCCCCCACAGGCTGCGGTCGGCGACCACCGCGCGCAGCCGCTCCGGATCGGCGTACAGCAGTTCCCGGTGCAGACCGCCCAGGATGATCCGGTCCGGGTTCAGGATGTTGACCAGGCCCGCCAGGCCCAGGCCGAGCCGGTCGATGAGCTCCTCGACCGCGGCCCGTACCGCCGGCTCCGCGGGCTCGTCCCGCAACAGGTCGCGAGCCTGCTGGAGCAGCGAGACCTCCGGGCCGGGCGTGCGTCCGGCCGCGGTGAGGAAGGCCAGCGGGTCGGCCTCCACGTCCAGGCAGCCGCGGCCGCCGCAGTGGCAGGCCCGCCCCTCCGGGTTCACTGTGAGGTGGCCCACCTCCAGGGCCAGGCCCGAACTCCCGCTGTGCAGGCGGCCGTCCAGCACCAGCGCCCCGCCGACCCCGCGGTGCCCGGTGGCCACGCACAGCAGGTGCTGGGCGCTGCGGCCCGCGCCGTGCCGGTGCTCGGCGAGTGCGGCCAGGTTGACGTCGTTGCCGGTCAGGGCGGGGCCGTCGATCCCGGCGGCCTTCACGCACTCGGCGAAGATGGCCCGTACCGGGGCCCCGGCGGGCCAGGCCAGGTGCAGCGGGTTGAGCGCCGTACCCTCCGGCTCCGCGACCGCCGAGGGCACCGCGAGGCCCGCGCCGATGCAGCGCCGCCCGGACTCGGCGAGCAGCGCGGCGCCCGCCTCGACGACCGCGCCGAGCACCTGGGCCGGGTCGGCGGAGACGGTGACCTTGCCCGGGGCGGTGGCGACGATCCGGCCGCCGAGGCCGACCAGCGCGGCCCGGAAGCCGTCCGAGTGCACCTGCGCGGCCAGCGCCACCGGGCCGTTCTCGTCCACCGAGAGCCGGTGCGAGGGCCGGCCCTGGGTGCCGCCCGCACCACCGGGGCGGGAGTCGACGCGGATCAGCCCGAGCGCCTCCAACTCGGCGGCGACGGCTCCGGCGGTGGCCCGGGTGACACCGAGCTCGGCCGTCAGTACGGCCCGCGTCGGGGCCCGGCCGGTGTGGACGAGCTCCAGTGCCGGGCCGAGCGCACCGCGGCCGCGCTCCAGCTTGGTCCTCGTGGAAGCGCTTGCGGATGCGCTCTCGGACGCACTCGTGGAAGCGGTGGACCCCGTGGTCACATCCCCCACCCGCGGCGGGGCCCCGTTGCCGTTCATGACAGCGATCCTCGCATGATCGGGGGGTCCCGGACGCCGCCGGCTAACCCAGCCCGCCGACCCGGAGCGTGATGTTCAGCCGCCCGGTCAGCCCCAGACCGGGCGGCGCGGTGCCGAGCAGGACCTTCGGCACCCCGTGATGGGCCAGTCGGCTCGGCCCGCCGAAGACGAACAGATCCCCGCTGCGCAGCTCGACGTCCCGATACGGACGCCCGCGCGAGGCGGTGTTGCCGAAGCGGAAGAGGCAGGAATCACCCAGGCTGAGCGAGACGACCGGCGCGGGGGACCTCTCCTCGGCGTCGCGGTGCATGCCCATCCGGGAGTCACCGGTGTAGAAGTTGATCAGCGCGATGTCGTACGCGTACGGCACCCCGCCGTCGGACGCCTCCCCGTACGCGGCGGTCCCATACGCACCGGCTCCGTACGCGGCGGCCACCGCGGCCCGCCCCAGCTCCGCGAGCCAGCCGGGCATCGGCTTGACCGGCGCCCCGTCGCCGTCCACGGCGGTGCTCGCGTAGCCGTACGGGTACCAGTGCAGGCCGAGGCACACCTGCCGGGCGGTCATCGTCCCGCCGCCCGGGGTGTGGACGGTGCGCAGCCCGGCGGGCGGGCGGGCCCACTCCCGGCAGGCGTGCAGCAACTCCCGCTGCCGGCGCGGTCCGAGCCAGTCGGGCACGTGCACGGCACCGGGTGCGATCTCGGTGCGCTCGCGCGGGAAGAGCTCCCCGTTCATGCCTCCCATTGTCGGTGCCGGCTGGCAGACTCCGGGCATGGAGATCACCGAGTACGTGAAGACGCTGGCCCGTGAGGGCGAACTGCTCGCCGATGTCGCCGAACAGGCCGGTACGGACGCCCTGGTGCCCACGTGTCCGGAGTGGCGGGTGGCCGATCTGCTGCGGCACACCGGCTCGGTGCACCGCTGGGCCGCCGGGTACGTCAGGGAGGCCCAGGTGGAGCCCGGGCCGTTCCCGGAGGCGCCGGAGCTGGTGGGCGCCGAGCTGCTGGCCTGGTTCCGCGAGGGGCACGCGGCGCTGGTGCGGACCCTGAGCGAGGCCCCGGCAGATGTGCAGTGCTGGACCTTCCTGCCGACGGCTCCGCCCTCGCCGCTGGCGTTCTGGGCCCGGCGCCAGGCGCACGAGACCACGGTGCACCGGATGGACGCCGAGGCGGCCCTGGGCGCGGCGTACTCGCCGGTGGAGCCCGGTTTCGCGGAGGACGGGGTGGACGAGCTGCTGACCGGCTTCCACGCGCGGCCGCGCAGCCGGGTGCGTACCCCGGAGCCGCGGCTGGTCCGGGTCCACGCCGCCGACACGGGCGCGGTGTGGAACGTACTGCTGTCGCCGGAGCCGGCCCGTGCGGTGCGGGGGGACACCGCCGGGGAACCGGCGGCGGCGGACTGCGAGCTGACCGGCGAGGCGTCCTGGCTGTACGCGGCGCTGTGGAACCGCCTGCCGCTGGCGGGTCCGGGCGTCAGGGGTGATCTGGCGCTGGCCCGGCTGTGGAGCGACACCGCCGGCATTTGAGCGGTTGGCGAGAGGGCGTCCTTGTGACGGTGCGCCACGCGCTGTGACACTGCACGCATGGGGCGACGTACTCAGGCGGACCGGGACGCGATCACCATCGAGATCGGCTACGCGTTCGTCAGCGGATGCTTCGCCGCTGCCGTCGTCTTCGGGGCGGTGTACGGCCCGGTGCCGGCCTTCGACCTCTCGCCCGCCGTCGGCCGGGCCCTGTCGGTGGCGGGCGGGATCCTGGCAGCGGCGGTGTTCCTGCTACGGGTCACCCACCTCCTGTGGCGCTTCTCCCGCCGCCCGGAGAACGACGGGCGTTAGGGGCCCCGGGGGCGGGCAGCGCGTCAGCCGAGGGTGGCGGCGTACGAGGTCTGCGGGCGGTACTGCCACGCCGGGCTCGTGTCCCACGGGTTGGGCATGTCCGCGCTGGTGGCGTAGGCGTAGCCGGCGCCCCGCTCGAAGGCGGTCCGAAGGGTGGCGCGCATCGCGGTCGCGTCGGGGACGTCGTGCACGAGGTGCCAGAACGCGGTGCCGGTCGGGTCGAGTTCCGTACCGGCGCGGTAGCCGGTGAGGTCGTTGAAGACGTTGCCGCCGAGCCAACCGCCGCCCGCGTAGGCCGCGTAGGTGTCCTCGTACGTCACGAAGACGTCGGCGGTCCGGCGGCCGGGCTCCAGGTAGCAGTCGGCGATGGCGGTCCCGGGGTTGTTGACGACCAGGTCGGGCGCGGCGCGGTCGACGGCGCGCATGGTGTCCTGGACGTAGCGGCGCAGTTCCGCGTAGTGGTCGCGGGTGGCGTTGGCGGGGCCGCAATCGCGGCTGACGACGTCGAAGAAGATCCCGTCCACGTGGAGACGGCCGTCGCCGGCCTTCAGGTAGTTGTCGACCGAGGCCCTGACGGCCGCGGGGTCGCGGTTGCCGTGATCGGTGTGGACGTAGCCGAGGACCTTGGTCTTCTCGCCGGTGGCGGTGGTCCCGCCGCGCAGGACGTCGGCGCGGGCGCGCCAGGAGGCGTCGAAGGGGGCGTCGCCGTTCCCGGGGTTGAGGACCACCACGGAGGCGGCCGGGCCGGTGGCGGTGAGGTCGCCGAGCATGGGGGCGTCGGCCCACGCGTACGCGGGGACGCCTATCTCCAGGCCCCGTACGCCGGGTGTCCGGGGGGTCGGCGTCACCGACGGTGCGGGTGCGGGCGCGGGCGCGGGCGCGGGCGCGGGCGCGGGCGCGGGCGCGGGCGCGGGCGCGGGTGCTGCCGCGGCCTCCGGAGCCCCGGGGCGGGCCGCGCTCGCCGAGGCGGTCACGGCGGGCGCCGGGGAGGCGAGTAACAGGGTGACGACAACGGCGTACAGGGCTCTCGCGGCGCGAGCCATGGCGGTTCCTCCGGCGGCGGCAAGGGGCGCGACCCGAGGAACACTAGACGGCCGCCCCGGCGCGCACCGCAGAACCGTTCCCTTTGGTATGAGGAACAGAAAAGCGAACGATCGCCCGCAGCTGCGGGATCACCTCGGGGGTGCGCGTGACAAGGTCCTGGCCTGGTCGTTATCGCAGCCATGACCACCCTCCGAAAGATCGTTACGGGTATTGCCACGGTCGCTGCGGCCTTTGGCGGCGTCTTCACCGCCGGCCCACCAGCGGTGGCCGACGGCAAGTGGTGCAACCACTCCGTCTGCATCGAGACCTACGACACCGGGACGTACCTGGGCAGGGTGGAGGTGTCGGTCACCAACACCAATCAGCCGAACCGGATCTCCGCACGGGTGTGGACCACCGACGGCTGGAGCGCCCGCACCAAGGTCGAGGACGTCGCCAAGTTCCGAACCTACCGCGACCAGGCGTACCCGCAGCGCCAATTCCCGGCGGGCACCCGGCTGTGCGCGGAAGGCTTCCGGGGCGGTGCGAGCGTCGGCCTGCCCTGCGTGACGCTCACCGCCGGCTGACCCGGCAGCGGTGGTGAGGCCGGGGACCCTGCGCGACGTCAACGCGGGCCGGGGACCAGGCGCGGCGTCAACGCGGGCCGGGGACCAGGCGCGGCGTCAACGCGGGCCGGGGGAACGCTCGCCGGCCAGCCGGTCGCCGAGGGGACTGCGGCGGTACAGGACCTGCCGGCCACTGCGCGCCCGGGTGACCAGGCCCGTGTCGTACAGGACGCGCAGGTGCTGGGACACGGCGCTCGGGGTCACCCTCAGGCGGCGCGCGATCTCGACGGTGGCCAGCGGCTCTTCGAGGAGGTGCAGCAGTCCCGCCCTGGGCGCGCCCAGCAGGGCCACGAGAGCGGGTGCGTCCGCGATGGGCGCCGGGGCCCACAGGGTCGCCACCCCCCGGCTGGGATAGGCCAGCAGCGGCGGTTCCTCCGGGCTGACCGGGGGCGCGGGCTTGTGTGCGAACACGGACGGTACGAGCAGCAGCCCTCGGCCGGACGCCGCGACGCTGTGCCTGCCGATCATTTTGTCGATGTGCAGTACGCCGCTCTGCCAGCGCAGGTTCGGGTGCATGTCGGAGAACAGCAGGCGGGCACCTCCCACGGCCAGTTGGCGCGCCCGGTGGGTCATGTCGGCTTCCAGCAGCAGCCGCATCTGCGGCCACATCGGCTTGATGGCGATCTCCCAGTACCGCCGCAGGAGTTCGCACACGCTGTCGCGGAGCCGGATGACGGGCGCATCGGCGTCGGCGATGGCGGTGGCGGTGGCGGTGGCGGTGGCGGTGGCGGCCCGCAAGGGTTCGGGCAGCGGGTCCGGCGCGTGCGCGGCCAGCAGATCGCGGCGGACCAGTTCCGGGGAGGTCCGGCGGACACACTCCAGCTCCTCCTCGAAGGCCGGTGCGAAGCTCGTCGGCCGCGGGGTCAGGAAGTCGGGGATCGTGCGCCGCGCCGAGACCAGGGACAGCAGCAGGGCGGTGTCGAGCGCAGCGGGTTCCCCGGCTTCGCCCAGGGAGCCGAGAGAAGCCAGGACGGACCTGCGCCAGGGAAGGTGCAGCGCGGACAGGCCCGGATCGCGCAGCACCCGCAGGCTGAGGACGGTCTCCTGCAGGGGCGATACGGCGAACCGCGTGTCCGCGAGGTCGTCGACTCCGAGCACGTAGCTGATCATTAAGCCGTACGCTACATCGATTGGCCCGGCGGCGCCGGTGCCGTGGACTTCGGCGCATGACACACCGGATGGTCCTGATCCTGGCCGTGACCTGCGCCGTCGCCGTAGGCAACATCTACTTCCCGCAGGCCGTCAGCCCGCTGATCGCCGCCGACCTGGGCGTCTCCCCCGATTCGGCCGCGCTCGTGGTGACCTGCACCCAAGTCGGCTACACCGCTGGGGTGTTCCTGCTCGTACCGCTCGGCGACCGGCTCCCGCACCGCTCGTTCCTCGTCACCCTGCTCGCCCTCACCGGCGCCGGCCTGCTCGCCGCCGGCTGCGCTCCCTCCCTCGCGGCCCTCGCCGCGGCCGCCGTACTCGTCGGCGTCACCACCGTGGCCGCGCAGGTCATCGCCCCCCTCGCGGCCGGGCTGGTGGCCGCCGATCGCCGCGGAGCGGTGATGGGCACCCTGCTGAGCGGGTCGATCGGCGGCATGCTGCTGGCCCGTAGCTTCAGCGGGGCCCTCGGCGAATGGCTGGGCTGGCGGGCCCCGTACCTGGTGGCCGCGGCCGCGGTCCTGCTCCTCGCGACCGTCCTGGCCGTGGCGTTGCCGGTGACGGCTCCTCGGGCTTCGGATTCGGCCTCAGCCCCGACTCTGGCCTCGGCTCCGGCTCTGGCCCCGGCTCCGGCCTCGCGCGAGACGTACCCGGCGCTCCTGGCCGGTTCGCTGCGCCTGCTGCGCACCGAACCGGAACTGCGCCGCTCCTGCTCGTACCAGGCAGCGGTCTTCGCCGGGTTCTCGGCCGTGTGGACCTGCCTGGCGCTCCTGCTCACCGGTCCGGCGTACGGGATGGGCGCGCAGGCGGTCGGGGCGCTCGCCCTGGTCGGCGCCGCGACCATGTTCTGCACACCGCTCGCCGGGCGCGTGGTCGACCGCCGGGGGTCCGATCCGGTGAACCTCGCCTGCATGGTCGGAGTCCTCGCCTCGGCCGCGATCCTCGCGTTGGGCGCCGGGGGCGGTGCACCGGGCCTGGCCGCCCTGGTCCTGGGCACGCTGCTGCTCGACGTCGCGATGCAGTGCGGCATGGTCGCCAACCAGGCCCGGGTCTTCGCCCTGCGGCCCGAAGCCCGCAGCAGGCTCAACACCGCCTACATGACCTGCGTCTACCTGGGCGGCAGCGCAGGCTCCTGGATCGGGGTGCGGGTCTACGGCCGGGCCGGCTGGTACGGCGTGTGCGCACTGGTGGCGGTACTCGCCGTACTCGCCCTGGCCCGGCACCTGTTCGCACCGTACGGCCGGAGCTCGCGGTACGCCGACGCCCCGGCCGACGCGGCCGCGAGCCGGAGCTGACGGGCGCCCGCCCGCCGCGGACCGCAATGGTCACCCGGCGGTGGACAGCCCTACCCCGTAGGCCAGTTGGCCGGCGGCGTGCGCGAAGAAGGCGGCGCGGTCCTCGACCACGCGGTTGAACTGGCCGAACAGTTCGAAGGAGACGAGCCCGACGAGCTGCGCCCAGGAGGCGACCAGGGCGGCAGTGACCTCCGGAGGCAGGCCCTGGGCGAAGTCCGCGGTCATACGGGCGGCTTCGGGCCGAAGTTCGGCGGGGAGCGGGGGCAGGGCGAGGCCGCGGCCCTCGTGGGCGGCGCGGACGATGCCGATGAGGGCGTTGCCGACGCGGGAGGCGGGGCCGATGGTGTCCTGCGGGGCGGTGTACCCGGGGACCGGTGAGCCGTAGATCAGCGCGTACTCGTGCGGGTGCTCCAGCGCCCAGGCGCGTACGGCCTCGCAGACGGCGATCCAGCGCGCCCGGGGCGTGCCGGCCGCGGCGAGGGAGCGGGCGTCGGCCTGCTCCGCGGCGGCGCCGACGCTGTCGTAGGCGTCGATGATGAGCGCGGTCAGCAGCTCGTCGCGGCTGGGGAAGTAGCGGTAGAGGGCGGAGGAGACCATGCCCAGTTCGCGGGCGACGGCGCGCAGCGAGAGCTTGGCGGCGCCCTCAGCCGCGAGCCTGCGGCGGGCCTCGTCCTTGATGGCGGCTGTTACCTCGATGCGGGCCCGTTCCCTGGCCCCTCGCACGGTGCTCATGTGAGCCAGTGTGCCACGCAGGCGGAGCACTGCACAAAAAACAGACCACTGCACCATTTCGAGAGCAGTGCTCTTGATTCAGCGCACCGATCCGTGCACACTGATCTCAAGCGAGAGCAGTGCTCTCCCAACCGCTTCGGAGGCCATCATGAACGCGCCCACCCCGTACTACGTCCAGGCCAGCCCCTTCGCCACCCGCTTCAACTCGCTCTTCGGAAAGCTGGCCCGCCTCGGACTCAGCCTGGCCGGCTCGGCCGAGCTGTCGGTCCGCGGCCGCAAGTCCGGCCAGATGCAGCGGATCCCGGTCAACCCGTTCACCCAGGGCGGGGACCAGTACCTGGTGTCCGCCCGCGGCCACTCCCAGTGGGTCCGCAACATGCGCGTCGCGGGCGGCGGCGAACTGCGCGTGGGCCGCAAGGTGCGCGCCTTCACCGTCACGGAGGTCACCGACCCCGCGGAGAAGGCCGTCATCCTGCGCGGCTACCTGGAGAAGTGGGGCTGGGAGGTCAACCGGTTCTTCCAGGGCGTCACCGCCAAGTCCTCCGACGCCGAACTCCAGGCCACCTCCAAGGACCACCCGGTCTTCCGCATCACCGTCACCGCATGACCCGCCCCCAACACCCACCCCGCCAGGCACCCGACCCCCCGCCCCACACCCCACCCGGACTCCCGACCCGGAGCCCACCCCAACCCCCCGACCGGCTCCCGGCCTGCCTGGCGACCGCACTCACGGCCTGCCTCCCGACTGGGCTCCCCGGCCGGACGCCTGGCCCGCAGTCTGACCGGCCTTCCGGCCTGGAGCCCGCGCCGACTCCCCAGCACGCTCCCGGCCTGCCTCGCGATCACGGTCGAACTCGCGACCGAAGTCCCGGCCCCCAGCCCGAGGGACACTTGGCGTCCCGCCGCAAGTTCGGCCGGGCGTCAGGCCGGGATTCCGCTCGGGAGTTCGCCGGGGCGTGCCGACCGGGGCCCCGACTCCCCGATGGTTCCCGACGGGCCGGTCCGGGTCTCGGGCCCCCGGCGGACTACCGCCTACGACCCAACCGCCGACGGGCCGGTCCGGGTGCCGGGTCCGGAGCCCGACTCCCCAGCGGGCCCCCCGGCCGCACCCAGACAGGCCGATCCAAGTCTTAGGGCCCACCCCCAGCGCACTACCGCCTACGGCCCAACCACACCGTTGCTTCGAGTCTCAGCGACTCTCAGTATTCCGGGCGTTTCCGTCCGGAAGGTTCGTGACGGTGTCACCAGAGCGCGAGTTGCTCGCGCCTGGTGTCCTGTCGACGATCTCTCGTTTCCGTCCCCTGGTGGGGTGTTGCGCCAGCTGCCCGCGTGCCCGTCCCCTTGCGGGTTCGGGCGGTGCGGGTCTTCTGCT
Source organism: Streptomyces sp. NPDC051183 (assembly GCF_040682455.1). Lineage (NCBI taxonomy): Bacteria > Bacillati > Actinomycetota > Actinomycetes > Kitasatosporales > Streptomycetaceae > Streptomyces > Streptomyces sp. NPDC051183. Next base: position 342,876 of record NZ_JBFBBA010000001.1, read on the forward strand.
TGGCTCCACGAGGCTTCGGCACCACTACCAGGGCGGGGCCCGGGTCTCCGGCCACTCCGGTACCCGTTTTACGGCTGGCCGCCGCGAGGGCGGTCAGGTTGTGGCCTGCGTTCGCGTCCCGGTCCAGGACGAGTCCGCAGGCGTCGCACTCGAAGACACGCACGCCGAGGGGCAGCTTGGCTTTCACCACACCGCAGCGGGAGCAGGTCTTCGAGGAGGGCATCCAGCGGTCGGCGACGATCAGACGTCCACCGTGGCGCTGGGTCTTGTAGGTGAGCTGGCGCCGCAGCTCCCCGAACGCCGCGTCGGAGATACGGCGGGACAGACGCCGGTTGCGGACCATGCCTTTCACGTTGAGGTCCTCGACCACGACGGTGCCGTACTCGGCAGGGATACGCGCGGTGGCCTGGTGGAGATGGTTCTCCCGCAGGTTCGCCACCCGGTGGTGCACGCGGTTACGGACCGCGTTGGCCTTCTCCCAGCGACGGGACGGGGCCTGTCCGGTGCGCCGGTCCGGGCCGCGTCGGCGGGAGACGGTCCGGGAGGCCTTCCGGAGCTGCGTGAGTGCCTGGCCGTAGTGCTTGGGGTTCGCGACCTCGCGGACCTCGCCGGCCGAGTCCGCCATGACGAGGAGAGTCTTCACGCCGAGGTCGATCCCAACCGCCGTGCCAGGCCGGTTGGCAGGGGCGATGGTTTGACGTTCCTCGGTCTGCAGGACCGCGAACCAGCGGCCCCGCTCGAACCGCACCGTCAACGACAGAATCCGCGTCCCGCTTTCGGCGATCGCGTCCACGAGGGGCTGGACGTCCTCGTGGAGGCGGATCCGGCCGAGGCGGGGCAGGACGATATGCCGCCGGTCATCGAGGCGGATAGTGCCGGTGGTGAACTTGCACGCCAGGCGAGCCTTCCGCTTCGACTTGAAACGGGGCCTGCCCATCCGGGCGCCCTTACGCTCGCCGCGCCTGGACTTGGCGTAGTTGTCGAACGCGGCGGCAGCGTTCGCGAGGCCGGTGTTGTAAGCCTCCTTCGAGTTCTCCGCCCACCACTCCCGCAGGAACGGGTCCGTGTGTTTGGCCTCGTTGAACGCCTTCCGCAACGACGGCAACGACCACGACCGCCACGGAACGCGCTCTGCCTCGGGGACGCCGTAGGTCTCCTCCGCTGCGCGCTGCGACCAACTCGCCAGCACATGCCGCACCGCCCAGTTGTAGGCGACGCGCGCCGCCCCGCAATGCGAGGCCAGAGCCTGCAGGGCGGACGCGTTGGGGTCGAGGGCGAGTCTGTGGCCCACGACGTGAAAGCCGGGCCGCGCCTCGAACCCCCGGCGCTTCGTTCTTCCCGCTCCCGGCAGGCTCCGCCCCGCTCACCCGGCCGTCTCCGCCGCCGGGGCGGTGGCCCCGGCGATAGCGCGTGCGGCCCGGTTCTTCGCCGCTCGCGGCCCATACAGCCGGGCACACATCGAGGTGAGGACTTCGGTGATGTCCCGGACCAGGTCGCTGGTCGTCTCCTGCGGATCGAGCACCACCAGGCGTCGGCCGGAAGCCGACAATGCCGATTCCAGATGCTCGACACCGAAACGGGCCAGCCGGTCGCGATGCTCCACGACGATGACGGCAACGGCAGGGTCCGACAGGACACGGTGCAGCTTCCGCCGCTTCCCGTTCAGTCCCGACCCGACCTCGGTCACAACCTCGGCAACGGCGAGCCCCAGCCCGTTGGCCCCCCGGACGACACGGGAGACCTGCCGGTCAAGATCCGCCTTCTGGTCACCGGACGAAACACGGCAATACACCACCGTCCGCCCGCCGATCTCGGGAGCGGACTCTTCAACCAGCCACATACCGGACGGCGTCTGCACGACAGGGACCGGCATACGGCCCTCCTTCGCCCAGGCCCATGCGGTCTGGTAGTGCACACCGTTGCGCGCCGCCTACTCGGAAAGCTTCACGCCATCAGGATAAGAGCTGATGAAGGCAGATAACTACTGATGAAAAATACGACTGTTGTTCACCCCCGACGGGCCGATCCGAGTTCCGGGACCGGAGCCCGACTCCCCAGCGGGCCCCCCGCCGGACCCAGACGGGCCGATCCGGGTCTCGGGCCCCCCGGCGTACTACCGGCTGCGTCCCAACCGCGCCCCCGGCGGGCCGGTCCGGGTGCCGGGTTCGGGGGCCGACTCCCCGGCGGGCCCCCGGCCGCACCCAGGCGGGTGGGGCTGGGTCGGGGCCGACTCTTCGACGGCCGGGCCGGGTCGGGGCCGGACTCACCGACCGGATCCTGGCCGCGCCGTTGGCGGACGACCCCCGGCCGCGCAGTCGGGGGACGGGCGCCGGGCCGGGTCCGGACCCCCGGCTGCGCCGCCGGCGGGGCCGGGTTGGGCCCCGCGCGGGGGTCGCGGGTCAGGCGCGCGGGCGGGATCGCGACTGGCGGGCGTCGACCAGGTGCAGGGCCTTGCGCGCCAGCGGGTACGCACGCACCATGTCGGCCAGCGTCATCGAGCCGCGGGTGATCCGGGCAAAGGCCCGCCAGGCCGGCCGGAAGCCGGTGATCGCGGCGTGCAGGAACCCCGGCTTGGCCTCGAAGACCGTCAGCATCCGCTTGCCGACACCCATCTCCACGCCCAGCCCGGCCTTGACGGCGAAGGCGTAGTTGAGCGCCTGGCGCCGCGCGTCCACCGCGTCCTGCGCCTCGGAGATCTTCGCCGCCCACTCCCCCGCGAGCCGCCCCGAGCGCAGCGCGAAGGAGATGCCCTCCCGCGTCCACGGCTCCAGCAGCCCCGCCGCGTCGCCCGCCACCAGCACCCGGCCGCGCGAGAGCGGCGAATCGGGCTTGCGGCAGCGGGTCAGGTGCCCCGAGGAGACGGCAGGTTCGAAACCGGCCAGCCCCAGCCGGGCGATGAAGTCCTCCAGGTACCGCTTGGTCGCGGCGCCTTCGCCCTTCGCCGAGATGACCCCGACGGTGAGCGTGTCGCCCTTGGGGAAGACCCAGCCGTAACTTCCGGGCAGCGGGCCCCAGTCGATGAGCACCCGGCCCTTCCAGTCCGCGGCGACCGTCTCCGGTACGGGGATCTCCGCCTCCAGGCCGAGGTCCACGGTGTCCATCTCGACCCCGACGTGCGCACCGATCCGGCTCGCGCTGCCGTCCGCGCCGACCACGGCCCGCGCCAGGACGGTCTCGCCGTCCGCGAGGACCACGGCGACGGTACGCCGGTCCGGCACGGCCGCGCCGTGCTGCTCGACCCGCGACACCGCCGTCCCCGTGCGCACGGTCGCGCCGGCCTTCTCGGCCTCCGCGACCAGGGCCGCGTCGAACTCGGGCCGGTTGATGAGCCCGAACAGCGTCTGCTTCGAGCGCCGGGTCCGGGTCAGCTTCCCGTCCAGGGAGAAGGTGACCGCATGGATCCGGTCCTTGAGCGGCAGGACGAAGCCCGGCGGGAGGGCGTCCCGGGAAGGTCCGATGATGCCGCCGCCACAGGTCTTGTACCGGGGCAGCTCGGCCTTCTCCAGCAGCAGGACGCGCCGCCCCGCCGCCGCCGCGGCGTGCGCGGCCGAGGATCCGGCCGGTCCCGCACCGACCACGACCACGTCCCACACCTCGCCGGCCCCGCCGCTCTCCCCGGGCGTCTCCCCTGCCGTGCCGGGTACGCCGTCACTGCTTTCGCTGCTCACGATGTGCTGCTGCTCCTGATCATCCTGTTGCCCGATGCCGGGGAAATCCTACGGTGAGAGACCACCTCGCCCCTCTGTGCGAGGATCGATGCTGACTTTCGCCGTACCGCCATGCGCACACCCCGCGGATGCGGCGGCGTACACACGGAACAACGTCGCACCCAAGAGGAGCGTGCCCATGTCGCCCAACCCGATCGCCGAGACCATCGCCTCGCTGATGCCCCGCGCCAAGCAGGAGCTGACCGAACTGGTGGCCTTCCAGTCGGTGGCGGACTGGGCGCAGTTCCCCAAGAGCGAGAGCGAGGCCGCGGCGAACTGGGTGGCCGACGCCCTGCGCACCGAGGGCTTCCAGGACGTGGCGCTGCTCGACACCCCCGACGGCACCCAGTCGGTGTACGGGTTCCTGCCCGGTCCCGAGGGCGCGCCGACCGTGCTGCTGTACGCACACTACGACGTGCAGCCGCCGCTGGACGACGCCGCCTGGATCTCCCCGGCCTTCGAGCTGACCGAGCGCGACGGCCGCTGGTACGGGCGCGGCTCGGCGGACTGCAAGGGCGGGTTCATCATGCACCTGCTCGCGCTGCGCGCCCTGAAGGCCAACGGCGGTGTGCCGGTGAGCGTGAAGGTGATCGTCGAGGGCTCGGAGGAGCAGGGCACCGGCGGCCTCCAGCAGTACGCCGAGGCGCACCCCGAACTGCTCGTCGCCGACACCATCGTGATCGGCGACGCGGGCAACTTCCGCCTCGGCCTGCCGACGGTGACGGCCACCCTGCGCGGCATGACCCTGATCAAGGTGAAGATCGACACGCTGGGCGGCAACCTGCACTCGGGCATGTTCGGCGGGGCCGCGCCCGACGCGCTGGCGGCGTTGATCCGGCTGCTGGACTCGCTGCGCGCGGCGGACGGTTCGACCACGGTCGACGGTCTGGCCTCGGACGCGGTGTGGGAGGGCCTGCAGTACCCGGAGGCGGACTTCCGCGCCGACGCGAAGGTGCTGGACGGGGTCGAGCTGATCGGCGAGGGCACGATCGCGGACCGGCTGTGGGCGCGTCCGGCGGTCACGGTGCTGGGCATCGACTGCCCGCCGGTGGTCGGGGCGACGCCGTCGGTGCACGCGAGCGCGGGCGCGCTGATCAGCCTGCGCGTTCCGCCGGGCGTGGACACCACGGAGGCCATCAAGCTGCTGGAGGCGCACCTGGTGGCGAACACCCCGTGGAAGGCGCGTCTGGAGCTGGAGGTCGTGGGCCAGGGCCAGCCGTTCCAGGCGGACACGAGCAGCCCGGCGTACGCGTCGATGGCGCAGGCGCTGCAGGCGGCGTACCCCGGTCAGGAGATGCAGATCAGCGGCATGGGCGGGTCGATCCCGCTGTGCAACACGCTGACCTCGCTGTACCCGGAGGCGGAGATGCTGCTGATCGGTCTGAGCGAGCCGGAGGCCCAGATCCACGCCGTGAACGAGAGCGTCTCGCCGGAGGAGCTGGAGCGGCTGTCGGTCGCGGAGGCGCTGTTCCTGGTCAACTACGCGGAGTCCAAGCGCGCCTGAGGTCTGCGCTGTCGGCGTATTCCGCTCCCGGCGATCCGTCGGCCGGGAGCGGGGGCGCCGCCCGTACGTTCGGGGTATGGATCTTGTCGAGATACTCCCCGGGCGGCTGCACATGCTCCGCTTCCCCATCGGTCAGGCGTACCTGTGGCGCGACGGTGACGCCCTGACGCTGATCGACGCCGGGCACGCCGGCGGCGCGCCCGCGATCGAGGGGGCGATCCGCTCCCTCGGGCTCCGGCCGGAGCGGCTGGAGCGGATCGTGCTGACCCACTGCCACCGCGACCACGTCGGCGCGGCGGGTGAACTCGCCGCCCGCTGGGGTGCGCAGGTGCTGGCGCACCGGCTGGACGCCCCCGTGATCCGGGGCGAGGCCCCGGTTCCGGAACCGGACCTGCTGGACTGGGAACTCCCGCTGTACACACACGGTTTGACGGCGCCGGAAGCCCCGCCGACGGCGGTGGACCGGGAGTTGGAGGACGGCGAGGCGCTCGGTTTCGGTGACGGCGCCGTGGCGGTCCACGCCCCGGGCCACACGCCGGGCAGCATCGGGGTCCATCTGCCCTCGCACGGCGTGCTGTTCACCGGTGACTGCGTCGCCGCCGTCGGCCCGGTGATGCTGGGGGTCTTCAACGTGGACCGGGCCGAGGCCCTCAGGTCCTTCCGCCGGCTGGCGGACCTGTGCCCGGCGGTGGCGTGCTTCGGACACGGCGACCCCTTGGTGGCGGACACCGCCGCCGCGCTCTTCGCGGCGGCCGCGGCGACGCCCCGCCCGTAGGGCCGCTACGGCGTCGGGCGGCCCGCCTCCAGGTACAGCGGCCGGCCCCGCTCCCGCGCGCGCAGTGCCCAGCGCAGCCGCTCGTACCGCTGTCGCGGGAGCAGCCCGGCGGCCTCCGCCTCCGTCACGAACCGCCAGGCCCTCAGCTCGGGTCCGGGCAGCCGCAGTTCCGCCGTGTCCGCCTCCGAGAGCCGGCCGCCGTCGAAGAGGAGCCGCAGTCCGCCGTACCCCGGGGGCAGCGGCGGCTCCCAGTCCACCACCAGCAGCTCGGGGGGCCGTACGAGCGAGAGGCCCAGCTCCTCCTCGACCTCGCGCACCCCGGCGCGTGCGGGCGCCTCGCCGGGCTCGACGATGCCGCCCGGGAACTCCCAGCCCGCCTTGTACGTCGGATCCACCAGCAGCACCCGGTCCTCGGCGTCGAAGAGCAGCACCCCGGCCGCCACCGTCTCCGCCGTCGGATGCGGGGTCTGGACGATGTCGCAGGCGCGGGCCGTGTCGGTGCGCAGGGCTTCGGCGATGCGCTGCGCGGTCTCCCGCACGCTCAGCGTGCCGTTGTCGATGACGTGCGCGTCGGCCGTGAGCCAGCCCAGCGCCTGCTGGTAGACGGGGATGTGGTCGTACGCCCATTGCCGCACCCGCAGTTCCACGTCATGGGCGGCCCCGGGCTCCTCGCGGGTCGCGATGCGATGCCGCAGGATCGTTTCCCCCGGTGCGAGCAGCACGTGCCGTACAGGTATCCGGCGCGCCGCCAGCCCGCCGAAGATCTCGTCCCGGTACTCCTGCCTGAGCAGCGTCATCGGCACCACCAGCACCCCGCCGAGCTCCGCGAGCATCGCCGCCGCCGTGTCCACGACGAGCCGCCGCCAGCTGGGCAGGTCCTGGTAGTCGGAGACCTCCGCGAGGCGCTTGCGCGGCAGGAGCACGCGGAGCGCGTCGCCGATGAACTCCGGGTCGAACAGTGTGCTGTCCGGCAGGAGCCCGGCGAGTTCGCGGGCCGTGCTGGTCTTTCCGGCGCTGAAGGTGCCGTTGATCCAGACAATCACGTCTACCCCTCTCCCCATGGCCCGTCCAGAGCCCCCAGTGGCTTGCCCGCACCACCCTGCCACGGAAACCCGCTTATCGGCCGAGTGCTTATCCTCGTGGTCAGAGCTTTGACCAGCCACGCGTCACACATCGCCACACATCGCCTCCGGAGGTTTCCGTACCGTGCCGCAGACCCGCCGCCCGTCCGAGCCCCGCTACGGCAACCGGCCGACCATGAAGGACGTGGCGGCCAGGGCGGGTGTCGGCCTGAAGACGGTGTCCCGCGTGGTCAACGGCGAACCGGGCGTCACCCCCGACACCGAGAGGCGGGTCCAGGAGGCCATCGAGGCGCTGGGCTTCCGCCGCAACGACAGCGCGCGCGTGCTCCGCAAGGGCCGCACGGCCACGGTCGGCCTGGTGCTGGAGGACCTCGCCGATCCCTTCTACGGGCCGCTCAACCGGGCCGTGGAGGAGGTGGCCCGCGCGCACGGGGCGCTGCTCATCAACGGTTCCAGTGCCGAGGATCCGGACCGTGAGCGGGAGTTGGCGCTCGCGCTCTGCGCCCGCCGGGTGGACGGCCTGATCGTGATCCCGGCCGGGGACGACCACCGCTACCTGGAGCCGGAGATCCGGGCGGGCGTGGCCACGGTGTTCGTGGACCGCCCTGCGGGCCGGATCGATGCGGACGTGGTGCTGTCGGACAGCTTCGGCGGCGCCCGGGACGGGGTCGCCCACCTGATCGCGGGCGGCCACCGCCGGATCGGGTTCATCGGCGACCACCCCCGCATCCACACGGCGACCGAGCGCCTGCGGGGCTACCGCACGGCCATGGCGGCGGCGAACCTGCCGGTGGCCGAATCCTGGGTGTCGCTGGGCTCGACGACGCCCGAGCGCGTCTCTGCGGCCGCCCGGTCGATGCTGTCGGGCCCGGAGCCCGTCACCGCCGTCTTCGCGGGCAACAACCGGGTGACGGTGACGGTGGTGCGGATCCTGGCGGCCGGGCCCCGTCCGGTGGCGCTGGTGGGCTTCGACGACTTCGAGCTCGCCGATCTGCTGCGTCCCGGCGTCACGGTGGTCGCCCAGGACGCGGCGGCCCTGGGCCGGGTGGCCACGGACCGCCTGTTCCAGCGCCTCGCGGGAGCCGACCTGCCCCCGTCGCGCATCGAGCTGCCGACGCGCCTGATCCGGCGCGGCTCGGGCGAACTCCCCCCGGTCAGCGGATAAGGCTCCGCAGTACGGGCACGGCCCCGCCCGCCGCGCCGAGCCCGGCGAGCACGGCCAGGGCGGGATGCGTACCGCCGAGGCGGCTCAGCACGCCCACCGCGCAGCCGATGAGGACGGCGGTCACGAGCACGAAGGCGGTGTGCAGGGTCAGGAAGGGTGCCGGGTTCGCCGGTTCGGGGTTCGTCGGTTCAGGGTTCGTCGGTTCAGGGTTCGTCATGGCCCGATCCGACCAGGCGGGACACCCTCGGGCCGCACTGGCGGAACGAACCGGGGACGAAGCCGATCACTGCCGAACTACACCGAACGGAACGGGTGTTCAGCACTGTTCCACGGCGTTCCACCGTGTTCGCGCAAGTCCGGGACGACCGCGCCGGGTCCGCCCTAGCCTGGTGGGCGATGGATGCACACACCGCCTTCGACGAGGGACTCGCCGCCTTCGCGGCGGAGTTGCGCCGCCTGCGGATCGAGCGCGGCAACCGCTCGTACCGCGACCTCGCGCTCCGGGCGGCGCGGACCGACACCGGCATCCGGCTCCCGGTCGCGACGCAGAGCGACGCGTTCCGGGGCAGGCGACTGCTCGGCTTCGACACGCTGATGGCGCTGGTCCGGATCCTGTACTCGTACGACGAGTACGGCCAGGAGAGCGCTGTCCCCCCGCACGCGGCCCCGGAACTGGACCCCTGGCGACGGCGTTGGCGTGAGCTGGCCGCACTCCAGCCGACGGGGGCGGGGCGCGCCCGGATTCCGGCGCCCGAGCCCGTACCTGTGCCCGTGCCCGCGGCCGCACACGAACCGGAGCCGGAGCCGACACCGCCCCCGCACACCGCAGAACAGGGCGCCGGAGGCCGGTCGGCGACGGCCGCCGACGCGCCGTTCGCCCCGCTCCATCGGCTCATCGGCCGCACCGGCGGCGCGGTGTGGTCCGTGGCCTTCTCGCCCGACGGCCGGCTGCTGGCATCCGCCGACGACGACGGGATCGTGCAGCTGTGGCACACCGGCACGGGTGTGCCCCTTCCCCGATGGATCGCCTGTACCTTCCCGCTCGCGTTCACGCGGGGCGGTGTGCTGCTGGCGGTCGACGACAAGGACCGGTCGGTGGTACGTCAGTTGGTCGTCTCGGACCTGACCCCGGGCGGCCCGTCCCTGTCCGGGGGCGCCGCTCAGATCCGCGCGATGACGTACGACGCGGACAGGCACCTCCTGGCCACGCTCGACTTCGACGGACTCGTGCGGCTCTGGGACCTGAGGTCCGGCCGCCAAGCCGGGCCGCCCCTGCCCGATCACGCCGGCCACGGGATCCGGACCGTGGCGTTCACGGACGACGGACGCCTGCTCGGCGCGGGCAGCGGCGGGCGGGTGTGGGACATGTTCCGAGAGCGCCACCGCCCCGGCGAGCCCAAGCCTCCACTGGTGGACACCCCTGACGTGCTGGCCCTCTCCCCCGACGGCCGGATGCTCGCCTTCGGCCGCACCGACGGTAGTGCGGGGCTACTCGGTTCCCGGCCCGGCCCCGGGGGCGAGCTGACCCTCAAGGGTCACAGGGGAGCGGTCCACGCGATGGCCTTCTCGCCCGACGGCGGACTGCTCGCCAGCACGTGCGAGGACTCGCGCGTACGGCTCTGGGACACCGGCACGGGTCGGCGCGTGGGCCCGCCGCTCAGCCTCCACTCCCACGCGGTGAACGGGCTCGCCTTCTCACCGGACGGCCGGCTGCTCGCCACCGCGTCCGACGACCGCACGGTGCGGCTGTACGAACGCAGCGGCCCCGCCCGTACGGTCCCGCTCGCGGAGCGTGCCCTCGCCGCCGCACTGCGCGCACAGTACGGGGTTCAGCTTCCGGCCGTGTCGACCGAGGACGGTCTGGTGCGGTTGGCCTTCTCTCCGGACGGGCGGATCCTCGCGGGCGCCACCTCGCGGGGTGCACTGGTTCTGCGGGACCCGGTCACCGGGCGGATCCTCGCCGCCCAGCTCGACGACGCGTCCGCGGGCTCCCGGGCCATGGCCTTCTCGCCCGACGGCACGGTGCTGGCCACGGCGTCCGCCAAGCGGTCGGTGTGCTTGCGCGATCCGCTCACCGGCAGGCCCCTGAGGGAGATCCCGACGGACCACGACGGCGCCGTTCACAACCTCGCGTTCTCGCCCGACGGCCGGCTGCTGGCAACCGCCGGTGCGGACACCACCGTACGGCTGTGGCACCCGGTCACCGGCGAGCGCACCCGTTTCGCCCTGCGGGACCATTCGGGCGAGGTCGTCGGGCTGGCCTTCTCCCCCGGCGGCTTGCTGGCCGCCTCCGGGATGGACGGGAAGGTCGCGCTGTGGGCGGTTCCCAGCCATCGTCTGGTCCGCGAGTTCACCGTGAGCACCGGTTCCGTCCGGGCCGTGGCCTTCTCGACGACGGGCGACCTGCTCGCCGTGGGCGGGGCCGACGGGGTCGTGCGGCTGCGGAACCCGGCCACCGGAGCCCCGGTCGGCGCGCTGCACACCGGCAACGCCTCGGCGGTCAACGACCTCGCCTTCTCACCGGACGGAGCACTGCTGGCCTCGGCCGACGACGCCGGGACGGTACTGCTGTGGGACCGGGCCACCGGCGGGCTCGTCGGCAGCCCGCTGACCAGCCACGACGGGCCCGTCCACGGCGTGGCCTTCTCCCCCGACGGGAGTCTGCTGGCCACCGCGGGCACCGACGGAACCCTGTGCCGCTGGATCGTCGGACCCCTGTGAACGCCGAGGGCCCGGCCGGGGAACTCCCCGGCCGGGCCCCACGCCGTACGTCAGCCTCAGGCGGTGGCCGTAAGCGTCGCCGAGCGGCGCGGGATCGCGAAGGCGTCCAGCTCCGCGCGGGTCAGGCCGGTCAGGGCGGTGACCTCGTCGGCGCCGACCGCGCCGCAGTCGAGGCCGCGAACCAGGTAGCCGGCGAGCGCCTTGGCGGTGGCGGGCTCGTCCATGACGTCGCCCTCGATCTTCGCGACGTACGCCTTCAGGCGCGCGGCCGCCGCTTCGAGGCCCTCGCGGTAGAAGGTGAAGACGGCCGCGTAGCGGGTCGGCAGGTGCGCCGGGTGCATGTCCCAGCCCTGGTAGTACGCGCGGGCCAGGGCGCGGCGGGTGAGGCCGTAGTGGAGCTTCCAGGCCTCGTGGACGTGCTCGGTGGTGCCGATCGGCAGGACGTTCGTCGAGCCGTCGGAGACGCGTACGCCGGTGCCGGCGGCCGCGACCTGCATGATCGCCTTCGCGTGGTCGGCGGCGGGGTGGTCGCTCGACTGGTACGCGGCGGAGACGCCGACGCAGGCGCTGTAGTCGAAGGTGCCGTAGTGCAGGCCGGTGGCGCGGCCCTTGGAGGCCTCGATCATGCGGGCCACGGTGGCGGTGCCGTCGGAGGCGACGATGGACTGGCTGGTCTCGATCTGGATCTCGAAGCCGATCCGGCCCGGGCGCAGGCCGCGGGCGGTCTCGAAGGCCTCCAGCAGCTTGACGAAGGCGCTGACCTGCTCGGCGTAGGTGACCTTCGGCAGGGTCAGGACGAGGCCCTCGGGCAGGCCGCCGTGCTCCAGCAGGCCGGAGAGGAAGATGTCGGTGGTGCGGATGCCGCGGTCGCGGACGTTGGACTCCATGCACTTCATGCGGATGCCCATGTACGGGGCGTTCGTGCCGTTGGAGAAGGCTTCGGAGACGAGGCGGGCGGCGCGGGCCGCGGCCTGGTCCTCCTCCTCGTCGGAGCGGACGCCGAAGCCGTCCTCGAAGTCGACGCGGAGGTCCTCGATCGGCTCGGAGGCGAGCTTGGCGCGGACGCGGTCGTAGACCGGTACGGCCAGTTCGTCGGAGATGCCCAGTACCTTGGCGAAGGTGGCGGCGTCCGGGGCGTGCTCGTCGAGGGCCGCGAGGGCCTGGTCGCCCCAGGAGCGGATGGTGTCGGCGGCGAAGACGTCACCGGGCACGTAGACCGTGTGGATGGGCTGGCGGGTGCCGGGGTCGCCCGGGTAGTGGCGCGCGAGTTCCGCGTCCACCGGGGCGAGGGAGGCGCTGATGCCCTCGCTGACCGCGCCTGCGAGGCTCGTCGCCACCTTCTCCTGCTGACCCATCGTGCACTCTCCTCTTTTCCGCTTCACGGAAGCTTAGATCCGCATAGCAGAATTTAGTCACGGGTCATTGACTAGTCAATGGTTGCAGGAAACGGCTCGGGGCCGCGTGGTGAGTGTCACCACGCGGCCCCGGGCCTCAGCATCTGCGCAGGTCAGGCGATTAGCCCTTGCGCGCCTTGATCTCGCCGGTCAGCTGCGGAACGACCGCGAAGAGGTCGCCGACCACGCCGTAGTCGACGAGGTCGAAGATCGGGGCCTCGGCGTCCTTGTTGATGGCCACGATGGTCTTCGAGGTCTGCATGCCGGCCCGGTGCTGGATCGCGCCCGAGATGCCGGAGGCGATGTACAGCTGCGGGGAGACCGACTTGCCGGTCTGGCCGACCTGGTTGGAGTGCGGGTACCAGCCGGCGTCGACCGCGGCGCGCGAGGCACCGACGGCGGCACCGAGGGAGTCCGCGAGCTCCTCGATGATGTGGAAGTTCTCGGCACCGTTGACGCCGCGGCCGCCGGAGACCACGATCGCGGCCTCGGTCAGCTCGGGGCGGCCGGTCGACTCGCGCGGGGTGCGCGCGGTGACCTTGGTGCCGGTGGCCAGGGCGCCGAAGGTGACGGCGAGCGCCTCGACGGCGCCGGCGGCCGGAGCGGCCTCGACCGGGGCCGAGTTCGGCTTCACGGTGATGACCGGGGTGCCCTTGGAGACACGGGACTTGGTGGTGAAGGACGCGGCGAACGCGGACTGCGTCGCGACCGGACCCTCGTCACCCGCCTCCAGGTCGATGGCGTCGGTGATGATTCCCGAGCCGATACGGACCGCGAGGCGCGCGGCGATCTCCTTGCCCTCGGCGGAGGACGGGACGAGCACGGCGGCCGGGGAGACGGCGTCGTACGCGGCCTGGAGCGCGTCCACCTTCGGTACGACGAGGTAGTCGGCGAACTCGGGGGCGTCGGCGGTGAGGACCTTGACCGCGCCGTGCTCGGCGAGCACGGGGGCGGTGTCGGCGGCGCCGGCACCGAGGGCGACGGCGACGGGCTCGCCGATGCGGCGGGCCAGCGTCAGCAGCTCAAGGGTGGGCTTGCGGACGGCGCCGTCCACGTGGTCGACGTAGACGAGAACTTCAGCCATGGGACTGCTCTCCTGCGATTGCGAAGTGTCTGGGGGCGATTGAGGGGTTGGCCGAAGCTCTTAGATGAACTTCTGGCCGGCCAGGAACTCGGCCAGCTGCTTGCCGCCCTCGCCCTCGTCCTTGACGATCGTGCCGGCGGTGCGCGCCGGACGCTGCGCCGCGGAGTCGACCTTGGTCCAGGAGCCTTCCAGGCCGACCTCGTCGGCCTCGATCTCCAGCTCCTCCAGGTCCCAGGACTCCACCGGCTTCTTCTTGGCGGCCATGATGCCCTTGAAGGACGGGTAGCGGGCCTCGCCCGACTGGTCCGTCACCGAGACGAGCGCGGGGAGGGAGGCCTCCAGCTGCTCGCTCGCGGAGTCGCCGTCGCGGCGGCCGGTGACGGTGCCGTCCTCGACCTTGACCTCGGACAGCAGGGTGACCTGCGGGACGCCCAGGCGCTCGGCCAGGATCGCCGGGAGGACGCCCATGGTGCCGTCGGTCGAGGCCATGCCGGTGATGACCAGGTCGTAGCCGGCCTTCTCGATCGCCTTGGCGAGCACCAGCGAGGTGCCCATGACGTCGGAGCCGTGCAGGTCGTCGTCCTCGACGTGGATGGCCTTGTCGGCACCCATCGACAGCGCCTTGCGCAGCGCGTCCTTCGCGTCCTCGGGGCCCACCGTCAGGACGGTGATCTCCGCGTCGTCGGCCTCGTCGGCGATCTGCAGCGCCTGCTCGACGGCGTACTCGTCGAGCTCCGACAGCAGGCCGTCGACGTCGTCACGGTTGACGGTCAAGTCCTCGGTGAACTGCCGGTCGCCAGTGGCGTCGGGCACGTACTTCACACAGACAACGATCCTCAGGCTCACGCCGGCTCTCCTACCGCATCGTCATTTCTGGTACCGCCTTGTGCAGGCAGCATAGGCGCCATGTTGGGCGGATCCCGGTCGGGGCGGCCCGCGCTCCGAAGGGAATGTTACTCGTCAGTACAGCGTGGGTGGAGCCGGGTTGCAAGGTCGGCGAACTGTGACCTTGCCAACGCCACCCGAACCCGCCCGAGCAGGGACGATTCAGTCGCGCAACGCGTTGAAGCGTCCCTGGTGGTACAGCAGGGGTCGGCCTTCCCCCACCGGGTCCCCGGCAACCGCCTCCGCGATGATCACCCGGTGCGCACCGGCCGGCACCCGCGCCACGACGCGGCACACGAGCCACGCCAGGACGCCGTCCAGCACCGGAACCCCGCGCGGCCCCGGAGCCCACTCGGTGGCCGGGCCGAAGCGGTCGGCTCCGCTCCGGGCGAACAGGCCGGCCAGCTCCCTCTGGTCCTCACCGAGTATGTGGACGCCGAGGTGTTCGGAGTCGCGTATCGCGGGCCAGCTGGAGGACCCGGTGCCGATCGTGAAGGACAGCAGCGGAGGGTCGGCTGAGACGGAGTTGAGCGAGGTCGCGGTGAATCCCACCGGTCCCGCGTCGCCCGCGGCGGTGATCACGGCGACTCCCGCGGCATGGCGGCGGAACACCGAGCGCAGCAGCTCGGGCGAGCCGGGCAGGCCTGCGCCCGAGCGGGGCGACGGGACCGTCGGAGCCGTCATGAGGGGGTTCCCCGTCCGTAAAGCAGGAGTTCATACCGCATGTCGCCAGCCTGGCGATCACCCCTGCGCACAGTCAAGCCGCATCGGGCAGATGTAGGGCGCGTCACGCTGTGTGCGGGCGCGCGTACCGGCGCGGCGGTCATATCGCGGCGCCCAGGGCCGCGATCACGTCCGCCTTGCGCGGCATCCCGGCGGCTCGCCGGACGATCCCGCCGCCGGCGTCCAGCACCAGCACGGTGGGGGTCTTCTCGATGCCGAGGGCCCGCACCAGATCCAGGTTCTTCTCCGCGTCGACCTCGATGTGCGCGACGCCTTCGACCATGTCCGCGACCTCGGCGAGGATCCGCCGCGTGGCCCGGCAGGGCTGGCAGAAGGCGCTGGAGAACTGCACCAGGCTGGCGCGCTCCCCCGTCTCCGCACCCAGTTCCGCGGCGCCCAGCCGGCCGCCGCCCTCGTCCCCGCGCACCTCGTGCCTCCCGTCGCCGCCGTCGTATCGGTACATCATCGCCGTACGCTCGTACGCACCATCGAGCGCCCGGCACGTGCGCCGCATTCCCGGCGTGACGAGAATCTCGCCGGGCACGGGCGTCTGGGCTGGCCAGCAGCCCGCGTATGGGGCACGATCCCCATGGCCGCGTAACCTACGCAGCCGTAACTTCCGGCCGGGAGCACCTCCCCAGGCAGAAAGCGGGGTCTCCCCACCATGGCTGAGCTCGTCTACCCTCCTGTGATCGGCGCCGCGCACGGGCTGTTCCGCGCGCTGGACATCCGTATCGACATGAAGGGCACCGAGAACATCCCGCGGACCGGTGGAGCGGTCCTGGTGTCGAACCACATCGGCTACCTCGACTTCATCTTCGCGGGCCTGACGGCGCGGCCGCAGAAGCGCCTGGTGCGCTTCATGGCGAAGGAGTCGGTGTTCCGGCACAAGGTGTCCGGCCCGCTGATGCGCGCGATGAAGCACATCCCGGTGGACCGCAAGCAGGGTGAGACGGCGTACCAGCACGCCCTGGACTCGCTGCGGGCCGGCGAGATCATCGGAGTGTTCCCCGAGGCGACGATCTCGCAGTCCTTCACCCTCAAGAGCTTCAAGTCGGGTGCCGCGCGCATGGCGCAGGAGGCCGGCGTGCCGCTGATCCCGGTGGCGCTGTGGGGCACCCAGCGGCTGTGGACCAAGGGCCGCCCGAAGAACCTCAAGCGCAGCCACATCCCGGTGACGATGCGGGTGGGCGAGCCGATCGACGCTCCCGCCGACCAGTACGCCGGAGCCATCACCCGCCGGCTGCGCGAGCGCGTGCAGGAGCTGCTGGAAGCCGCGCAGCGCGCGTACCCGGCCCAGCCGAAGGGCGCCGAGGACTCGTGGTGGCTGCCTGCCCACCTGGGCGGCACCGCCCCCACGCCGGCGCAGGTCAAGGAAGCGGGCTGAACCTCGGCCCGCGAACGCGTGACCGTGGTGCGGCCCCGTCGGCGACGGCGGGGCCGCACCGTGCGTTCGGGGCGCGGTGAGCCGGCGATCTGAACGGGAGTCCGCCGCGCCGCGACCCTTTCGCCTTAACGTTCGATGCATACGGCGGGGAGGGGACCGGGGATGCACGGGTTCGGGCGGTACCTGGCGGCTGCACTGGCCGCGCGGTTCGCCTCCGAGGGCATGGCCATGGCCGTGGTGCTGCTCGCGGTCGAGCGCACCGGGAGCGCCGCCCACGGGGCCTTCGTACTGACCGCCTGGCTGGCACCGCACGTGCTGGCGGCCCCGCTCGCCGGGGCGGCCGCCGCCAGGGCCCGGCGGCCCCGGCTGTTCCACGTGGGCGCCCTCGCCGGGTTCACGGTCGCCGCGGCGGTACTGGCCGCGCTGCTGGGCCGGGCGCCCGCCCCGCTGGTGCTCGTGGTGGCGGTCATCGGCGGCAGTTGCGGGCCGATGGTGACGGGCGGCATGTCCAGCCTGGTCACGGGCCTGGTCCCGGCCGGGGCCGGGCGCGACCGGGCGTACAGCTGGGACGCGTCCACCTACAACGCCGCTTCGATCACGGCGCCGGCCGCGGTCAGCCTGATCGCGGCCCTGCTCTCGGCCGGGCCCGCGATGGCGCTGCTCGTCGTGGCGGGCGCCCTGGCGGCGGTGCTGGCGGCGACCCTCCCGTACGGGGATCCGGGCGCGGGCACCCCCTCCAGCGGCCCTCGCGCCGGGCTCGGGGCGGGGCTCGTCGCCCTGTGGCGGATCCACGAGCTGCGGGCGATCACTTCGGCGACGACCCTGGCCTTCGTCGGCATCGGCTCGCTCACCACTGTCTCGGTGCTGCTGGCCACCCGGCTCGACAGCCCGGGCGCCGGCGGCCTGCTCATGACGGCCTTCGCGGTGGGCGCGCTGGCCGGCACCCTGACCCTGGGCCGGATCACGGCCGTGCCTCCGGGGCGCCTGGCGCGCTGGGCCATGGCCGCAACCGGGGTCGCGCTGGCCGGGGCCTCGTTCACCACGTCCCTCCCCGTCGGCGTGGCGCTGTTCGCCGCCGCGGGGGTGTGTGACGGGCCGATCCTGACGGCCACGCTCCGCATCCGGTCGCAGTACGCCCCGGACGCGGTACGGACCCAGGTGTTCACCCTCGGCGCGGGGCTCAAGGTGACGGCCGCGTCGCTCGGTGCGGCCCTCGTGGGGCTCGCCGCCGAGGCCCCGCCGCGGGTGCTGCTGGCCGGGATCTCCGTACTGCTGCTGGCGTCAGCCCTGCTGCACGCCCTGGTGGCCGCACGGGGGCCCGCGGCGGCCGGGGCCGCTACAGAGCCGTCGGAAGGTTCCGCCAGAGCGCCGTTCGGTCCGCGGACTCCCGCAGGGCCTTGAGCACGGCGGGGTGCGCGGCGGCGTACAGCTCGGGATGGTCGAGCTCGCCCTGCTCCGGGCGGACGGGGAAGGCGAGTTGCTCCTGCTCCAGGGTGAACCGCGCGTCCACGCCGGGCTTGTTGCCCCGCGGGTCGACCCGGGACCAGCGCTCGGCGCCGGGCAGGCGGACGGCGACGAGGCCGTGGACCGCGTGCCCGGAGCTCCGGTCCTCGCCGAGGGTCAGGCGCTGGTAGCACAGGCCCGCGGGGATGCCCTGGGCGCGCAGCAGGGCGACCAGGGCGTGGGACTTCGCGTAGCAGATGCCGTTGCGGGTGCCCAGTACGTCCGAGGCGCGCCAGGAGACGCGCGGGTCTCCCGAGTCCGCGGAGTGCGGGATCACGTCACGGACGAACTCGAAGGCCGCCTTGGCGTATGAATATGCGTCGCCGGTGGCCGACCACAGACCGTCTGCGGTTTCCTGCACCAGGGGGTGCCAGTGGTCGATGACTTCATCCGACGCCAAATAGGCATGAATATCTGGGTTCTGCTGGATCAGCTCCATGGCCCGGAGCATAGCTACGCCCCCGACCGTAGATCAATAGATTTACGGGTGGGGGCATAGCTATGCAACCAGAGAGGGGCTAGCGGGCCAGCTCTTCCTTCAGCGCCTGGAGGAAGCCGTCCACGTCCTCCTCCTGGGTGTCGAAGCCGCACATCCAGCGGACGTCGCCGGCGGCCTCGTCCCAGAAGTAGAAGCGGAAACGCTTCTGCAAGCGCCTGGACACCTCGTGCGGCAGACGCGCGAACACCGCGTTCGCCTGCACCGGATAGAGGATCTCCACCCCGTCCGTCTCCCGGACCCCCGCCGCCAGCCGCTGCGCCATCGCGTTGGCGTGCCGGGCGTTGCGCAGCCACAGGTCCTTCGCGAGCAGGGCCTCCAACTGCACCGAAACGAAACGCATCTTGGACGCGAGCTGCATCGACATCTTGCGGATGTGCTTCATCTGCCGGACCGCGTCCGGGTTGAGCACCACCACGGCCTCGCCGAACATCATGCCGTTCTTGGTGCCGCCGTACGACAGCACGTCCACGCCGACCGTGTTCGTGAAGGTCCGCATCGGCACGTCGAGCGAGGCCGCGGCGTTGGCTATCCGGGCCCCGTCGAGGTGGACCTTCATACCCTTGCCGTGGGCGTGCTCGCAGATCGCCCGGATCTCGTCCGGGGTGTAGACCGTGCCCAGCTCGGTGTTCTGGGTGATCGACACGACCTGCGGCATCGCCCGGTGCTCGTCCTCCCAGCCCCACGCCTGCCGGTCGATGAGCTCGGGGGTGAGCTTGCCGTCCGGCGTCGGGACGGTGAGCAGCTTGAGCCCCGCCATCCGCTCGGGCGCGCCGCCCTCGTCGACGTTGATGTGCGCCGACTCGGCACAGATCACCGCGCCCCAGCGGTCCGTCAGGGCCTGGAGGGCCGTGACGTTCGCGCCGGTGCCGTTGAACACCGGATAGGCCTCGGCGTACGGGCCGAAGTGGCTGCGGATGATCTTCTGGAGGTGCTCGGTGTACTCGTCCTCGCCGTAGGCGACCTGGTGGCCGTCGTTGGCCAGCGCGATGGCTTCGAGGATCTCCGGGTGGACTCCCGCGTAGTTGTCGCTCGCGAAGCCGCGCACCGCCGGGTCGTGGTGCCGGCGGGCGTCGGTCTTCCCGGTAGCGGTCCTCACGGTTGCGGAGTGAGCCACAGACGCTGTCCGTTCACATCGGGGGCGGGCCGCTCCCAGACGCCGGCGATGGCCTCGGCCAGCTCCTTGACGTCGGTGAAGCCCGCGAACTTCGCATTGGGACGCTCGGCGCGCATGGCGTCGTGCACCAGTGCCTTGATGACCAGGATCGCAGCCGCCGCGCTCGGACCGTCCTCGCCGCCCGCCTTGCGGAAGGAGTCCGCCATGGCGAGCGTCCAGGCCTCGGCGGCCGCCTTGCCCGCGTTGTACGCGGCGTTGTTGGCGACCGGCTTGTGCGCACCGGACTGGCTGACCAGCACGTACCGGCCTCGGTCGCTGCGCAGCAGCCCGTCGTGGAAGGCGAGCGAGGTGTGCTGGACGGTGCGGATGAGGAGCTTCTCCAGGAAGTCCCAGTCCGCGAGGTCGACGTCGGTGAAGGTCTTGCTGCCGCGCCAGCCGCCCACCAGGTGGACGAGGCCGTCGACCCGGCCGAACTCCTTCTCGGTCTGCTCGGCCCAGGCCTTGGTGGCGCCCAGGTCGAGCAGGTCCACCGTGTCACCGGTGATGGTGGCGCCGCCGTGTGCGTAGCGCGCGGCGTCCACGGCCTCCGCGAGCCGTCCCGCGTCGGCGTCGGACGCCACGACCACGGCGCCCGCCTCGGCGAGGCGGAGCAGGGTGGCGCGGCCGGCGGGCCCGCCGGCCCCGGCCACCGCCACCACCGCTCCGTGGAGCTTCCCGTTGCCGTTCCCGGAGCCGTTCATCTGTGCAGCCTCCTGTGGGCGAGTGCTCACGCGGCGACCCGCTCGGCGTGCTCGGCGTTCAGGGCCGTGATGCCCTTGGTCGAGGCGATCACGCCCTTGAGCTTCTTGGCGAGGGCCTCATAGAACATGCTGAGCGGAAACTCGTCCGCAAGCACGTCGTCCACGAGCTTGCGCGGCGGCTGCGTCATGTCCAGGGCGTCGGGGCCCTTGGCCCACTTGGATCCCGGGTGCGGGGCGAGGTAGGTGGAGACCAGCTCGTAGGCCTTGAACCAGTGGACGAGCTTCGGGCGGTCGATGCCGGCCCGGTAGAGGTCCTCGATCTCGGCGCACAGCTGGTTGGTGACCTGCGGGGCCCGCATCCAGTCGATCTTCAGCTTGTTGTCCGTCCAGCGTACGACGTCGTGCTTGTGGAGGTACGCGAAGAGGAGCTGGCCGCCGAGGCCGTCGTAGTTCCGGTTGCGGTCGCCGGAGACCGGGAAGCGGAACATCCGGTCGAACAGCACGGCGTACTGCACGTCACGGCCGTGCTCGTTGCCCTCGGACTCCAGCTTCACGGCCTCCTTGAAGGCGGTGAGGTCGCAGCGCAGCTCCTCCAGGCCGTACATCCAGAACGGCTGGCGCTGCTTGATCATGAAGGGGTCGAACGGCAGGTCGCCGTGGCTGTGGGTGCGGTCGTGGACCATGTCCCACAGGACGAAGGCCTTCTCGCAGCGCTCCTGGTCGTCGACCATGGCGGCGATGTCCTCGGGCAGCGTGATGCCCAGGATGTCCACGGCGGCCGCGGTGACCTTGCGGTAGCGGGCGGCCTCGCGGTCGCAGAAGATGCCGCCCCAGGTGAAGCGCTCGGGGGCCTCGCGCACGGCGATGGTCTCCGGGAAGAGCACGGCGGAGTTGGTGTCGTAACCCGGGGTGAAGTCCTCGAAGGTGATGCCGAGGAAGAGCGGGTTGTCGTACCGGGTGCGCTCCAGCTCGGCGAGCCACTCGGGCCACACCATCTTCAGCGCGACGGCCTCCAGATTGCGGTCCGGGTTGCCGTTCTGCGTGTACATCGGGAAGACGACGAGGTGCTGGAGCCCGTCCTCGCGCCCGGCGGCCGGGTGGAAGGCCAGCAGGGAGTCGAGGAAGTCCGGCACCTGGAAGCCGTCGGCGGCCCACTTGCGCAGGTCGGCGACGAGCGCCCGGTGGTAGGAGGCGGCGTGCGGGAGCAGCGGGGAGAGCGTCTCGACCCCGGCGATCACCCGCTCCACGGCGGCCTCGGCGGCGGCCCGGGCGGGAGCGCCATCGGCTTCGAAGTCGATGGAGCCGTCCTTGGACTGCCAGGGGCGGATCTCCTCCACGGCGGCCTTGAGCTCGGGCCACGCAGGGTGGTCGACCACCCGCGCGCCAGCGGATATCACGGTACCGCCGACACCCGGCACAAGAGTTTCCGTCATGTCACTTCCTCCACAGGAGAACCTCACGTAAAGACAGCGTAGGCATGTGAGGCTCTCCTACTCAAGAGGCAGCACGGGAAATTATCCTGCCCGACCCCCTTCTTCACCGAAATTCTTCCCGTCCTTTCGGGTGGAAGCGATTACTCCGCCCAGTTGCTCCAAGACCTGCCTGGCATGCGGGAGTACGGCCGCCAGCGCGAGGAATCCGTGGAACATCCCGGGGTGCCCGTCCAGGGCCGAACGGCCCCCGCTCCCGATCAGCCGGTAGTGGTACGTCTCACCCTCGTCCCGCAGCGGATCGCACCCGGCGACCACCACGTGCGCGGGCGGGAGCCCGCTCAGGTCGGCCACCAGGGGTGAGGCGAGCGGATGCCCGCCGTATCCGTCCGGCCCCAGGTACTGCTCCCAGAACCAGCGCATGTGCGCGGCGCTCAGGAAGTACCCGCTGGCATTGTCCCGGTACGACGCGGTGTCCTGGGCCGCGTCCAGCACCGGGTAGAGCAGCACCTGGAGCGCGACCGCCGGCCCCCCGCGCTCCCGGGTCAGCAGCAGCGAGGCGACGGCGAGGTTCCCGCCCGCGCTGTCCCCCGCGACCACCAGTGCGGCCGGGTCGCCGCCCAGCTCGCGCACGTGCTCTCCGGCCCAGGCCAGGGCGGCGTACGCGTCCTCGGCGGCGGCGGGGAAGCGGGCCTCGGGGGCGCGGCGGTAGTCGACGGAGACGAGGACCGCGCCGGCGGCCCGGCACAGCTCCCGGGCGGTGGTGTCGTGGCTGTCGAGGTCGCACAGGACCCAGCCGCCTCCGTGGCAGTACACGACGGTCGGCCGGGGCCCCGGCCAGAGCCGCGGGTCGGGGCGGTAGATCCGCACCGGGACCGGCGGCGCCCCGGCGGGCCCGGGGACCTCGCGGTCCAGCACGGCGCCCACGGCGGGCGGGAGCGGGGGCGGGGACTGCGTCGCGGAACCGGCAGCCGCAGCGAGGATCCGGCGGGCCTCGACCGCGTCGGTGACGGCCCCGCCCAGGTCGGGGAAGCGGGCGGCCAGCGCATCCGCGTAGGGCCGGGCGGCGGGGTCGAGCCGGTCGGGTCCCGGCGTCCCGGCGGCGCTCACGCGGTCCGGCCGGACCGCTGCCCGGCGAAGTGCGGGATGACCTTCTCGCCCCATTGCCGGAGGGTCTCCAGGCAGGCCTCCTGCGGCACCGTGCCCATCTGGATCAGGCACATGACCTCATCGGCCCCCGCCTCCCGGAGCCGTTCGACGTAGGCGATGGCGTCGTCGGCGCTGCCGTAGGCGTGGTCGGCGTTGAAGGTGGCCCTGGAGGTGGGCCGGACCGGGATGTCCTGCTCGTTCAGCCGGGCCACCACCTGCTCGGCGGCCCTGCGCATGTCCGCCGCCTCGTCGGCGCCCTCGACCACGGCTTCGTCCGGGACGCCGGCCCCTCCGTACCAGTGGCCGATGGACTGGGCGAAGAACCGCTGGCCCCGGATGCCGATCCGGCGCGCCTCGGCCGCGTCGTCGAGCACGATGGTCGGGCAGAGGACCGAGAAGTGGTCGTTGACGACGGTGGACACGAACCGGCCGCCGTCCCGCCCGGCGATGGCGGCGTCGTAGACGGACCGCATGGCCGCGATCGACGCGGGGCCTGCGAAGCCCATCACCAGCGCCCCGATTCCCAGTTCGGCGGCCTGCATCAGGGTCTCGCCCCGGCTGCACGCCAGGAACAGCGGCGGATGCGGGCGCTGCTGCGGCCTCGGCAGGATCGGGTGCGGGCCGATGTCGATCAGCTCCCCGTGGTACTCCAGCTCCTCCTCCTGCCAGGCCTTGCCGATGATCCGCAGCGCCTCCTCGACCTCCGCCGCCGTGCGGTCCCGGTCGACCCCGCACAGCGAGGTCTCCTGCACGGTGCCGCCGCGTCCCGCGCCGAGGTCCAGGCGCCCGCCGGACAGCAGGTCGAGCATCGCGGCCCGCTCGGCGACCCGGACCGGGTGGTTGAAGTTGAAGGGCATGCACACGACACCGTGCCCAATGCGTATGGTGCTCGTCCTGGCGGCGACCCAGGTCAGGAAGACCTCGGGCGCGGACATGTGTGCGTACCACTTCAGGGAGTGGTGCTCCACCGCCCAGATCCGGTCGAATCCCATCCGCTCGGCCAGCACCGCCTGCTCGACGCAGTCGCGGATGACCTGGTGCTCCCGCTCCGCCGTCGGGTCGGCCAGCTGCGCTTCGAAGATCACGGAGAACTTCACGATGCCTCCAGGGTTGCGTCCCGTGCGCGCTTATTTCGGTTAGGAATATGACTAGTAGTCATACCTCGAAGAAGCAAGAGAAGAGGCAGAACCCGGCGCCTGCCGGAACGTCAAGCCGGTGGGGACGCGCCCACGCCCGGGTGACGCCGCAATCCCGCCCCGGCGCCCGCCGCGGCCCCAAGGCCCGGACGGGCAACGGCCGGAAGGCGCGTGCGGGCCGTTGCACGGGCGGTCTCATCGCACCCGCGGCGCACTAGCATGCGTCCTCACCGCGCGCGGCCGGTCGGGACACCGCCGCCGTGCGGGGAGCCGCCGTCGACGGAAGCGAGAGAACCTTGACTTTCCTCACCATCGGTCACCGCGGGGTCATGGGTGTCGAACCGGAGAACACCCTGCGGTCGTTCACCCGCGCGGAACGCTCCGGCATGGACGTCATCGCGCTGGATCTGCGACTCAGCAAGGACGGCGCCCTGGTCGTCCTGCACGACGCCGAGGTGGACCGGACCACCGACGGCTCGGGCGCCGTCGCCGACCTGACCCTGGCCGAGCTGCGCGAGCTGGACGCCGGTGACGGCCAGCACGTGCCGGTCCTGGAGGAGGTACTGGACGCCGTCCGGGCCCCGCTCCAGGTGTCGGTCCGGGACCGGGGCACCGCCGGGGTGCTCGCCGAGGTGCTGCTGAGCCGGGACCTCACCGCGCGGGTGGAGGTGGCATCCCCCGACGACGCGCTGCTCGGCGCGGTCGCCCGCCTCGTGCCGGGCGTACGGACCGCGCTCCGGGCGGATCAGAGCGGGAGCGACGCGGACGACATCGTGGCGCGGGCGCTGGCCGCGCATGCGGAAACGGTCGCTCTGAACATCCGGCGGCTGACGCTGGAGACCGTGGAGTCGGCGCACGCTGCCGGGCTGCGGGTGACGGGCTGGACGGTCAACTCCCTGGAGCAGCTGCGACTGGCGCGGGCGCTCGAACTGGACGGCGCGGCCACCGACTTCCCGGAGATCCGCAGCACGGGCCGCTTCACGGCCTGACGGGCGGCGCCGGCGCGACTACAGCGACTTGACGAGCAGTTCGAAGGCCAGGTCCTCGCGCAGCGGGATGCCGAAGCGCTCGTCCCCGTACGGGAAGGGGCTCATCTGTCCGGTGCGCCGGTAGCCGCGGCGCACGTAGTAGGCGATGAGCTCCTCCCGTACGTTCACCACCGTCATCCGCATCTCCTTGGCGTCCCACTGCTCCCGGGCGCGACGCTCGGCCTCGGCGAGAATCTCCTTGCCGAGACCGGCGCCCTGGAGCCCGGGGCGGACCGCGAACATGCCGAAGTAGACGTGGTCCCCGCGGTGTTCGAGCTGGCAGCAGGCCACGAGCTCGCCCCCGCGCTCCACGACGAGAAGGGTGCCGTCCGGGGTCTCGATGACCCGGCGGACGCCGTCCTCGTCGGTCCGCTGCCCTTCCAGGTAGTCCGCCTCGGTGGTCCAGCCGCCCCGGCTGGCGTCTCCCCGGTACGCCGATTCGACGAGCTCCACGAGCTGCGGCACGTCGGCCTCGACGGCACTGCGGAAGCTCAGGGTGTTGGATTCGGCGGTGGGCATCGGGTGGCTCCGTTCGGGTGCTGGGCATATGACATGCCTGGTCCGGCACAGAGAGCCTAACCCTGCACGGCGTGCGGACCTCTCCGCACGGGCATCTCTTCCGGTGACGCCGACGAACCGGGAGGTTCCGCCGTGCACGGTCCCGCGATGTCCCTCTCCTCCTCCGTCTCCGCCTGGCTGCTCGTCCTGCTGTGCACGGCGAGCGGTGCCTACTGCCTGCTGCGGGTGCGCAGAACGGGGCGCGGTTCGCGCGGTGGGTCGGCGGCCGCCGGGGAGGCCCTGATGGGGTTCGGGATGGCGCTGATGGCGCTGCCGCTCGGGACGGGCGGGGGCTGGCAGGGGCCCGTGCTGCTGGTCGTCTTCTGCGCCGCCGCGCTGCACTCGGTGTGGCTGCTGCGGGAGGGTGCGCACCACACCCACCACCTGGTGGGCTCGCTGACGATGGTCTACATGGCCCTGGCGGCCGCCTCCGGGCCGGGGCACGGGCACGCGGGCACGGCCGGACTGCCGCTGCTGACCGGGCTGCTGCTCGTCTACTACGCCGGGTACGTGGTGCTCGGCGGGGCCCGGCTGGTCACGGTCGGCGCGACGGCCGCCGCGGGCGCCGACACCGGTGGCGCCGGGGACCGGGGCGGGCGGGGCGGGAGCACCGAGCTGATCCGGGCCTGCCGGCTGGCCATGGGGACGGGGATGCTGGCGATGCTGCTGACCATGTGAGGCCAGGAGCGGAAGTGTGCTGCGTCACCAATCACCCGGACCGTACCCGCAGGTAGCCGGGCGCTCATAAGGTGGGGAGCATGATGGTCCCCGCAGCTCTCCTGCTGCTCGGCGCCCTGACCGCGGTGCTGGCCCCCCGTCTGCTGGCCCGGGCCCGGTGGCCCGAGCGTGAACCCGTCGTCGCCCTGTGGGTGTGGCAGTGCGTGGTGGGCGCCGTGCTGCTGTGCTTCGCGCTGTCGATGCTGCTGAGCGCGGCCGCCGCCTGGCAGGCGGTCCGGGGCCGGCTGTTCGCCGTGGCCCCGACCGGGGTGGTCGACGCCTACGCCCTGGGTGCCTCGGGCGGCCCCTGGGCCGTCGGCACCGCCCTCGCGCTGGCCGGCTGCGGGCTGTGGACCGGCGCGATGCTGACGCGGGAGATCCTGCGGGCCCGCGCCCGGCGGCGCGCGCAGGGGGCCGAACTGCTGGTACGGGCCCCGCTGATGCCGGGAGAGGACCCCGCCGGCGTACGGCTCGTCGTACTGGAGGGCGAGCGGCCCGCCAGTTGGTGGCTGCCGGGCGCGGCCCCGCGGCTGGTGGTCACGACGGCGGCGCTGGGGCGGCTCAAGGGCAGTCAGTTGGACGCGGTGCTGGCGCACGAGCAGGGGCACGCGGCAGCCCGGCACGACTGGTTGCTGCACTGCTCGCGGGCGCTGTCCGGCGGGTTCCCGCAGGTGCCGGTGTTCGCCGCGTTCGAGGAGGAGATGCACCGGCTGGTCGAGCTGGCCGCGGACGACGTGGCCTCGCGGCGGTTCGGGCGGCTCACCGTCGCGCTGGCGCTGGTGGGGCTGAACGAGGACAGCGGTGTGTTCGGGCCCGGCTCGGCTCCGGAGGCACACGTCCCGCAGCGGGTCCGGCGGCTGCTGTCGGCCGCGCCCCGGCTGTCGGCGGGGCGCCGGGTCCAGCTGACGGCGCTGGCCACGCTGGTGCCCGTGGTGCCGCTGCTGGTGGCCTTCGTACCCGCGCTGAGCGCGCTGACGTAGCCGCCGCGCACCCGCGCGCCCCGGCCCGGATGCGTCCGCCGCGATCCGGCAGCAGGCTGGGGGGATGGAGCATGCGCCGATCGTCGTGCACCGGATCTCCGCTTCGGGCGGCCGGCGGGTCACCATCCGCGTGCAGGGGACGGAGACCTCCCTCGGCGTCGCGCATTCGGATGCGGACGTGATCGAGTTCCTGCGCCGGATCGAGGTGCCGGAGCCGGACGAGGTGGCCCTCGGCGGCGAGTCGGCGCTGATCGAGTGGCAGGGCGACGCGGCGCACCAGTACGAGCCCGAATCCCCGACCCTGGACCTGCCCTGAGCGTGGGCGGCCGCCGGCGCGCGGCAGCCCTCCCGTGGGGAGCCGGGAGGGGTGACGGCCCGGGATGGTCCGGACCCACACCATATGCACGGCTATCGGGCGCCGGATAGGCATATGACAGAGGAAGTTCCGCATAGCCGGGCGCCGTGCGGGAGTGCCTGCTCTGGGCGATCCCCCGCGTCGCCCAGAGCAGACGGCCCCGTGCGCTGAGTATATTGGCTGGAAGCCAGTCAACGCAGGAGTAAGCATGTCCCCGCGCAGCGCATCGGTCAATGAAGAATTGCGCAGACGTTCCCGCGAGCGGCTGCTCCAGGCCACGGTCGACCTCGTCGGCGAACGCGGGTACGAGTCCACGACCCTCGGCGACATCGCCGACCGGGCGGGGGCGGCGCGCGGCCTGGTCTCGTACTACTTCCCGGGCAAGCGGCAACTGCTCCAGTCGGCCGTGCACCGGCTGATGCACCTCACCCTGGAGGCGGCGCTGGAGCGCGAGCCGCGCAGTGACGACGGCCGCGAACGGCTCGCGCGCGCCATCGACGCGATCCTCGGGCTGGCCCGCGACCATCCGCTGCTGATGCGCACGCACATGGCGGGCATCCTCCAGGCGGAGGGTTTCGTCCAGTGCCCGGAGCAGCAGCGGCTGGCCGAGCTGCTGAGGGACACCGTCACCCGGTACGGCTCGCCGGACGTGGACACGGACTACCCGCTGCTGCGGGCGCTGCTGATGGGCGCGGTGGTCGCGGTGCTGCTGCCGGGGGCCCCGATGCCGGGGCCCCGGCTGCGGGCCGAGTTGTTCCAGCGCTACGGGCTGGACTGGGAGCTCGGTGTCCCGCCGGACGGCGGACCGCCCGACGGAACGTTTCCGCGCTAGGTGCGGGCTGCCTGCCGCTACCGGTACTCGGGCTGGCTCTGGACGTTCAGCCGGTCGATCCAGACCCACTTGGCGCTCTCGGTGCGCCAGTCGTCGAGCCTCAGCACGTCGAGGCCCTTGGCGATGTCGTTCGAGTAGATGTGCCCGTTGTAGTAGTACGCCGACCACGAGCCGCCGACCCCGAGGGTGTCCGTGCTGAGCGGACCGCGCTCGAAGTAGCCGATCTCCTTGGGCTTGGTGGAGTCGGTGAAGTCCCACACCGAGACGCCGCCCTGGTACCAGGCCTGCACCATGATGTCGCGGCCGCCGCCGACCGGGATCAGCGAGCCGTTGTGGGCCACGCAGTTCTCGGTGTCGGCCTGGTGGCGCGGGATCTTGAAGTAGCTCTTGAAGACGAGCTTGCGCTGGTCGCCCCGGCCGGTGATGTCGTAGATGCCGTCGGCGCCCCGGTCCGGGCCGACGACCGCGTTGCAGGTGGCGCCGCCTCCGCCGCCGAGCTCGTCGGTGAACACCACCTTGTTCGCCTGCTCGTTGAAGGTGGCCGAGTGCCAGAACGCGAAGTTCACGTTGTCCTGGACCCGGTCGATCACCCGCGGTTCCTCGGGCTTGCTGATGTCGAAGAGGATGCCGTCACCCATGCAGGCGCCGGCGGCCAGGTTCTTGGACGGCAGCACGGTGATGTCGTGGCAGCCCGTGGTCTTGGAGACGCCCGGGTTGACCGGTCCGCCCGGGTTGCCGCCGTCCGGGAAGAGGATCGGGAAGGAGACGACCGCGGCCTGCGTCGGCGCCTTCTTCGGGACCTTGATCACCGAGATGCCGTCGTGCGGCGGCTTGCAGTCCGGGAAGGCCTCGTTCGGCGAGTACGAGGACACGTAGAGGTAGACGTCCCCGCGGTGACCCGGCACCACGGTGTGGGTGTGCGAACCGCAGCTGGTCTCGACGGACTTGATGTACTTCGGGTTCTTCTTGTCCTTGATGTCGAAGATCTTGATGCCCTCCCAGGAGGACTTCTCCGTGGCGGGCTGCGACACGCTGTTGCAGGAATCGTCGCTGCGCGAGGAGTCCGTGGAGAGGAAGAGCAGGTCCCCTTGGACCGAGATGTCGTTCTGGCCGCCCGGGCAGAGCACCTGGGAGACCGTCTTGGGGGCCTTCGGGTTGCCTATGTCGTAGATCGTGAACCCGGAGTAGTTGCCCGCGTAGGCGTACTTCCCCTGGAATGCCAGGTCGGAGTTGATGACGGTGGAGTCGGTGCTGGGGATGTTGGCCAGGTGCTTGATGTTCCGGCTGTGGACGATCTCGTCCTTGCCGGGGATCTCACCGGGTGCGAGCTCCCGGCCTTCCGGAGCGGCGTCCGCGCTCTGCCGGGAGCGGGCCGCGCCCGGCGTTAAGTCCCCCGGATCCGGGGTCGCGGATGCCGGGGCCGCGGAGAGGAGCGTGGCAAGGAGCCCTGCCGCCGCGACGGCGGCCCCCAGGCTCCTGGTCCCCACTCTGCTGGTGCGCAACGAGGTCACTGTGCCTCCCATGGGAGTCCTGTCGGTTCCGTTCGGGATGGGAACGGAACCAGGACCCCGGCAGTATCTTCCTTTCATGGACATGGCAAAAGTCTTATTTCACCGAATGGCCGGGGCGACCCTGGCCGCCTCCCTGCTCCTCGCCGTCACCGGCTGCGAGGAAGAGGGCGGGGACGGGCCGAAGGAGGGTGCCGCCGCGGTGATCGCTCCGGGCAAGCCGGGCGAGAAGTCCCGCACCCTCTCCCCCGAACAGGCCGCCAAGGAGCGGCCCGACGACAGCCCCAACACCGCCGACCAGACGTACGTGCGGAACATGGTCGAGCACCACCGCCAGGCCCTGGAGATGAGCGCCCTCGCGCCGGAGCGGGCCTCGGCCGAAGGGGTCAGACGCGTCGCCGAGCGGATCAGCGCCGCCCAGCGGCCCGAGATCGGCGCGATGGAGAAGTGGCTGGGGCTCCACCCGGCGCCCACCCCCGGCTCCGCGACCCCCGGCTCCGCAACCGGCGGCACCGCAACCGGCGGCCACGACCATGGCGCGATGCCGGGCATGGCGACGCGGGCGCAGCTCGACGAGCTGGCGGCGGCCAGGGGTCCGGAGTTCGACCGGCTCTTCCTCCGGCTGATGATCACCCACCACGAGGGCGCCCTGAAGATGGCCGGCGAGGCGCTGGCCGGCGGCAACAACGTCGCCGTCGAGGAGATGGCCAACGAGGTCGTGGCCACCCAGAGCGCCGAGATCCACCGGATGCGCGCGATGGGCTGACGCCGCAGGTGCCCGGTGTCATGCTGGGAGCACCTGCGGGAGGAGCTCCGCCGTGCTTCGTATCGCCGTCGTCGGATCGGGCCCCAGCGGGGTCTACGCCGCTCAGACACTGGTCCAGCAGCGCGAGGTCCCGGGCGTACGGGTCGACGTGCTCGACCGACTGCCGGCCCCGTACGGGCTGGTGCGGTACGGGGTGGCCCCCGACCACGAGAAGATCAAGTCCCTGCAGGGCAACCTGCGCACCGTGCTGGAGGACGAGCGGATCCGCTTCCTCGGGAACGTCGAGGTCGGCGGTCCGCACCTGTCCACCGACCGGCTCCTGGAGCTGTACCACGCGGTGGTGTACTGCGTGGGTGCCGCTCGGGACCGGCTGCTCGGGATTCCGGGCGAGGAACTGGCCGGGGTGCACTCCGCGACGGCCTTCGTGTCCTGGTACAGCGGCCACCCGGACGCGGCGGCCGAGGCCTTCGACCTGCCCGGCGTGGGCGCGGCGATCGTGGTCGGGGCGGGCAACGTCGCCGTGGACGTGACGCGGATCCTGGCCCGGGGCGTACCGGAGCTGGCTCCGACCGACATGCCCCACCCGGCGCTCGGGGCGCTCGGCGCGAGCGGGGTGCGCGAGGTGCAGATGGTGGCCCGACGCGGGCCCTCGCAGGGCAAGTTCACCACCAAGGAGCTCCGCGAACTGGGCACTATGCCGGGCGTGGACGCCGTGGCGGACCCCGCGGAGATGGCCGTGGACCCGGCGTACGCGGACCCGGGCGCGGCCCTGCCCGCGGTGAACCGGCGCAATGTGGAAGTGCTGCGCGGCTGGGCCGCCGACCCCCCGCGCGGGGGCGGGCGGCGGATCGCGCTGAGGTTCTTCCTGCGTCCGGTGGAGGTGCTCGGCGGGCCGGACGGGCGCGTCACCGGGATGCGCTTCGAGCGGACGGCCCCCGACGGCCGGGGCGGGGTCAGTGGGACGGGCGTCTACGAGGACATCCCGGCGCAGCTCGTGCTGCGCTCGGTGGGGTACCAGGGGGTCCCGCTGCCGGGGCTGCCGTTCAACGAGGCGACCGGTACGGTCCCGCACGCGGCGGGCCGGATCGTGCGCGCGGGCCGCGCCTCGGTCGGGGAGTACGTGGCGGGCTGGATCAAGCGCGGCCCGACCGGGGTGATCGGCACCAACCGGCCCTGCGCCAAGGAGACGGCGTCCTCGCTGCTGCAGGACGCCGGGGCGCTGGCCCGGCGCGCGCTGCCGCGGGACCCCTTGGAGGCGCTGCGGGAGGCGGGGCTGAGCCCGGTGGAGTGGCCGGGCTGGCTGGCCATCGAGGCGGCCGAGGCGGAGCTCGGGCGCTCGCTGGGCCGTCGCTCGGTGAAGATCCCGGACTGGACCGGCCTGCTGGGCGCGGCGAGCCGGACGGGCTGACGAGCGGGCTCTGCCGGGCGGGCTTCGGCGGGCGTGCTTCGGCGGGCCGGGTCCTGACGGGCCGGGTCCTGGCGGGCCGGGTCCTGGCGGGCCGGTTGCCGACGGGCCCGTCAGGTGGCCGCGGGCGACGCGGCGAGCCGCGCCTCCTCGGCGGCGGCCGCGGTGAGGACGCTGTCGAGGAGCCCGGGGAACAGCTCCTCCAGCTCGATGCGGCGCAGCCCGTTCATCTTGGCGGTGCCGCGGTAGGTCTGGCGTACGACACCGCTCTCGCGCAGGACGCGGAAGTGGTGCGTGGTCGTGGACTTGGTGACCGGGAGTTCGAAGTACGAGCAGGCCAGCTCGGCGTCCGTGGCCGCGAGGTCGCGGACGATGGCGAGGCGGACCGGGTCGGACAGGGCGTGCAGGACGGCTTCGAGCCGGATCCCGGCGGGCTGGGGGTGGGCCAGGGCACGGGCCGCGTCACGTTCCGTCATGTCCTTGGCTCCACTCGCTCGGGTGATCCTTGGTCGGGTCCATCGTACGAGAACCGTCGTATGACCGTGAGGTGCGATCAGGCCGGTGGGGGTGCGGCGCGGGGCTTGGGGTGCCGTCGCGCCGCACCCGGTTCACCAGGAGCGGTGGTACTGGTCGGGCGTACGGATCTCGGCGCCGAGCTCGGCGGCCGCGCGGCGGGCCCAGTACGGGTCGCGCAGCAGCTCCCGGCCCAGGAGGACGGCGTCGGCCTCGCCGTTGGCCAGGATCTTCTCGGCCTGCTCCGGTTCGGTGATCAGGCCGACGGCGGCGACGGGGAGGGCGGTCGCCGCCTTGACCCGGGCGGCGAAGGGCACCTGGTAGCCGGGGCCGAGGGGGATCGTCACGCCGGGGGCGAGCCCGCCGGTGGAGACGTCGAGCAGATCGACCCCGTGCTCCTGGAGCAGCGCGGCCAGCCGGACGGTCTCGTCGGCGGTCCAGCCGTCCCCCTCCAGCCAGTCCGTGGCGGAGATCCGGAAGAACAGCGGGAGCTCCTCGGGCCACACGGCCCGTACGGCGTCGACGACTTCGAGGGCGAGGCGGGTGCGGTTCTCGAAGGAGCCGCCGTACTCGTCGGTGCGCCGGTTGCTGTGCGGGGAGAGGAACTGGCCGATCAGGTAGCCGTGGGCGCCGTGGATCTCGACGACCTGGTAGCCGGCGTCGAGCGAGCGCCGGGCGGCGGCCGCGAACTGCTCCACGACCTCCCCGATCTCCCCGACCGTCAGCTCGTGCGGGACCGGGTGGCCCTCCGCGAACGGCACGGCGCTCGGGGCGCTGGGCTGCCAGCCGTGCGCGTCGGGTCCGACGGGGCGCCCGCCCTTCCAGGTGCGGTCGGTGGAGGCCTTGCGGCCGGCGTGGGCGAGCTGGATGCCCGGGACGGCGCCCTGGGTCTTCAGGAAGGCGGTGATCCGGCGCAGTGCCTCGACCTGGGTGTCGTTCCAGATGCCGAGGTCGTACGGGGAGATCCGGCCCTCCGGGGCGACGGCCGTGGCCTCCTGGATGATCAGGCCGGTGCCGCCGGTGGCGCGGGCCGCGTAGTGGGCGAAGTGCCAGTCGCGGGCCACTCCGGCGTCCGGGCCGAAGGCCTCGGCGCTGTACTGGCACATCGGGGCCATCCACACCCGGTTCGGGATGGTGACCGAGCGGATGGTCCACGGCTGGAACAGGGCGGCGAAGGCCGCGGGGGCAGCACTCATGAGGGCTCTCCAGAGGTGACCGGACGCGCACCGGAAGTCGGCGGCTAAGTACGAGAGTCACCGTACTACGAATTCTCTCGTAGTACGAGACCTCCCGTACAACGAGGTGCGCCGCCCGCGTGCCGACCGGCCGCTGTCAGTGGGCGGGTGCAGACTGGCGGAAAAGCTGCCGTGCTGGGACAACGACGTCCGGAGGTGTCGGCCATGACCGACGTAGTGCTGCTCGCCGGAACCCGCAAGGGCCTGTTCATCGGGCGCAGGAGGGGCGGCGGCCCGTGGGAGTTCGACGGGCCCCACTTCAACGCCCAGGCCGTCTATGCCGTCGCCATCGACCGGCGCGACGGAGCGACCCGGCTGCTGGTCGGCGGGGACAGCTCGCACTGGGGGCCGTCCGTCTTCAGCTCCGACGACCTGGGGGCGACCTGGCGGGAGCCCGCCGCGGCGGCGGTGAAGTTCCCGAAGGACACCGGTGCCTCCCTGGAGCGCGTGTGGCAGCTGCATCCAGCCGGCCCCGAGGCCCCCGGCGTGGTCTACGCGGGGACGGAGCCGGCCGCGCTGTTCCGCTCCAGCGACCGCGGCGAGTCCTTCGAACTGGTCCGGCCGCTGTGGGAGCACCCGACCAGGTCGGGATGGGTGCCGGGCGGCGGCGGCGAGGGCCTGCACACCGTGATCACCGACCCGGCCGACCCGGACGCGATCACGGTGGCCGTCTCCACCGCGGGGGTGTTCCGGAGCAAGGACGGCGGGGAGAGCTGGGCCCCGTCCAACGACGGGGTCTCGGCCGTGTTCCTGCCGGATCCGAATCCCGAGTTCGGGCAGTGCGTGCACAAGATCGCCCAGGACGCCGCGAACACGGACCGGCTGTACCTGCAGAACCACTGGGGCGTGTACCGCAGCGACGACGCCGGGGCCCGCTGGACCGACATCGGCGCCGGACTGCCCTCGGACTTCGGCTTCGCGGTGGCCGCCCATCCGCACCGGCCCGACACCGCCTACGTCTTCCCGCTCAACGCGGACTCCGACCGGGTCCCGGCGGAGCACCGCTGCCGCGTCTTCCGGACCCGGGACGCGGGGGCGACCTGGGAACCGCTGACGAAGGGGCTGCCCGCCGGGGACCACTACGGCACGGTGCTGCGCGACGCCCTGTGCACGGACGACGCGGACCCGGCGGGGATCTACTTCGGAAACCGCAACGGCGAGCTGTACGCCAGCCACGACGACGGGGACAGCTGGCAGTTGCTCGCCGAGCACCTGCCGGACGTGCTCTGTGTGCGGGCGGCCTTGATCGGCCAGTAGAGTGACTCGACGTGGCAGCACGACCGTTGAACGAGATCGTCGAGCCGGGCTGGGCCCGCGCTCTGGAGCCGGTGGCGGGGCAGATCGCCGCCATGGGCGACTTCCTGCGCGCCGAGATCGCGGCGGGGAGAACGTACCTGCCGGCCGGGGCGAATGTGCTGCGCGCCTTCCAGCAGCCCTTCGACGACGTGCGGGTGCTGATCGTCGGCCAGGACCCCTACCCCACCCCGGGGCACGCCATGGGCCTCTCCTTCTCGGTGGCTCCCGACGTCCGCCCGGTACCGCCCAGCCTGGACAACATCTTCCGCGAGCTCCATGCCGACCTCGGGGTTCCCCGCCCGGACAACGGCGACCTGACCCCGTGGACCCGGCAGGGCGTCCTGCTGCTCAACCGCTCGCTGACCACCGCCCCGCGCAAGCCCAACGCCCACCGGGGCAAGGGCTGGGAGGCCGTCACCGAGCAGGCGATCCGGGCGCTCGCGGCGCGCGGCAAGCCGCTGGTGTCGGTGCTGTGGGGGCGCGAGGCCCGTAATCTGCGGCCGCTGCTGGGGGACTTGCCCGCCGTGGAGTCCGTCCACCCCTCCCCCATGTCCGCGGACAGCGGATTCTTCGGCTCCAGGCCCTTCAGCAGGACGAACGACCTCCTGCTGCGGCAGGGGGCGCAGCCGGTGGACTGGCGGCTGCCGTCCTCTGCCTGACCAGCCGACCGGCCTGCTGCGCGGTCGGCCCGTCGGCGCGTCGGCCGACCGACCGTCCCACCGGTTGGCCGACTGGTTGAACCGTATATGACATTCCGCGGATAAATACGGACAGATGCCGCCCGACCAGGCCCTGCCCGAACACCTCGTTCCGATAAGCCAGTAGCATGCGGCGCCATGAGCTCCCCCACTGGGCCCGCAAATGGCCTGCCCGTACGAATGCCGCGACCCCGCCAGACCGGACGGCACCGCCGGCCCGAGCCCGCGGTGGCGCCCGAGGGCGCGCCCGCGCTGGTGCTCGCCGTGCCCGGTGCCCCTTCGGCCGCCTCGCGGGGGCTCGCGGAAGAGATCATCAGCATCGGCCGCTCCGAGCTGCCGGGTCTGGACGCCCGCGTCGGCTTCCTCGACGGTGACGACGCCACCGAGTTCCCCTCCCTTTCCGGTGTGCTGACCGCCGTCGCGCAGGAGCGTGCCGCGCGCGCGGAGTTCGCCCGCGCCGCCGGGCACGAGGTGCCGAAGGCGACCGGCCCCGACGCCGTGGTCGTGCCGCTGCTGGCCGGCCCCGACGGCGGCCTGCTGCGCCGCATGCGCCAGGCCCTGATGGACTCCTCGGCGGCCGCCGAGCTGGCCGACGTACTCGGTCCGCACCCGCTGCTCGCCGAGGGCCTGCACGTGCGGCTGTCCGAGGCTGGCCTGTCCCGCGCGGACCGGGCCCGGCTCTTCTCGGTGACCACGGCCGCCGACGGCATCATCCTGGCCACCACCGGCGGCGAGGAGGCCGTTCAGGCCGCCGGGATCACCGGCATGCTGCTGGCCGCCCGCCTCGCGGTGCCGGTGATGGCCGCCGCGCTGGACCAGGAGGGCTCGGTGGCCGCGGTCGCCGAGCAGCTGCGCCGCGAGGGTTCCACGCAGCTCGCGCTGGCCCCCTACCTGATCGGCCCGGAGGCCGCCGAGGGGCTGCTGGACACCGCGTGCAAGGAGGCCGACTGCGCGACCGCCGAGGTGTTGGGCGCCTACTCGGCGCTCGGCAAGCTCGCCGTCACCCAGTACTCCGCCGCGCTGGGCCTCGCACCGAGCGCCGCCCCCCACTGACCGCGGCACCGCCCGGACCCGCGTCTGCGCGAGGAGGGCCCGCACCCCTGGATTCCGGGGTGCGGGCCCTCCCGCGTTCGGGCCTTCGGACCGGGTCGGGTCAGCCGAAGACCACGCAGGTGGCGGCGGGCACGGCGACCGAGCCCGCCCGTCGGGGCTCCCCGGTCAGCGGGTCGACCTCGAACCAGGTGACGTCCCCGGACCGCTCGTTCGCCGCGTACAGCCGACGCCCCGAGGGGTCGGCCGCCAGGTCCCGCGGCCAGTCGCCGCCGCCCGGCACGGTGCCGGTGAGCTGCGGCTTCTCGGTTCCGTCGGCGAGGGAGAAGGTGGCGATGACGTCGGTGCCGCGCACGGCCGCCCACACGAAGCGCCCGTCGGGCGAGGCCACGATCGCCGAGGGATAGGCCCGTACGCCGTCCGGGGTGACCCTGGGGGCGATCGGAACCTCCCCGACCGGTTCCAGTTGCCCGGACCCCGCGTTCCACCGGCAGACGGTCAGCTGCGGCTCCAGCTCGTGGAGTACGTAGACCACCTCGCCTCCCGGGTGGAAGGCGAGGTGCCGGGGGCCGGTCCCGGCGCGCAGTGCGATCTCGGCGTGCACGCGCAGGCTCCCGGTGGCCGGGTCGGACGCGCAGACCCGTACCGAGTCGGTGCCGAGGTCCACGCTGAGCACCCAGCGGCCGCTCGGGTCGGGCAGCACCTGGTGAGCGTGCGGACGCTCCTGCCGGTCGGCGTCCGGGCCGGAGCCCTGGTGCGCGAGCACCGAGGCGGGCCCCGCGATGGTGCCGTCGGCGGCGAGCGGAAGGCTGCTGACGCTGCCGGAGGTGTAGTTGGCGGCCAGCAGCCCGCTCCCGGTCAGGCTGAGATGGGTGGGGCCGGAGCCGCCGACGCGTACGGCCGGCCCGAGGGCGGCGAGCCCGTCCTCGGTGGGCCGGAAGGCGCCGACGGCTCCCTCCTCGGTCTCGCTCACCGCGTAGAGCACTCCGGTGCGCGGGTCGTGGGCGAGGTAGGAGGGGTCCGCGAGGGATTCGTTCGCGGTGAGCACGGTGAGCGCCCCGGTGAGCGGATCCACGGCCGCGGTGGTGACACCGCGGCCGCCCCCCGAGGTGAACGAGCCGATCCAGGCCCGGTGTCCGCCGCTGTGGTCCGTACTGTTCGCGCCGCCCACGGGGTGCCCCCTCTCCGCCGTTCCGGATCCGTCCGGAGCGACGGTAACAGAAGGGTCTAGACCAAATCTCGCCCTTGGGCCCTTTCCTGAGCGCCGTGGTGGTGGACGTAGGCGGTCGCACTCGGCCGGTCCTCGTACGTGCGGTGGAAGACCGGGGTCGCCGATCCGGAGATCGGCGGCACGATCCAGGACCAGTCGGCGCCCACGTCGCGGCCCTTGCGCTCCTCCTTCGCCAGGTGGGTGAGGAAGCGGCGGGACTCGGTGTGGTGGTCGGCGATCGTGACGCCGGCCCGGTCGAAGGAGTGCAGCACCGCCCGGTTGAGCTCGACGAGCGCGCGGTCCTTCCAGAGGGAGCGGTCGCTGGAGGTGTCGAGGCCGAGCCGCCGGGCGACGGCCGGCAGGAGGTTGTAGCGGTCGGTGTCGGCGAGGTTGCGGGCGCCGATCTCGGTGCCCATGTACCAGCCGTTGAAGGGGGCCGCCGGGTAGTGGATGCCGCCGATCTCCAGACACATGTTGGAGATCGCGGGTACGGCGTGCCAGCGCAGCCCCCAGTCCGCCCAGCCGTCTCCGCCCTCTTCGGCGTCGGGGTGCTCGATCGGCACCTCCAGCACGGCGTCCGCGGGGGTGTCGAACCAGCGGGGCTTGTCGTCCACGCCCTGGACGACGAGCGGGAGGAGGTCGAAGGGGGTGCCGGTGCCGCCGGACCAGCCGAGCCGGAGCAGAGCCTCGGTGAGCGGGGCGTTGCGGGCGTCGCCGACGGTTATCGAGTGGTGGTCGCCGTAGCCGGCGTACCTGACGAGCTGCTCGCTCCAGATCAGCGGGCCGGGGCGGTCCGGGGCGTCGGGCGCGAAGACGGTGATGGTGGGGCGGACCCGGCCGCCGTTGGTCGCTTCTCTCAGGTGCTCGAAGCACTCGGAGGCGATCTGGTCGGCGTCGGTGAGCCGGCGGCGGTCGCGGACCCGCAGCGAGTTCCAGTACAGCCTGCCTATGCACCGGTTACTGTTCCGCCAGGCCACTCTGGCCCCGTGGGTCAACTCCTGCGGGGTGTGCCGGTAGGTGCCGGTCTCCGCGAGCTCGGCCCGTACGGCGGCGAGCCGGACACGCGGATCACCGGAGTCCGGATTCTCCCGATGGAACAGCCGGATGAACTCCTCGGCCGCTTCCCACACCTGAGCGGTGGTGGAGCGCTGTTGAAGTATTTCCATTCCGGGCGGTTACCCCCTGTCCTACCAGATCCACCCTGTACATGCCGGATGAATGTGCAATGAACAATCACCCGTTGTACATGCCGCAGGTCAGCGCCGTGTGTGAGGAGCGCACGGAACACTCCTCCGAGTGATCTTCATCGATAGGCCTGCGGGTGCGGTCTGACGCGACGTAGCATCCGCCCACCGCCCGGGCCCGGTTGAGGGTCGGCCGGGCGGCCGGGCAGTCGTGCCCGGTCAGGCGGTGATCACCAGCGGGGAGCTCGGGTGGGTCCGCAGCGGGGCGTGCAGGGCCGCCAAGGCGTGCTCCAGGCCGTGCAGATGGGCGAGGGCGGGCTCGGCGGCGGCCGGGCGGGGAACCGCCGGAGCGATGAGTTCCGTCGCGCTGCTCGGGGCGGTCAGGGCTTCCACGGCCGCCTCCACGCGCCAGCAGGCCGCGGCCAGCCGGGCGTCGTGCGAGGCCTGCGGGTCGGCGGCGACGGCCACCAGCCCGCGCACCTCGCGGGCGCAGTCGTCGAGCAGCGCCAGGACCTGCCGGGCCCTGGCCTTGCGGGCGCGCAGCGGGCTCATCGGGTGGACGAGGGGCGCGAGCGCCATCCGCACCCGGGCCAGCAGCAGTTCGAGCTCGGCGGCGTGCGGGGCCGGGTCGGCCGCCGGGTCCCCGGCCAGCCGGTCGAGGGCGGCGGCGGTGGAGGCCCGTACGCAGTGCAGGGCGCGCTGGATCCAGGCGTCGTTGGCGGCGTGCGTGGTCACCGGGAGCACGAGGACGACGGCGAGGGCCGCGCCCAGCGCGCCGACCGCTGTCTCCTCGAAGCGCAGGAGCAGCAGCCCCGGGTGGAGCACGCCGAGGAGCCCGTAGAGCAGGCCGGCCATGACGGTGACGAAGAACATCATCCAGGAGTAGGAGGGCGCGGCGGTGTAGAAGATGCCGAAGACGCATACGGCGACCAGTACGGCCGTGGGCGCGGGGGCACCGTGCAGCGGGACGGCGACCAGCAGTCCGGCGGCGATGCCGACGACGGTGCCCACGACCCGGCGGAACCCCCGCACCAGGGTCTCGCCGCGCGAGGTGGTGTTGACGAAGATCCACCAAGCCGTGCCGACGGCCCAGTACCAGCGGTCCTCGGAGAGCGCCTGGCCGATGGCGAGCGCGAAGGCGCAGGCGGCGGTGGCCTGGAAGGCCTGCCGGGTGGTGGGCCGGGCGAGTCCGGTTCCGGGCAGGGCGGACGGGGCGGCTGCGGGCGGGGTGCGCCGCTCGATGGGCCACAGCACGAAGCGGACCGCGCCCGCGGACACGAGCGCGAGCCCGACGGCCGCGTACAGCTCGGGCAGCTGCGCGGGGACGGCGTGCAGGAACTGGGTGACGAAGAACATCATGAAGCCGAAGATCCCGAGGGCGTGCCCGCGCGGGCCGAACCGGCGGGCGTAGACCCCGGCGAAGACGACGGCCAGGAAGGCGCCGTCGCGGGCCGGCGGCACGCCGTGCAGGGTGGTGGCCAGCGCGAGGACCGGGAAGCCGGCGACGGGCAGCAGTGCGGTGGTGATCCGCTGGGCGCGCAGGTTCGCGTCGAGCACCGTGAAGAGCGCGAGAAGGGCCGCCAGTCCCCCGGTGATGGAGGCGGTCAGGGACAGCCCGCACAGCTCGGCGACGGCCACTGCGGCGGCCACGCCGATCACCGCGCGCAGCGAGTTCCTGAGTCTCACACGCCCCGGATCCGGAACCACGAACATCCTCTTCACGGCGGTGTGCCGCCCCCCTTGCGATGGCGCACGCCCGCCCGCGTCCGCCCGGGGTGGTGGGCGGCGTACGGGCACGGCGAAGGCGCCGCGCTCCGGACCGGCCTCGTTGCCGTCCGGCACCGCGCGGCGCCGTAAGTACATGGATAGGACACAGATAACCACCGATGGGCCCACTGGCTCAAGTCAAGGCCTCTGCACTGAGCCACTGGTACAGCCGGACGGACATTTCTTCGGCCACCTGGATGCCAACGGACCTACGGCTGGTCCGCCTCGCCCGTCGGGACGCACAGCACCGGCACCGGCGACAGGTGCAGGAGCTTGTGCGGGGTGGAGCCGAGGAGGGCGCCGCGGATCGGGCTGTCGCCCCAGCTCCCGACGATGATCACCCGGGCCCGGTACCGATCGGCCGCGTCCAGCAGGGCCTGGGCCGGCTTCTCGTCGACCACCTCGACCGTGGAGGGCACTCCCGCCGCGTCGGCCGCCTCCACGGCCCGGGCGAGCGCGCTGCGGCCGGCCTCGCGGACGGCTTCGCGGTGGGCGCGGTACTCCTCCCCGGTCGAGCCGGGCGCGGCCGCGCCGTACACCAGGACCAGCGGCTCGCCGAAGGCGGTGGCCACTTCCAGGGCCACCCGCAGGGCGCGCTCCGCGCCGGGCGACTCGTCGTAGCCCAGGACGACGGACATGGGGCAGCCTCCTCAGGACTCCGGCTTCGGTTTCGGCTCCGGCTTCGTTCTCGGATGCTTCGCGTGGACGAGGGCCGGGTCGGCCACCCCGCGCCGCTCCTGCCAGAAGCGGCCGTCCCGCAGCCGCCAGAAGCACATCACCAGGACCCCGACGACGGCGATGGCGATCCCGATGACCAGTGGCGGGCCGAGCCCGAACCAGGCGACTCCGCCGGCCGAGTTCTCCGGGTTCGACATGTCACCGATCGACTCCACCAGCAGCCAGGCCAGCAGACCGGCCCCGACCACCGGCCCGAAGCCGATGAGCAGGAAGTTGTGCGCGCTCTCCAGCAGGTGGCGGCGGTAGTAGACGGCGCATGCCAGGCCGGTGAGCGCGTAGTAGAAGGCGATGAGCAGGGAGAGCGCGGTCAGCGAGTCGAGGAGCGCGTTCTCGCTGATCTGGTTGACGACGAGGTACCAGCCGATGGCGATCGCGGCCACCCACCACGTGCTCACGTCCGGAGTCCGGAACCGCGGGTGGATGTGCGAGAGGCCCGGGGGCAGCGCGTGCCGGCGGGCCATGGAGAGGGCGGTGCGCGAGGCGGGGATGATCGTGGTCTGGGTGGAGGCGAGCGCGGAGGTGCAGACCGCGAGGAGCACGACCCAGTCCCAGCCGCCCATGACCTCGTGCGCGAGCACGGCGAAAACGGCCTCCTCCTCGCCGGCGTTCTCGGCGAGGAACTTGGTCCCGGAGTAGCCGACGACGGCGAAGCCGACGGACAGGTAGGTGACGAGGAGGACCACCGTCGACCAGATGCCGGCCTTGCCTGGCGCGGTGGCGGAGTCCTCGACCTCCTCGGTGAGGTTCACCGCGGACTCCCAGCCCCAGTAGATGAACACGCCGAGCAGCAGTCCGCCGGTGAGGGCGGCGCCGCCGGCGCCGAAGGGGTTGAGCCAGCCGATCGAGGGCTCGATCGAGTCGAGGGTGCTGGTGCCGGCGTAGATCCGGTAGATGGCCACGACGGCGAAGACCAGCAGGAAGAAGACCTGGGCGAGGATCAGGATGTCCTGGAGGTGGGCCGACATCTCGGTGCCGATGACGCAGATGGCGGTCATCGCGAGGATCACGACGCCGGTGAGGCCCTGACGGACGGCCTCGTTCGCGGCCCAGCTGTCGAGGCCCGCGGCGAGCAGGCCGAAGTGGACGGCGACGTCGGCGAGC
This sequence comes from Streptomyces sp. NPDC051183, assembly GCF_040682455.1. Lineage (NCBI taxonomy): Bacteria > Bacillati > Actinomycetota > Actinomycetes > Kitasatosporales > Streptomycetaceae > Streptomyces > Streptomyces sp. NPDC051183. The sequence continues at coordinate 385,815 of NZ_JBFBBA010000001.1, forward strand.
GAGCCGATGACGAGTACGCCGGTCATGGCGATGGCCCAGCCGCCGAGCCAGCCCGCCCAGGGGCCCATGGCGCGGGTCACCCACGAGAAGGTGGTCCCGCAGTCCTGGTCGACCTTGTTGAGGTAGTAGAAGGCCGCGGCGATCAGCAGCATCGGCACGAAGGACGCCAGCATCACGCCCGGTGCGTAGATCCCGGCCAGCGCCACGATCGGGCCGATGACGGCGGCCAGGGAGTAGGCGGGAGAGGTGGAGTTCAAACCGATCACGAGCGCGTCGAGGAAACCGATCGCGTTGGCCTTGAGCCCCGCGTCCGCCTCCGGGAGCACGCCCGCCGGATCGCCGCCGTCGCCTTGGTGGGCCATGTACGCATGGTCACGCAAGCGCTGCCGGTGCGCGAGGCGGGAGGACCGTCGGGCTCAGGGGCTGCTGTTCCAGCCCGCGATCACCGGGAGGCCGTGTTCGGTGGACAGCACGCTGTAGGTGCCGGTGTGCAGGAGGAAGAGCCGCCCTTCCTCGGGCGGCAGGCCCAGGTAGCGGGCGGTGAGCACGCGCAGCAGGTGGCCGTGGGCGACCAGGACGGCGTTGCCGCGGTCCGCGCGCAGTACGTCGGCCACGCGGGCCAGCACCCGGTCCGCCCGGGCGCCCACCTGGGCGGCGCTTTCGCCGGGGTGCTCGGGGTCGCCGGGGGGAACTCCGTCGGTCCACAGGGACCAGTCGGGCCGGTTCCGCTGGATCTCGGCGGTGGTGACGCCCTCGTAGCCGCCGTAGTCCCACTCGTACAGGTCGGGGTCGGTCTCGCCACCGGTGAGGCCGGCGAGCTCGGCGGTCGCGACGGCCCGGCGCAGCGGGCTGGTCAGCACCAGGGCCGGGTGGCGGCCGCGGAAGAACGGGGCCAGCGAGATGGCCTCCTCGACCCCGCGCGCGTTCAGCGGGACGTCGGTGCGCCCGGTGTGCCGACCGCTCGCGCTCCAGGCCGTCTCGCCGTGCCTCACCAGCAGCAGGTCGCTCACGTCTCGGACCCTACGGCCTGCGGCGGGTCGGCGCCCGGGGATGCGGGCGGCGTGTCACGGCCGGACGTCACGGATCGGAGGTCTCGGACAGGAGGTCTCGGACAGGAGGTCGAAATTCGATGCACAAACGGTGCGAGTTGGCCCGCTCCTCGTCCATGGCGAGGCTCGGGGCATGGACGAGGCGGAGCTCGACGAACGCGTCGCGGCCGGTTTCGCGGCGGGCGACGAGGCGTGCATGGAGGCGGTCCACCGGCGCTGGCGGCCTCTGGTGCACTCCCTCGCCCGGCGCGCGCTGGGCGACGAGCGCGAGGCCGAGGACGTGACCCAGCAGGTCTTCCTGGCCGCCTGGCGCGGCCGCGGCCGCTACCGCCCGGGACCCGGCGGGCTCGGGGCCTGGCTGACCGGGATCACCCGGCACAAGGTGGCCGACGCCCTGGAGGCGCGGACCCGGTGGGCCCGGGTAGCGGCGGCCGCCGGCCGCTCCGGTTCCCTCACGCGCCCCGAGAGCGAGCAGGACCGGGTCGTGGAGCGGATGGCCGTGCTCGGCGAGTTGGCCGGGCTGCCGTCGGCACAGCAGCGGGTGCTGCGCCTGGCGTTCTACGGGGACCTGACCCAGACACAGATCGCGGAGCACACCGGGATGCCGCTGGGCACCGTCAAGAGCCATATGCGGCGGGCTCTGCACGTGCTGCGCCGGTCGATGGAGCCGCGCCCGCCACGAGCGCCTCGATGACGGCCAGTCCCGAACGCAGCCCGAACAGCCGCCGGCTGCGCGGTGCCGGGGTGCGGGTCCCCCAGCCGGGCCCGGCCAGCAGCAGCGCGGGGTGCCCGCGCGCCCCGCGCTGCCCCCACTCGATCGCGGCCACCGACCGGGCCAGGCCGTCGTCGGCGGTCGTACGGGTCTGCGCCCACAGCACGACGGCCTGCGGGCCGGTGCGCCGGGCGGCCTCGCGCAGGGCGTCGGCGGGCAGCGCCGCGCCGAACATCCGCACGGGCAGGCCGCGTTCCCCGAGGGCCGCGGTCAACGCCTCGATCGGCAGGCTGTGCTGCTCCCCCGGCGCGCACGCGAGGAGCAGCGGCCGGGTCCGCGGCCGCTCCGCCAGGGGGCGGATCCGGCTCATGGCCGCGGAGATCTGCCAGGACAGCAGGTGTTCCACCTCCACGTAACGCTCCCCCGCCGAAGCCCATTTGCGGCCCACCGCGTGCAGGGTCGGCGCGAGGACCTCCTCCCAGGCGGTCACCAGGCCGTGCTCGGCCAGAGCCGCGTCCAGCAGTCGCGCCACGGTCGGCGCGTCCAGTCGTACGGCGGCCCGCGCGAGCCCCCTGCACTCGGGGCGGACCTCCCCCAGCGGAAGGGCGGCGGACCCGCCCGGCGCCCCTGCCGGAACCGGGGCCGGGCGCACGGCGGCCGAGCCGGGGGGCGTGCCGAGGGCGGCTCGCGCCGCCTCGGACGGGGGTACGCCCTGCGCGGTGAGCCGGCACATCAGCTCCAGGCGGGCGACGTCCCGCGGGGTCCAGCGGCGGTGCCGGCCCTCCTCCCGGAAGGCGGGCCCGATGGCGTACCGGCGCTCCCAGGAGCGCAGGGTGGTCGGCGAGACCCCCAGGTGGCGGGCGACGGCCCCGGTGCTCAGCGCGGCGTCGGACACGCCCCGAGCGGGGTCGGTCGGCGCGGGGTCGGTCGGCGGCGCGGGCTGCACTCGTTCACGGTACGGCGTGGACGCCGGGCGGGCGGTCACCCGGTGCCGCGCCCCCGCCGGAAGCGGTCGAGCCCGTCGGAGAGCCCGATCACCGGCTCGGGGTAGTCGTACCGGGCCCGCTCCGCAGCGGGCAGTCGCCACGGCTCGTGCACGCGCGGCGCGGGCAGCCCGGCGAGTTCCGGGACCCAGCGGTGCACGTAGGCGCCGTCCGGGTCGTACTTCAGGCCCTGGCGGACGGGGTTCAGGACGCGGTTGGGCCGGGTGTCGGTGCCCGTTCCCGCCACCCACTGCCAGTTGAGCCGGTTGTTGGCGAGGTCCCCGTCCACGAGGAGGTCCATGAAGTGCCGGGCCCCGGTCCGCCAGTCCACGTACAGGGTCTTGGTGAGGAAGCTCGCGGCCAGCAGCCGCCCGCGGTTGTGCATCCAGCCCTCGTGGCGCAGCTGGCGCATCGCCGCGTCGACGACCGGGTAGCCGGTGAGACCGTCCTTCCAGGCCTCGGTCTCCTCCTCGGCGGCCGTGCCGGTGCGCCAGCGGTCCTGCCGGTCCCGGTAGTCGACGGTCGCGGCGGCGGGCCGGGCGGCCAGCACCTGGTGGTGGAAGTCGCGCCAGCACAGCTGCCGGACGAAGGCCGCGGCACCGGGGCCGCCGGCCGCCCGGGAGCGGTGGACGGCCTCGACGGGCGAGAGGGTGCCGAAGTGCAGGTGCGGCGAGAGGCGGGAGGTGGCGTCGCCGGCGAGGTCGTCGTGGGCCTCCTCGTAGCGCGTGATTCCGGAGCGCAGCCAGCCCGCCAGGAGGCGGCGGGCCTCGCGCTCCCCGCCCCGCGCCAGGCCCGGGGAGACCCCGGCGACGGCGGCGCGGGCGGGCAGCGGCTCCGAGCCGACGCGGTCGGGGACGCGTACCGAGCGGGGAGCGGTGGTGGCGGGGCGCAGCGGCAGGTCCGCCCAGCGGTGCAGGTAGGGCGTGAACACGGCGAAGTGGTCGGAGCCGGCCGGGAGTACGGCTCCGGGCGCGACGGCGGTCACCACCGTGTCGTGGACGTAGAGCCGGCGGCCTTCGGCTTCGAGCGCGGCGCGCAGGCGCTCCTCGCGGGCCCGGGCGTAGCCGCTGACCCCGGCCGCCGTGTGGACCTCGTCGGCGTCGCACTCGCGGACCAGGGCGCAGACCTCGGCGACGGTGTCGCCGGAGCGGACCACGAGGCGGCCGCCTCGGTCGCGCAGTGCGGAGTCGAGGTCGGCGAGGCAGTCCGCGAGGAAGGCGAGCCGGTTGGGCGCGGTGAAGGAGACGGGCGGGGCGGTCCGTTCGCGGACGAAGAGCGGCACCACCTCGTCGCAGGAGGACAGGGCCGCGCGCATCGGCGGATGGTCGTGCAGGCGCAGGTCGGAGGTGTACAGGACGACCGCGACGTTCATGGGTCTCGCTCCGCGTCAGGGCTGTGGGGGACGGCTGTCGTGGGGTACTTCGCCGGTGGGGGCCGGCGCGGATGCGGGGGCGCTGTCGTGGGACTCCTGGTTCAGGTGTTCGGCGGCCCGGGCGATGTTGCGGGCCATCCCGCCGAAGACCGCGGCGTGGAAGGGGGACACGCTCCACCAGTACAGGTGCCCGAGCAGCCCGTGGGGGTGGAACAGGGCGCGCTGGCGGTACCGCGACCGCGGGCCCCCGGCGGGGGACGGATCGGGGGCCTCGCCGGGGGCGCGGGCCGGCGCGGGCTCCGCGTACATCTCCAGCCAGGCGAGTCCCGGCAGCCGCATCTCGGCGCGCAGGCGCAGCAGGCGGCCCGGTTCGATCTCCTCCACCCGCCAGAAGTCGAGGGAGTCCCCCACCCGGAGCCGGGCCGCGTCGCGGCGGCCGCGGCGGATGCCGACCCCGCCGAAGAGCCGGTCCAGCCAGCCCCGGACGGCCCAGGCCGGCGGGAAGGAGTACCAGCCGTTGTCGCCGCCGATGCCCTCCACCACCCGCCACAGCGCTTCGGGCGTGGCCTCGACGGAGCGTTCGCGCCGGTCGGTGTAGAGGCTGCCGCCCGCCCAGTCGGGGTCGGTGGGCAGCGGGTCGCTGGGCGCGCCGGGCGCGGCGGCGGAGGACCAGCGGGTGGTCACCTCGGCCTCGCGGACCTTCTGGAGTGCGAGGGACAGGGCCTGGTCGAAGCCGATGGGGGCACCGGGCGGGTCGGGTACGTACCGGCCGATGTCGTGCTCGCCGCAGACCACCTCGTGGCGCAGGGATTCGGCGAGCGGCCGTGCCAGCGCCCGGGGGACGGGCGTCACGAGCCCGATCCAGTGGCTGGACAGCCGCGGGGTGAGCATCGGCACGCGCAGGATGAGCCGCTGGGGCAGCCCGGCGACGGCCGCGTACCGCCGCATCATCTCCTCGTACGTGACGACGTCCGGCCCGCCGATGTCGAAGGCCCGGTCGACCTCGGGCGGCATGGCGGCGCTGCCGACGAGGTAGCGCAGCACGTCGCGCACGGCGATGGGCTGGCAGCGGGTGCCGACCCAGCTCGGGGTGACCATGACGGGGAGCCGTTCGGTGAGGTAGCGCAGCATCTCGAAGGAGGCCGAGCCGGAGCCGATGATGACGGCGGCGCGCAGGTGGGTGGCGGGGACGGGCGAGGCGAGGAAGATCTCGCCGACCTCGGCGCGCGAGCGCAGGTGCGGGGAGAGCGCGCGGACCGGGATGCCCGCGGGGGTGAGCCCGCCCAGGTAGACGATGCGGCGGACCCCGGCCGCGTGGGCCCGGTCGGCGAAGACGCGGGCCGCGGTGCGGTCGCGTTCCTCGAAGTCCGCGCCGGTGCCGAGGGAGTGCACGAGGTAGTAGGCCACGTCGATTCCGCGCAGTGCCGCCCCGACGGACTGCGGGTCGGTGACGTCCCCGCGGGCGACCTCGACCCGTCCGGCCCACGGGTGGTCGCGCAGCTTCTCCGGGGAGCGGGCCAGGCACCGGACCCGGTGGCCGGCGTCGAGGAGCTCCGGCACCAGCCGGCCGCCGATGTAGCCGGTGGCCCCGCTGACCAGGCAGTGCAGACCCGTCATGACTCTCTCCGCTCGTCGCGCCGGTGGCTGTGGCCGTGGCCGTGGCCGGACTGTCCCCGTACTGTCCCTGTACTGGATTCCCGCGGTCCGGTGCCTGCGGATGCACGGGTCCCCCGAACGGCCCCTCCCGGCTCGGCTCCGGCCCTGCTCCGGCCCGGGAGCCTCGGGCGGGCCACTGTGCCGGGAAACGGGGCTGCGAGGGGGCCATTGGTACAGTCGCGGCATGGCCGTGGACGAGCTCGACACCCGGATCCTGCGCCTGCTGATCGAGCAGCCGCGCACCAGCGTGCGCGAGTACGCCCGCATCCTCGGCGTGGCGCGCGGCACCCTCCAGGCCCGGCTGGACCGGCTGGAGCGGACCGGGGTGATCACCGGGACCGGGCCGGTGCTCTCCCCCGCGGCGCTGGGGCATCCCGTGCTGGCGTTCGTGCACATCGAGGTCACCCAGGGGCACCTGGACGAGGTCGGCGACGCGCTGGCCTCCGTACCCGAGATCATCGAGGCCTTTTCGATCACCGGTGGCGGGGATCTGCTGACCCGGGTCGCGGCGCGGGACAACGCGCACCTGGAGGACGTCATCCAGCGGCTGATCCGGCTCCCCGGCGTGGTCCGGACGCGCACCGAGGTCGCGCTGCGCGAGCGGGTCCCGCACCGGCTGCTGCCGCTGGTCGAGTCGGTGGGACGAGCAGCGGGCAAATCCTGACAAGATGGCCAGGACACGTACACGACCGGCAGGACGGGCACACCGGATGATTTCCGTCATATTCGATCTCGACGGCACCCTCGTGGACAGCGAGCCGAACTACTACGAGTCGGGCCGCCGGACACTTGAGCGGCACGGTGTCCCCGATTTCACGTGGGAGCAGCACTCCCGCTTCATCGGCATCGGAACCCTGGAGACCTTGGAGATCCTCAAGGAGCGGTACGGGATCCAGGCCCCGGTGGAACAGCTCCTCGCCGAGCAGAACGACGCCTACCTGGAACTGGCCCGCGCCGGGACCGAGGCCTTCCCCGAGATGCGGAAGTTCGTGGAGCGGCTGCACTGCGACGGGATCCCGATGGCGGTGGCCTCCGGCTCCTCCCGCGAGGCGATCGACGCGGTGCTGGCCGGCACCGGGCTGGACGCGCTGCTGACCACGGTGGTCTCCGCCGAGGAGGTGGCGCACGGCAAGCCCGCCCCGGACGTCTTCCTGGAGGCGGCGCGCCGCCTGGGCGCGGACCCCGCCGACTGCGTGGTCATCGAGGACGCGGCCCCGGGCGCCCATGCCGCCCGAGCCGCCGGCATGGGCTGCGTGGCCGTCCCGTACGTCCCGGACACCGCCGACGACCCGGCCTTCGCGACGGCGGGCCTGCTGTTCCGCGGCGGGCAGCCCGAGTTCAGCGCGGACACCGCCTACGAGTGGCTCGGCGAACACCGCGCCGCCTGAGGGTCAGCGCGGCCGGCCGGCCAGCGCGTCGGCGATGACCCGGCCCGTCTCGGCCGCCGTCAGGTAGGGCCGTACGTCGTGCGCCCGGGCGCCGTTGTGGATCGCCAGGTCCCGCACCCGGTCGCCGAACCGCGGTCCCAGCTGCTTGGCCAGGGCCACGACATCGCCCCGGTCGGCGATGTTGGCCCACTGCCGCACCGGCGCGGGCCAGCGGCCCCGGCCCTGGACGGGCTCCGGCCGGAGCCGGTCGAAGACGACGTTGCGCACCCCGAGCGGGGACCCCAGGGTCACCAGCGTCAGATCCGGCCGGTCCGGGCGCGCGCACAGCTCCTCGTACGCGACGACCGAGCCGAGGGAGTGCGCGACGACCACCTCGGTCCGGTCGGTGACGGCGTCGGCGAACCGCTGCCGCACCCCTTCCCGCAGGGTGGGCTCGGTGAAGTACCGCCGGACCTGCCGGGCGGCGCCGATCGTCAGGCGCTCGCTGACCCCGGCGAAGAAGGCGGAGTGGCTGAGGGCGTCCAGGGCCCGTTGCACCAGGTGCGGGGTCCGCAGGCGGCTGCGGTCCTGCGGCCCCGACACGCGGGAGTCCAGAGCGGCGGCGGACGCGCAACTGGTGCGCGAGCGGCTGCAGGGTGCGCAGGTCCCACAGCCGGGCGCTGCGGGGTCCGCAGCTCAACGCCACGGTCCGGCCCCCGAATTCACCCACCGAGGCGGAGAACACCCCGCTGCGGGCGATGTGCACGTGCGCCATCACCGGCTCACCGATCTGGCGGCGCTCGGCCAGGTCCCAGCGGCTGAGCATGCCCGCCTGGTCGCCCACCAGAGCCACCGTGCGGCCGTCGAGGCGCGCCACGCACACCGCGGTGACGGCCATCGCGGGGCCGATGAGCGGGCTGCCACGGAGCTTCGCGTCGCCGCCGTCCGGGATCTCGGAGAGGTCCCACACGAGGACGGACTTGTCGTCGCCACCCGTGACGGCGATCGGCCGGCCGTCGAGCTCCCCCAGGTCCGCCGCGCGGACCGAGCGGCGGTGGGCGTAGAGGTCCCGGCCGAGCTGGTGGCGTGTGGCCAGGTCCCAGATGCGTGCCGTCCCGTCGGCGCCGGCGGTCAGGACCACCGGCCGGCCGCGCACCGCCCCGATGACGATGGACTCGACGCGGTTGGTGTGTCCCCTGAGCGGCTCCCCGTACTCCTGGCCGGAGGACAGGTCCCAGATCCGGACGGTGCCGTCGTCGCCTCCCGTCAGCACCACCGTGTAGTCGCCGAGGTCCCCGATGGCCAGGGCACTGACGGCGATGCCGACGGGCAGCGGGTCGCCGATCTGCCGTTGCGCGGTGAGGTCCCACACCCGGGCCGTACGGTCCTGGCTGCCCGTCACGGCGATGGGGCGGCCGTCCAGGAGTCCGGCCGCGACGCAGCCCACGGCGCGGGTGTGGCCGGCCAGCAACCGGTGGACCCCGCTGGTGGACCACCAGGCCCAGCGGGCCGACCAGGGCCGGGCCAGGGCGAGTTCCTCCACCCGGTCGGCGAGGCCGTCCGCCGCGCAGCGCCGGGCCGAGAGCTGGAGGTCGGCGGCGCGCTCCCCGAGGGGCCTGTCGGCGGTCAGCCGGTGGGCCACCTGCTCGTAGGCACCGCGGATGCGGCGCGCGGCTTCGCCCTCGATCGCGGCGAACGCCCGCAGCAGGGACAGCGGTTCGCCGGCGAGCAGGAACCCGGGGTCCTCGATCAGCTCGGCGAGCCCGCCCGCCGCCGCGGCGTGCGTGGCCAGGTGCTGGCGTACGTAGGCCACCGCGGCGAACCAGTCGGGGCGGCCGTCCGCCGCACCGGGGACGAGGGAGCGCAGGGCCTCGACCACCGAGTGCTGGATCTCGGCAGGCGGCCGGTCGGCGGTGGCCCGCAGGTGCTCGGCCAGGGCCTTGTGGTAGAGCCGGTAGGCGGAGCGGCGGTCGTCGTCGACGACCTCGGCGATGTACGCACCGGCGATGTTCAGGACCCAGCTGACGTCATGCTCCTCGCAGGGCACTCCGGAGATGACCGAGCTCAGGGCCGTCCACACCCGGCCGCGCGGCAGGCCCTTGCCTTCCGAGAAGGCGAGGGCGAGCAGCATCCGCCGGACCCTGGGCTCGTCGGGGCCGAATCGGGCAAGGTAGTCGTCGAAGGCATCGCCGACCTCGCTGGGCAGGTCGTCGGCCCAGCCGGGTTTCGCGGTGTCGATGGGTTCCTCGTCGGACCGGAGCGTACGGGCCGTGGTGCGGGCGTAGAGGTAGACCCCGGCGGCCTTGTCGGCCACCTCCGCGGCCACGGCGCGGGCCAGCTCGGGGCGGCCCCGGTAGGGGGTGCGTACGTCCGCCTCCTCGGCGGCGAGCAGGACCCGGGCGACGTAGCCCGTGACGTCCTCCCGGCCGGCCCGGTACTGGGCGCGGTCCAGGTCCAGGCGGACGAAGGTGGGGCCGAGGGGGGTCACGAGTTCGTGTCGGGTGCCCACGAGGAGGCGTACTCCCCGGATCTCCGACATGGGCCGCAGCAGCTCACGGGTGATGCGACGGGGTTCGCCGTGGCCGCCCGCGTCGGCGGCGGTGTCGGAGCCTGCCTCGTCGACGGCATCGACGACGATCACGAGCGGGGGTCCCTGGCGGCCGCGCCGGGTCAGTTCCTGGAGCAGGGCGGCCGCGCCGTCCGCCTCGGTGCCCACGGCAGCGGCGATCCTGTCGACGATTTCTTCGAGGCGCTTGTGGCGGGCGTGCACGGCGGCGGTGACGCAGCCCTCGGGAACCACCGAGCGCGGGTCGACGCCGCTCAGGTCGAGCCGGGCCCGGTAGGCGGGGTCCGAGAGGGCGACGATCCGGCCGAGGATGGCGGATTTTCCGCATCCGGGGCTGCCGGTGACGACGCGGCCGCGGCCGTCGCCGTCGGCGGCCGTCAGCCAGCCGGCCAGCTCCGAGAGGACGGCCACCCTGCCGCTGAAGCAGAGCCCCTGCTCCGACTCGAACTCCACGCCGCGCGAGCGGGGTCCGAAGTGCTCGGTGAGGTCGCGTTCGACGATGCGGCGCTGGACTTCCAGATCCGTACCGAGCGGCGGTAACTCCTCGTGGTAGCCGGAGTTGGCGAGGAAGGGGGCGAGTCCGGTGACGAGCCCGCTGGCGAGTTCGGCGCGCTGTCCGCGGCCGTCGGCTTCGAACCGCTCGTTGACGGCCTTCACCAGCTCGGTGAGGTCGAGGTACTGCTGGCGCTGGCCGGTGCGTTCGGTCGTGGTGGCGACCGCGTCGCCCAGCGCCGCGACGAAGGCCCCGTCGTCCGCCACATCCTTGCGCCGGGCGGTGGCCAGGAACCAGAGCCCGGCGGAGGCGTCGGCCGCGGCTCCCCGGTAGACGATGGTCTGCAAGGCGACCGCGGTGGCGTCCGCACTGCCCGCGCCCGCGGAACAGGTGTCGAGGATCAACAGGAGGTGGCGCAGGCCGCCCTTGCAGAGGATGCGGACGAGGTCCTCGGTGGCCAAGGCCGTGGCGGCGAGGTCGGTGTCCTGTGAGTCCCAGCAGAGCAGGTAGTGCCGGTCGCGCACCTCGACGGCGCCGTGTCCGGCGAAGTAGAGGACCACGATGTCCTCGCCCGTGAGGGCCGTGTCGGCGGACCAGTGGCGCAGTTTCTGGCGGAGCTGTTCGGCCCCGTCGTACTCGCCGAGGCCGGGGAGCACGACGGTGTAACCGAAGGACGAGAAGAGCGCGGACACGGTGCGGATGTCCGTGGGCACGGAGGCGAGCTGCTCGTCCTGGGGAAGGTGGCAGTACCTGCCGCTGCCCATGCCGATGAAGAATCGTCGCGCCACCCAGCCGCCCCCGCCGTTCGCTCGCCACCGTCTCCCCCGGTGAGCTCCGACCATAGCGAGGCGCCTTGCCCTCGCGCAGCGGCATCCGCCGACGGGGGCCGCGGTGGCGGTCCGCACCTCGGGGGGAGCCGGGAAGATCCTGCGGTCGGGTCGAGTTAGTAGAACCGTGAACGATATTGCGGTGGGCGCGGTGGACGTGGACGTGGTGGTCATCGGCGCCGGGCAGGCGGGGCTGTCCAGCGCCTACCACCTGGCGCGGGCGGGGATCGGCCACGTGGTCCTGGACCACTCGCCCCGTCCGGGCGGGGCCTGGCAGTTCCGCTGGCCCTCGCTCACGTACGGCAAGGTCCACGGCATGCACGCCCTGCCCGGGATGGAGCTCACCGGCGCCGATCCGCTGCGCCCGTCCTCGGAGGTGATCGGGGCGTACTTCGCCGCGTACGAGGAGCGGTTCGACCTGCGCGTACGGCGCCCCGTGGACGTCACGGCCGTGCGCGACGGCGCCGCCGGGCGGCTGCTGGTGGAGTCCTCGGCCGGCACCTGGTCGGCGCGGGCCCTGGTCAACGCCACCGGGACGTGGGACCGGCCGTTCTGGCCGCGCTACCCGGGGCAGGAGCTCTTCGGCGGTCGCCAGCTGCACACCGCGAACTACCCCGGGCCGCAGGAGTTCGCCGGAGCCCGGGTCATCGTCGTCGGCGGGGGCACCTCTGCGGTGCAGCACCTGCTGGAGATCGCCGAGGTCGCGGCGGAGACCACCTGGGTCACCCGGCGGCCCCCGGTGTTCCGCGACGGCGGCTTCGGCGAGGCCGAGGGCCGGGCGGCGGTGGCACTGGTGGACGAGCGGGTACGGCGCGGGCTGCCGCCGCAGAGCGTGGTCAGCGTGACCGGACTACCGCTGAACGACGCGGTCCGGGCGGGGCTGGAGTCGGGGGTGCTGGAGCGCCGGCCCGTGTTCGACCACCTGACCGCGACGGGCGCCGGCTGGGCGGACGGGAGCCGCGTGGACGCGGACGTGATCCTCTGGGCCACCGGATTCCGCGCGGCCATCGACCACCTGGCCCTGCTGCACCTGCGCGAACCGGGCGGCGGCATCCGGGTCGAAGGCACCCGCGCGGCCCGCGACGAGCGGGTCCACCTGGTCGGCTACGGCCCGTCGGCGTCCACCATCGGCGCCAACCGCGGGGGCGCGGCCGCCGCCCGCGCCGTCCGCCGCCTGCTGACGGCCCGGCCGGAGCCCGTCCCCGCCCTGCCGGCCCGCTGACCTCAGGAGGCGTCCCCGGGGGCGCCCGCCTGCGCACGGCCGGCCGCCGCGCGGATCCGGTTGAACTCCGCGACGTGCTTCTTGTGCTCCTCGTACGTGGCGGAGAAGCGGGTGTCGCCCGGCTTCACGGTGACGAAGAACAGCCAGTCGCCGGGCGTGGGGGCGACCGCCGCCGCCATGGCTTCCAGGCCGGGGCTGTCGATCGGCGTGGGCGGCAGGCCCTGGCGTTCGTACGTGTTGAACGGGCTGTCGATCCGCGTCTCGGCCAGCGTGGTGTCCACCGTGGAACGGTTCAGCGCGTAGTTGATGGTGGAGTCCATCTGGAGCGGCATCGACTTCGCCAGCCGGTTGTGCACGACGCGGGCGACCTTGCCCATGTCGGCGCGGGTGTCGGCCTCCGCCTCGATGATGCTGGCGAGCGTGGCGGTCTGGTACGGGGTCATCCCGTGCGCCTTGCCGCCGTCGGCGACGGCCTTGGTGGCGAGTTTCTGGTTGGCCGTCTGCACCATGTACTGCAGGACGGTGGCGGGGGTGCTCTTCGAGGTCACCGGGTAAGTGGCGGGGAAGAGGTACCCCTCCGGATTGCCCTTCGCCTCGGCGGGCAGGGCCAGGGCGGCCGTGGCGACCGCCGCCTTGGCGGAGCCGGCCGGGAGCTTCAGCTCGCGGTCGATGGCGGTGTAGACCTGCGGGGCCCGCCAGCCCTCGGGGATCAGCAGCTGGCGCGGCTTCTCGGGCGCTTCCTCGTGCGGCAGCATCGGGATGAGGACGCCTGCCCCGATCGCGAGCAGCATGCCGAACAGGAGCGCCAGCCGGCCCCGGCGGGTGAGCCTGGGGCGGTGCGGCGATGGCTGCCGGTACTCATGACGCATACGGGCACGCTAACCCGCGAACTGCCACATTCCCGGCATCCGGCCCGTGCGCCGGTCGTACGGGCCATACGATCACACGTTTACCGGGACCGGCTCCGCCCCGCCGACGTGCGCGGCCGACTGCGCTACGGGCACCGGCTCCGGCGCGGGCTCGGGCTTCAGCTCGGCCTCGCGGTCCCGCCGGACCAGGGCGGCGTAGCGGCCGTCCGCCGCCAGCAGTTCCTCGTGCGTACCGCTCTCGGCGATGCGGCCCTTGTCCAGGACCACGATCTGGTCCGCGTCCCGCACGGTGGAGAGGCGGTGCGCGATGGTGATGGTGGTGCGGCCCGCGGACAGGTTGTCGATCGCCCGCTGCACGGCATGCTCGGTGCGGGTGTCCAGGGCGCTGGTGGCCTCGTCGAGGATCAGCACCGGAGGGTCGCGCAGGATGGTGCGGGCGATGGCGAGGCGCTGCTTCTCGCCGCCGGAGAAGCGGTAGCCGCGCTCGCCGACCAGGGTGTCGTACCCGTCGGGCAGGGACTCGATGTGCTCGTGGATCTGTGCGGCGCGGGCCGCTTCGGCTATTTCCTCGTCGGTCGCGTCGGGCTTGGCGAAGCGCAGGTTGTCGGCCACGGAGGCGTGGAAGAGGTAGGTCTCCTGGGAGACCACTCCGATGGAGCGTGCCAGCGAGTCGAAGTCCAGGTCGCGCACGTCCACCCCGTCGAGGGCGACCCGTCCGCCGGTCACGTCGTAGAGCCTGGGCACGAGGTAGCTCAGGGTGCTCTTGCCGGATCCGGTGGGGCCGACCACGGCGAGGGAGCCGCCGGCCGGGACCGTGAGGTCGATGCCCTTCAGGGTGGGGCCGTGCTTGGCCTCGTACGCGAAGTCCACGCCCTCCAGCCGGATCTCGCCCTTGGCCCGGCCCAGCCGGACCGGCTCCTCGCGCTCGGTGATGTCCACCGGCAGGTCGAGGTACTCGAAGATGCGGGCGAACAGCGCGAGCGAGGTCTGGATCTGGACGCCGGTCGACAGCAGGCTCACGGCGGGCCGGAACAGGCCCTGCTGGAGGGTGACGAAGGCGACGAGGGTGCCGATGGAGAGCGACGGGGCGCCCGACTGGAGGGCGATGCCCGCGGCCCAGTAGATGAGCGCGGGCATGGCGGCCATGACGATGCCGATGGTGGACATCCGCCAGCGCCCGGCCATGCTGGAGCGCACTTCGAGGCCGACGAGCTTCTCGGACTCCTCGGCGAAGGACGCGGTGAGCGAGTCGGCGCGGCCCATGGTGCGGCCGAGCAGGATCCCGCTGACCGACAGGGACTCGGTGACCGTCGCGGCCATGGCGGCCATCTGCTTCTGCCGCTGCGTGGTGATCTTCTTGCGCTCGCGTCCCACCCGGCGGCTGATCCACACGAAGACCGGAAGCAGGAGGAGCGAGACGAGGGTGAGGCGCCAGTCGAGGGCGAGCATCGCGACGACGGAGGCGATGACGGCCGTCAGGTTCGACACGAGCGAGGTCGCCGTGGAGGTGACGGTCGCCTGCATGCCGCCGATGTCGTTGGCTATGCGGGACTGCACCTCGCCGGTGCGGGTGCGGGTGAAGAAGGCCAGCGGCATCCGCTGGAGCTGGGCGTAGACGGCGGTGCGCAGGTCGTGCATGACGCGCTGGCCGACCGTGGTGGATATCAGCGTCTGGAGCACGCCGAAGACGCTGGTGACGACGGCCGTGAGGATCATGCCGAGGGCGAGCAGGCTGAGCAGCCCGGTACGCCCCTGCGGGATCGCCACGTCGAGGATCTCCTTGAGCAGGAACGGCGAGGCCACGCCGACCAGCGAGGAGGCGCCGACCAGCAGGCCGACGACGGCGAGGCGGCCGCGGTAGGGGCGGAAGAGGCCGACGATGCGGCGCAGTTCACGGGACTGCTCCGCCGGGGCCGGGTGGCCGGGGACGAGGGCTTCTTTCGATGGGGTCCACTCGGGTTCTTTGGGGCGCATGGGCCTCCTTCTGACGAGACTCGCATGAGCATAGCTCATTGTTACCTATGCTCACAATGAATCTGGTCCTGATACTGTTCCCAGTATGAGGACCGCTTCCGAGACCGACACCACAGACGGCGTTCTGGCCGAGCAGCTGCTGCGCCTGACGCGCCGGCTCCACCGCATCCAGAAACGCCATCTGGAGCCGCTCGGAATCACCCCCGCCCAGTCCCGGCTGCTGCGCCTGGTCTCGCACTACGACGGTGTCGAGCCGCCCCGGATGGCGGACCTCGCCGCCCGCCTGGAAGTCGTGCCCCGCGCCGTGACCACCCTGGTGGACGGCCTGGAGGCCGCCGAGTGCGTGCGCCGCTCGCCCGACCCGGCGAACCGGCGCGTGATACGGATCGAGCTCACCGAGACCGGCCGCGCCACGCTGCGGCGGCTGCGCAACGCGCGAACCGACGCGGCAGAGGAGATCCTGGCTCCACTGACCGGCGATCAGCGCAAGGTGCTCGGCGGTCTGCTCGACGCGCTCGCGGACGCCCCGGCGGCGGAGCGGCGCTGCTGAGACCGCACCGGTCCGTTCCCGAACCCCGGGACTGGGCCGAACGAGTGAGGCGAGGGGTCGCACATGCCGCTGCTGGAACCGAAGCCCGGGGCCCTGCGCCCGCGCAGCATCAGCGGCCCCGCCCCCGACCGGGTGCCCGAGCGGCACGCCTCCGGCACCCCCGAGCCGCTGCGCACCGAGCTGAGCGAGCTGCTGGGCGCGGAGAAGGTGCTGTGGAAGGTCTCCGACCTCGTCCGCTACGCCTC
This sequence comes from Streptomyces sp. NPDC051183, assembly GCF_040682455.1. NCBI lineage: Bacteria > Bacillati > Actinomycetota > Actinomycetes > Kitasatosporales > Streptomycetaceae > Streptomyces > Streptomyces sp. NPDC051183. The sequence continues at coordinate 401,700 of NZ_JBFBBA010000001.1, forward strand.
CGACGCCTCCCCGTACCGGTTCCTGCCGCAGGTCGTGGTGATCGCCGAGGACATCGACGACGTCTCGACGGTCCTCTCGTACGCCCACGGCAGGCAGCGCGAGGTCGTCTTCCGCGCCGCCGGGACCTCGCTCAACGGCCAGGCACAGGGCGAGGACATCCTCGTCGACGTACGCCGGCACTGGGCCGGCGTCGAAGTGCTGGAGGAGGGCCGGCGGGCCCGGATCCAGCCCGGCACCACCGTCCTGCGGGCCAATGCCGCGCTCGCCCGGTTCGGCCGGATCCTCGGCCCCGACCCGGCCAGCGCCATCGCCTGCACGCTCGGCGGTGTCGTCGCCAACAACGCCTCCGGCATGACCGCCGGAACCACGCGGAACTCGTACCGGACGCTCTCCTCCCTCACCCTGGTGCTGCCCGGAGGCACCGTCGTCGACACGGCGGATCCGCTGGCCGACGAGGAGCTGGCACGCGCCGAACCGGCGCTCTGCCGGGGGCTGATGGACATCAAGCGGGAGATCGAGGCCGATCCCGCGCTGGTGGCCCGGATCCGCGCCAAGTACGAGATCAAGAACACCACCGGCTACCGGCTGGACGCCTACCTCGACGGCAACACCCCGGTCGAGATCCTCCGCGGGCTGATGGTCGGCTCCGAGGGCACCCTCGGCTTCATCTCCGAGGTCGTCTTCGACACCCTTCCGCTGGACCGCGAACTCACCAGCGCACTGCTCTTCTTCCCCTCGCTGCCCGCCGCGGCCGCCGCCGTGCCCCTGTTCAACGAGGCGGGCGCCCTCGCCGTCGAGCTGATGGACGGCAACACCCTGCGCGCCTCCGTCAGCGTCGCGGGGGTGCCCGCCGACTGGGCCGGGCTGCCCAAGGACACCACCGCGCTGCTGGTGGAGTTCCGGGCCCCGGACGAGGCGGGCCGCGCCGCGTACGAGCGGCGCGCCGCCGAGGTGGTAGCCGGGCTGGAACTGGTCGCGCCCGTGGCCTCGGTGACCAACGCCTTCACCCGGGACGCGAAGACCATCGCCGGCTACTGGAAGGCCCGCAAGGCCTTCGTCACCGCCGTCGGCGGCGCCCGGGCCTCCGGAACCACCCTGATCACCGAGGACTTCGCGGTGCCCCCGTCCCGGCTGGCCGAGGCCTGCGAGGCGCTCCTCGAACTCCAGGCGGAGCACGGCTTCGACGCGGCCGTCGCCGGCCACGCGGCCCACGGGAACCTGCACTTCCTGCTCGCCTTCGACGCCGCGAAACCCAGTGACGTCGAGCGGTACGCGGCCTTCATGGACGCCTTCTGCCGGCTCACCGTGGAACGGTTCGACGGCTCCCTGAAGGCCGAGCACTCCACCGGCCGCAACATGGCGCCCTTCCTGGAGCTGGAGTGGGGCCCCGAGGCCACCGAGCTCATGTGGCGCACCAAGCGGGTCGTCGACCCGGACGGGGTGCTCGCCCCGCGGATCCTGCTCGATCGCGACCCGAAGGCGCACCTGCGCGGCCTGAAGACGATCCCGCAGGTCGAAGCCGTCGCCGACCCGTGCATCGAGTGCGGGTTCTGCGAACCCACCTGCCCCAGCGAGGACCTGACGACCACGCCGCGGCAGCGGATCGTGCTGCGCCGCGAGATGATGCGCCAGCAGCCCGGCTCCCCCGTGCTCGACGGCCTGCTCGACGCCTACGGCTACGACGCCGTGGACACCTGCGCGGGCGACTCCACCTGCAAGCTCGCCTGCCCGGTCGGCATCGACACGGGCGCGCTGATGAAGGACTTCCGCCACCGGCGGCACAGCCCGCGCGAGGAGCGCGCCGCCGAACTGGCCGCGCGCCGCTTCCGTACCGTCGAGGCCGCCGCCCGGCTGGCCGTGGCCGCCGCCGACAAGATCACCGCCCGGCTCGGGGACCGGCTGCTGGAGGCCGTCACGGGGGCCGCGCGCAAGGCCGTACGACCGGACCTGGTTCCGGAGTGGCTGCCGCAGATCCCCGGCGCCGCGGCCCCCGGACTGCCCCCGACGCGACGGGTGGGCGCCGCCGCCGTGTACTACCCGGCCTGCGTCAACCGGATCTTCGGCGGCCCCGACGGACAGCCCGGCCCCTCCCTGCCGGAGGCCGTGGTGGCGGTCTCGGAGCGGGCCGGCAAACCCGTGTGGATCCCCAAGGACGTCACCGGGACCTGCTGCGCGACGATCTGGCACTCCAAGGGGTACGACGCCGGGAACCGGGTGATGGCGAACCGGATCGTGGCCGCCGCCTGGGGGTGGACGGCGGGCGGACGGCTGCCGCTCGTGGTGGACGCCTCGTCGTGCACGCTGGGCATCGCGCACGAGGTGGTCCCCTACCTGACCGAGGCCAACCGCGCGCTCCACGCGGAGCTGCGGATCGTCGACTCCATCGTCTGGGCGGCGCAGGAGCTGCTGCCGCACCTGGAGATCCGGCGCACGATCGGCTCGGCCGTGCTCCATCCCACCTGCTCGATGCGGCACTTGGACGACGAGGCGCAGCTGCGGGCGGTCGCCGAGGCCTGCGCCGAGGAGGTGGTGGTGCCGCAGGATGCGGGCTGCTGCGCCTTCGCCGGCGATCGCGGCATGCTGCACCCCGAGCTGACCGCCTCCGCGACGGCCCGCGAGGCCGCGGAGGTGACGGCCCGGCAGTTCGATGCGCACCTGTCGGCGAACCGGATGTGCGAGGTCGGCATGGACCGGGCCACAGGACGCAGCTACTACTCGGCGCTGCTCGAACTGGAGCGCGCCAGCCGCCCCTGACGGCCCCGGGAGCGCTCCGCGCCACGGAAAATCGATTGCCGGGCACGGGTCCGGAAGGCGAACCTTGCACGGTTTGGACCACTCGACCAGTCATGGGGCGTCATGCAGATCAGCGATCTTCCGTATCCGGACCCAGGGGTGCCCGACGTTCGATCCGGTCCTCGCTTCCTCGTGTGGCTGGGCCTGGGCCAACTCGGCGGGCAGGCCAAGAGCCTGTGCTGGGGGCTGCTGCACTTCTCCGGCATCGCCGGACTGCCGTACGCCGTGGGAATGGGCGTCGACGCGGTCGTCGACCGCGATTCCACCCGGCTGCTGCTCGTCGGTGGCCTGCTCGTCCTGCTGGGCGTGGCCATCTCGCTCGGTGACTCCATGCTCCACCGCACCGCCGTCACCAACTGGATCACGGCCGCCGCGCGCGTGCAGCAGCTGCTCGCCCGCAAGACGGCCGAACTGGGCTCCGCACTGACCCGGCGGGTCGCCGCGGGCGAGGTGGTCGCGGTCTCCACCGGCGACGTGGAGAAGATCGGCTGGTTCGTCGAGGCGGTCTCCCGCTTCCTCGCCGCCGCCTTCGCCGTCGTCCTCGTCTGCGTGGGCCTGCTCTTCTACGCCCCCGCGCTCGGCGTGGTCGTGGCGATCGGGGTGCCCGTGGTGGCCCTGGCCGCCCTGCCGCTGCTGCCGCGCGCCACCAAGCGCGCGGACTTCCAGCGGGAGAAGGCGGGCAAAGCCACTGAGCTGGCCTCGGACACCGTCGCGGGCCTGCGGGTGCTGCGCGGGATCGGCGGCGAGGAACTGTTCCTCGGCCGCTACCGCGAGGCCTCGCAGGAGGTCCGCAAGGCCGCGGTGCGCAGTGCCCGGATGTGGGCGCTGATCTCCGCGATCCAGGTGCTCCTGCCGGGTGCGCTGCTGATCACGGTGGTCTGGTACGGCGCCACGCTCGTCGTGGACGGACGCATCGCGGTGGGTGAACTCGTCGCGGCGTTCAGCGCGGTGGCGACGCTGCTCTACCCGCTGCGGCACTTCGAGGAGATCGCGATGGCGTACTCCTTCTCCCGCCCCTCCGCGAAGCGGGCCGCCCGGGTGCTGTCGCTGACGCGCACCGAGTCGGATGCGGCCGAGCCCGACGCGGCCGGGCGCGACGCGGCGGAGCCGGATGCCACGTCGGCGCACGCGCCCGCTCCGGGCGGCGACCTCTACGACCCGGTGACGGGGCTGCTGGCCCCGGCGGGCCGGTTCACCGCCGTGGTGTGCGGGGACCCGGACCAGGCGGGCCGACTCGCGGAACGGCTGGGCGGTCATCCCGTTCACGATGCGGCCGGGGCCGTCGGCGGCGCCCCGGTGCTGCTCGGCGGGGTCGCACTGGACGAGCTCGCGCTGGACACCGCGCGCACCCTGGTCCTCGTACAGGACAAGGAGCCGGTGCTGTTGTCCGGGACGCTGCACGAGCTGTTCGACGTACCCGCGTCCGGCGCGGTCGGGCCCGCCGCGGCCCTGGAGGCCGCCCAGTGCGGGGACGTACTGGACGCGTTGCTGCAGTCCGCCCCGGACGGGGTCGCGGAGCCGATGGACGCGCGGATCACCGAGCGCGGCCGGTCGCTGTCCGGCGGGCAGCGCCAGCGGCTCGCGCTGGCCCGGTCCCTGGTCACCGACCCGGAGGTGCTGGTGCTCGACGAGCCGACCTCGGCGGTCGACTCGCACACCGAGGCGCGGATCGCGGACGGCATCGGCGCCCTGCGCGCCGGGCGCACGACGGTGGTACTGGCGTCCTCGCCGCTGCTGCTGGACCGGGCCGACCGCGTCGTCCTCATCCACGAGGGCGCCGCCGTGGCGACCGGCACGCACCGCGAACTGCTGCACGGCGAACCGCGCTACCGGGCGGTCGTCACGCGGGAGACGGACGAGGAACAGCGGCTGGCCCGGATGGAAGAAGCACTCACAGAGATCGAGGAAACCGCATGATCGGCATCGCGCCGCCGGACTACGATCCGGCGGCCCCCGAGACGGCCGCGACCCTGCCCGTGGGCACGTCGGCGACCGTACGGGGCTACGTGCGCGGCCTGTTCCGCCGCCACCGGCGGGCCTTCCTGCTGCTGGTGACGGTCAACGCGGTCGCGGTGATCGCCTCCATGGTCGGCCCGTACCTGCTCGGGCAGGTCGTGGACGAACTCGCGGCGGGGGCGCGCGAGCTCCATCTGGGACGGGTGGCGCTGCTGTTCGCGGTGGCGCTCGTCGTCCAGACGGTGTTCGTCCGCCAGGTCCGGCTGCGCGGGGCGATGCTCGGCGAGGAGATGCTGGCCGACCTGCGCGAGGACTTCCTCGTGCGCTCGGTCGGCCTGCCTCCGGGTGTGCTGGAGCGCGCCGGCACCGGAGACCTGCTGTCGCGGATCACCACCGACATCGACCGGCTGGCCAACGCGATGCGCGAGGCCGTGCCCCAGCTGGCCATCGGCGTGGTGTGGGCGGGGCTGCTCTTCGGGGCGCTCGCGGTGACCGCGCCGCCGCTGGCGCTGGCCGCGCTGGTGGCCCTGCCGGTGCTGGTGATCGGCTGCCGCTGGTACTTCAAGCGGGCGCCCTCGGCGTACCGCTCCGAGGCGGCCGGGTACGCGGCGGTCGCGGCGGTGCTCACCGAGACGGTGGACGCGGGCCGCACGATCGAGGCGCACCGGCTCGGCTCGCGCCGCATCGAGCTGTCGGAGCGGCGGATCAAGGAGTGGACGGCGTGGGAGCGGTACACGCTCTTCCTGCGGACCGTCCTCTTCCCCGTCATCAACGTGACCTTCGTGACGATCCTCGGCTCCGTGCTGATGATCGGCGGCTTCTGCGTGCTGCACGGCTGGATGTCGGTCGGGCAGCTGACCACGGGCGCGCTGCTCGCGCAGATGATGGTCGACCCGATCGGGCTGATCCTGCGCTGGTACGACGAGCTGCAGATCGCCCAGGTCTCACTGGCGCGGCTGGTGGGCGTACGGGAGATCGAGCCGGACACGGGAGACGCGAAGGTCGCGCCCGAGGGCCGGGACGTACGGGCGGACGAGGTCCGCTTCGGCTACAGGGAGGGCGTGGACGTCCTGCACCAGGTGTCGATGTCCGTGCCGCCGGGCACACGGATGGCTCTGGTCGGGCCCTCGGGCGCGGGCAAGTCGACTCTGGGACGGCTGCTCGCGGGCATCTACGCGCCGCGGACCGGTGAGATCACCCTCGGCGGGGCGCGGCTGGCGGAGATGCCGGCGGAGCGGGTGCGCGAGCACGTGGCGCTGGTCAACCAGGAGCACCACGTGTTCGTGGGCTCCCTGCGGGACAACCTACGGCTCGCCCGGACGGGTGCCGACGACTGCGAACTGTGGGCGGCGCTGGGCGCGGTGGACGCGGACGGCTGGGCACGGGCGCTGGAGTCCGGTCTGGACACCGAGGTCGGCTCCGGCAGTACGGCGCTGACCCCGGCGCAGGCCCAGCAGATCGCGTTGGCCCGGCTGGTGCTGGCGGACCCGCACACGCTGGTGCTGGACGAGGCGACCTCGCTGCTGGACCCGCGTGCCGCCCGGCACTTGGAGCGCTCGCTGGCCCGGGTGCTGGACGGCCGTACGGTCATCGCGATCGCCCACCGGCTGCACACCGCGCACGACGCGGACGTGATCGCGGTGGTCGAGCGCGGCCGGATCAGCGAACTGGGCTCGCACGACGACCTCGTCGCGGCCGACGGCGCGTACGCGGCGCTGTGGCGGTCCTGGCACGGGTAGCGCTGTGACCGGAGGTGCGACCGTCCGCCGGCCCGGGCAGCCGGGCCGGCGGACGGCGGCCTAGATGAAACCGAGGGCGGCGGCGCCGCCCACCCCGCCGAGCAGCATGAAGACCGGCATCAGGACTTTGAGCTCGACCCAGCTGCCGGCTCGGAAGCGCATCATCTTCGGCGGGCCGATCGGGTACCAGCGCTTGCCGGCGATGGGCAGGGGCCACAGGATCGGGCAGCCGGAGACCGTCAGCGCGTCGCCGATGTCGTGGACCAGGGCGCCCAGCAGGATCGGCAGGCCGAGCCAGAGGTACTCCTGGCCGGGGCCGGTGAACAGCCAGCCCGCCCCGTTCCCGGGCTGGTCGAGCACTCCGGCCAGTATCCAGGCGCTGGTGGCGCCGAGCAGCCAGACCAGGACGTCGCTGGACATCCTGGCGGCCCGCCACAGGAGGCCTTCGACGGCGAGGACCAGGTGGACGAAGAGCAGCGCGAGCACGCCCCAGCGGTCGGCCGTGACGGCGATGGCGGAGGAGCCGGCGCCGATCAGGACGGCCCAGAGCCAGGTGTGGGTCAGGGTGCGGTGACCGCCGGTGCGGCGGGCGTCACGCGGGGCCCGGGTGGCCTTGTAGACGGAGTAGGAGATCTTGTCGACCACCTCGCACAGGCCCCTGGAGAGCGGGCCGAAGGCGCGCGAGATCGTCGCCGACTTGTGGTCGAGGTCCGGGGCGAGAGCCGCGCCGGCGCAGATCAGTGCGCCGACGACGAGAACGGGCCACGGCATCGGGTGACCGGCTGCCGCTGCCGCCGCGCCGACCCCCAGCCAGGCCGCTGCCCCGGACAGTGAGTGCGCGGGACCCATCATGGTCGTTCCCCACCCCGGTCGTGTGCTGGTCGGGCCCTGTCGACGGTGTCGGTCGGGCCGCATCGACGGCACAGCGTACCGTCGATGATCTTCCTTCCGGCCGCCGGTTCCCTCATCCGGGGGGAAGCCAGGCAAGATGGGGGGTGTGACCCTCATTGATCAGCTCCCGCCGAACGCCGACCCCGACGCCCTCTTCGAGGCTTTCTCCTCGTGGGCGGAGGAACAGGGCATCACCCTGTACCCGGCTCAGGAGGAGGCGCTGATCGAGGTCGTCTCCGGGGCGAACGTGATCCTTTCCACTCCGACCGGCTCCGGCAAGAGCCTGGTCGCGGCGGGGGCGCACTTCACCGCCCTGGCCCAGGACAAGGTCACCTTCTACACCGCCCCGATCAAGGCGCTCGTGTCGGAGAAGTTCTTCGACCTGTGCAAGCTCTTCGGTACCGAGAACGTCGGCATGCTGACCGGCGACGCCTCCGTGAACGCCGATGCCCCGGTGATCTGCTGCACCGCCGAGGTGCTGGCCTCCATCGCCCTGCGCGACGGCAAGTACGCCGACATCGGCCAGGTCGTGATGGACGAGTTCCACTTCTACGCGGAACCGGACCGCGGGTGGGCCTGGCAGATCCCGCTGCTGGAACTGCCGCAGGCGCAGTTCGTGCTGATGTCGGCGACCCTCGGCGACATGAAGCGGTTCGAGGAGGACCTGACCCGGCGCACCGGTCGGCCGACCTCCGTGGTCCGCTCCGCGACCCGGCCCGTCCCGCTGTCGTACGAGTACGTCACGACGCCGATCACCGACACCATCACCGAGCTGCTCGAGACCCGGCAGGCGCCGGTCTACATCGTGCACTTCACGCAGGCCCAGGCGGTCGAGCGGGCACAGTCGCTCATGAGCATCAACATGTGCACCCGCGAGGAGAAGGACAAGATCGCCGATCTGATCGGCAATTTCCGCTTCACCACCAAGTTCGGCCAGAACCTCTCCCGCTACGTCCGCCACGGCATCGGCGTGCACCACGCGGGCATGCTGCCCAAGTACCGGCGCCTGGTGGAGAAGCTGGCCCAGGCGGGCCTGCTGAAGGTCATCTGCGGTACGGACACCCTCGGCGTCGGCGTCAACGTCCCGATCCGCACCGTGCTGTTCACCGCGCTCACCAAGTACGACGGCAACCGGGTCCGCACCCTGCGCGCCCGCGAGTTCCACCAGATCGCCGGCCGCGCCGGCCGGGCCGGCTTCGACACGGCGGGCTATGTGGTGGCCCAGGCGCCCGAGCACGTCATCGAGAACGAGAAGGCCCTCGCGAAGGCGGGCGACGACCCGAAGAAGCGCCGCAAGGTGGTCCGCAAGAAGGCTCCCGAGGGCTTCGTGGCCTGGTCGGACACCACCTTCGAGAAGCTCATCGCCGCCGACCCGGAGGCGCTGACCTCGCGCTTCAAGGTCACCAACATCATGCTCCTGTCGGTCATCGCCCGGCCGGGCGACGCCTTCAAGGCCATGCGCCACCTCCTCGAGGACAACCACGAGCCGCGCAAGGCCCAGCTGCGGCACATCCGCCGGGCCATCGCCATCTACCGCTCCCTTCTGGACGGCGGTGTGGTGGAGAAGCTCGACACCCCCGACGCCGAGGGCCGCACCATCCGGCTGACCGTCGACCTCCAGCAGGACTTCGCGCTCAACCAGCCGCTGTCCACCTTCGCGCTGGCCTCCTTCGACCTGCTGGACCCTGAATCCCCCTCCTACGCGCTGGACATGGTCTCGGTCGTCGAGTCCACGCTGGACGACCCGCGCCAGATCCTGGCCGCCCAGCAGAACAAGGAACGCGGCATGGCCGTGGGCGCGATGAAGGCCGACGGGATCGAGTACGAGGAGCGGATGGAGCGGCTCCAGGAGGTCACCTATCCCAAGCCCCTCGAAGAGCTGCTCTTCCACGCCTATGACGTGTACGCCAAGAGCCACCCGTGGGTGCGCGACCACCCGGTCTCCCCGAAGTCGATCATCCGCGACATGTACGAACGCGCGATGACCTTCACCGAGTTCACCTCCTATTACGAGCTCGCCCGCACCGAGGGCATCGTGCTGCGCTATCTGGCGAGCGCGTTCAAGGCGCTGGACCACACCATCCCCGACGACCTGAAGTCCGAGGACCTCCAGGACCTCATCGCCTGGCTGGGCGAGCTGGTCCGCCAGGTCGACTCCAGCCTGCTCGACGAGTGGGAGCAGCTGGCGAACCCGGAGGTGGAGACGGCGGAGCAGGCTCAGGAGAAGGCCGACCAGGTCAAGCCGGTCACCGCGAACTCCCGCGCCTTCCGCGTCCTCGTCCGCAACGCGATGTTCCGGCGGGTGGAACTGGCCGCGCTGGACCACGTCAACGTGCTGGGCGAACTCGACGCCGAGTCCGGCTGGGACGCCGACGCCTGGGGCGAGGCCATGGACGGGTACTGGGACGAGTACGACGACCTGGGCACCGGCCCCGACGCCCGCGGCCCCAAGCTCCTCCAGATCGAGGAGGACCCGGCGCACGGCCTGTGGCGCGTCCGCCAGACCTTCGCCGACCCCAACGGCGACCATGGCTGGGGCATCAGCGCCGAGGTGGACCTCGCGGCCTCCGACGAGGAGGGCCGCGCGGTCATCAGGGTCACTTCGGTCGGCGAGCTCGGCCAGCTCTGACAGTCCCCCGCAAACGACCGGCGCCACCGCGGCCGCCGGACCCGACAGTGGAGAACCTCTGATGACGAACCCCGCCGAGAGACTTGTCGATCTGCTCGACCTGGAGCAGATCGAGGTCAACATCTTCCGGGGCGCGAGCCCCCAGGAGTCACTCCAGCGCGTCTTCGGCGGGCAGGTCGCCGGACAGGCCCTGGTCGCCGCCGGCCGCACCATCGAGAGCAACCGGCCGGTCCACTCCCTGCACGCGTACTTCCTGCGCCCCGGTATCCCCGGGGTGCCGATCGTGTACCAGGTGGAGCGGGTGCGCGACGGGCGCTCCTTCACCACGCGCCGGGTCACCGCGGTCCAGCAGGGCAAGACCATCTTCAATCTGACCGCCTCCTTCCATCACCCCGAACAGGGCAGCATCGAGCACCAGCTGCCTCCCCGCCTCGACTTCCCCCACCCGGACACGCTCCCGAAGGTCGCGGACGAGATCCGCGAGCACCTGGGCGCGCTGCCGGAGGCGCTGGAGCGGATGGCCCGCCGCCAGCCCTTCGACATCCGGTACGTGGACCGGCTCCGCTGGACTCCTGAGGAGCTCAAGGACGCCGATCCCCGCAGCGCGGTGTGGATGCGCGCGGTCGGCCCGCTGGGCGACGACCCGCTCGTGCACACCTGCGCCCTCACCTACGCCAGTGACATGACCCTCCTCGATGCGGTGCGCATCCCCGAGGAACCCCTGTGGGGCATGCGCGGCTTCGACATGGCCTCGCTGGACCACGCCATGTGGTTCCACCGCCCGTTCCGGGCGGACGAGTGGTTCCTGTACGACCAGGAGTCCCCCATCGCGCACGGCGGCCGGGGTCTGGCCCGTGGCCGTATCTACGACCTGGAGGGCAGGCTGCTGGTCTCCGTGGTCCAGGAGGGCCTGTTCCGCCCGTATCCGGCCGACGCGGCCAAGCCGGCCCCGTCGCCGCAGTAGTTTCCGCCCTCCCTCCTCACCGTCCCCACCCCGAAGAGCTGAGCCCACTCATGCCCATCCCGGCCATCCCCTGCCCCTGCGGGCTGCCCGCCGCCTACCCGGAGTGCTGCGGCCGCTTCCACTCCGGTGAACGGCAGGCGCCCACCGCCGAGTTGTTGATGCGCTCCCGGTTCAGCGCCTTCGCGGTGGGCGACACCGCCTACCTGCTGCGCTCCTGGCACCCCTCCACCCGCCCCGACGGGCTCGACCTGGACCCCGGGCAGCGCTGGGAGCGGCTGGAGATCCTGGCCACCGAGCGCGGCGGAATGTTCGAGACGCAGGGGTCGGTGGAGTTCCGGGCGCACTACCGGGAGGGTCGGCACACCGGTTCACTGCACGAGCACAGCAGCTTCTCGCGCGAGGGCGGGGCCTGGGTCTACGTCGGCCCCCTGTCCCCCGTCGACTTCGACTGACCGCGGGCCCCGGTCAGGGCGAAGTCCAGGCTGGTGCGGTACCAGTGGATCTCGTCGGCCGCCTCCGCTCGCAGCAGCCGTGCCGCCACGGCCGCGGCCGCCGGGACCTGCGGGTGCCCGTAGGGCGGGGGCGGGGCGAGCGCGGTGAGTACGATCCGCTCCGCCGGGTCGGGCACCGCCTCGCGCACCTCCTCCTCCGGAAGTACGGAGGCCAGTACGCCCGCCCGCTCCCATGGGTCGGTGGCCCGTCTCAGCAGGAGCCCCACATGCCTCTCGCGCCACTTCCGCGGGCGCAGATCTGCTTTGGCAGCCATCAGCTCCCGGTCCGCCGGCGGGGCGCTCCCGCGCAGCATCCCCGGCTCCCGGGCCGCGAAGTCCCGTAGCTCCGCGGTCAGATAGAGCCAGACCACGGCCCGGTAGCGGTTGATCCGGTACCCGACCGGGGTGAGGTGTCCGCAGCGCGCGAGCCGGGTGAACCGGCTGGGCCCGACCCCCATCACGCCGGCCGAGGCCTGCGCCCCGGCCGCCGTCTCGACGCGCCCGCGCAGGGTGTCGGGGCAGCCCCCCGCCGAGCGGACCCGGTCGAGCTCGCCCCGAGTGAAGCGCGCGGCCCCGCCCGGGGCCGGCGGCCCGGCCCGTACGATTCCCAGCTGGACGGCGCGCGCGAACTCGCTCCGGCTCAACCCCAGCGCCCCTGCGGCCTGTACGCCGCCCATCACCACATCCGCGTCCACGTCCGCGGCCGTCTCCGCGGCCACGGCTACCCGGTCGCCCGCCACTGTGTCCATCGTTGTCATCACGGTCCTCCCCACGAGCAGCGATTACTCTGTGTGAAGACCGTAACTCAGCGCGACAACATCCCGCGAGGTCTGTGGATAACTCGGAAAAGGCCAGGTCAGTCAGCCGCCGGTGATCCGCCGCTCCGCGACGCCCAGGTGCTCCCCGACCCGGTTGACCAGCAACGTCATCTCGTACGCGACCTGCCCGATGTCGGCCTCGGCGGCGCTCAGCACGCACAGGCAACTGCCCGCGCCCGCCGCCATGACGAAGAGGACTCCCTCGTCGTACTCGACCATGGTCTGACGCACCTCACCGGCCCGGAAGTGCCGCCCCGACCCCTTCGCCAGGCTCTGCAGGCCGGCGGCGACGGCCGCCAGGTGCTCCGCATCCTCCCGGGCCAGCCCGGCGCTCGCGCCCGTCACCAGGCCGTCGTTGGAGAGCACCACCGCGTGCCGCACCTGCTGGACGCGCCGTGTCAGGTCGTCCAACAGCCAGTCCAGCTGCTTGTCCAGTGCCATTTCAAGCCCCTCCCCGTTGACGCGGCCGACACGGCCGCGCCCCACCCCTCGTAGTTGTGGCGCAAGCCTTCCCCACCAGCGGCTTTCCGGCAAGGAGGATGGAGCCATGGCGAAGAAGATGACTCAAGAGGAATGGCGGGCATTCGTCTCCCGTTCCACCCGTACCGGCAAGCTGGCCGCCGTCCGCGAGGACGGAAGCCCGCACATCGCTCCGATCCGGTTCGTTCTCGACGGCGATTCCTTCGTCTTCAGCACCGGCAAGGACACCGTCAAGGGGCGCGATCCGGCCCGGGACGGCCGCGTCGCGCTCTGCGTGGACGACGACCGGCCGCCCTTCTCCTACGTCGTCCTGCAAGGCCGCGCCGAGATCAACGGGCGCGCCGACGACGCGGCCGGGGTGCTGCGTGGCGGCCGGGCACTGGGCGACGCGCATCGGCGCCCGCTCCATGGGCGAGGAGCGGGCCGAGGCCTTCGGCCGCCGCAACGCCGTCCCCAGTGAACTCCTCGTCCGCGTCCCCATCGACAAGGTGGTCGCCCAAGCCGGCATCGCCGACGATCCCGACCGCCCGCCGCCCGCCGCCCGCCGCCCGCCGCCCACTGCCCGCTGCCAGCTGCCGCAGGCCCGTTCGCGTTCACACGGAATCGGCCTGCGGCTCGACCGAGTCCAGCAAGCGCGCGGTGTGCACCCGACCTGCGTACTCGACCAGCCTGATCAGCACTTCCTTCCCCGAGTCCTTGTCCCTCGCGTCACACAGCACCACCGGCGTCCCCTGGTCCAGGTCCAGCGCCCGCGACACCTCGTGCGCCCCGTACCGCCTGGCGTCCGTGAAGCAGTTGACGGCGACCACGAAGGGAATGCGCCGGTGCTCGAAGTAGTCCACCGCCGGGAAGCAGTCCTCCAGCCGCCGCGTGTCGGCGAGCACCACCGCCCCCAGGGCACCCTGCGACAACTCGTCCCACAGGAACCAGAACCGGTCCTGCCCGGGTGTCCCGAACAGGTACAGCGACAGCCCGGAGCGGATCGTAATCCTGCCGAAGTCCATGGCCACGGTCGTCGTCGTCTTCTGGTCGACCCCGCCCGTGTCGTCGACCAGCTCCCCGGCCTCGCTGAGCACCTCCTCGGTCCGCAGCGGCCGGATCTCACTGACCGCCCCGACCAGGGTGGTCTTGCCGACCCCGAAGCCACCCGCCACGAGTATCTTCAGCGCGAGCGAGGCCAGCTCGCCGTCACCGTCGGATCCGTTGTCGTGCAGTCCCATCACAGCGCTCGCAATCCCTCGATGACTTCACGCAGAATCCGCTCGTCCGGCAGCTGCGCCGGCGGTACCGGCCGGCTGACCTTGACGTGCCCGGCCTCCAGCAGGTCGCCGAGCAGTACCCGCACCACGCCCACCGGCAGGTCCGCGTCCGCCGCGAGCTCCGCCACCGACTGGGTCTCGTCGCGGCAGAGCCCGAGCAGCGCCCGGTGCTCCGGCCCGAGCAGCGCCTCGGCCGCCGCGTCCGTCCCGTCCGGGTCCATCACGACCAGCGCGATCAGGTCGAAGCGGACGCCGTGGGGCCCGGGCCTCGTACGCCCGCCGGTCATGGCGTACGGACGGACGAGCGGGCCCGCGTCGGCGTCGTACCACTGGCCGTTCATGTGCAGGACCGCCCTCAGCCGGCGGACGGCGGGCGCGCCGCGAACCGGGGCGGGGTGTGCAGGTGCTCCCCGACCCGCTTCACCAGCCGGGCCATCTCGTACGCGATCAGCCCGATGTCGGCCGTGGCGTCGCTGAGCACGGCCAGGCAGGAGCCGTCGCCCGCCGCCGCGACGAAGAGGAACCCCTCGTCCATCTCCACCATGGTCTGGCGCACGCCCCCGGCGTGGAAGTGCCGGCCCGCGCCCTTGGCCAGACTGTGGAAGCCGGAGGCGACCGCCGCCAGATGCTCGGCGTCCTCCCTGCTCAGCGCGCTGGAGGCGCCGACCGCCAGGCCGTCGTTGGACAGGACGACGGCGTGCCGGACCTCGCGGACCCGGACCACCAAGTCGTCGAGCAGCCAGTCCAGTTCCCCGGACCTGCGGACGCCTTCGAGGTCGATTCTCTGGTGTTCGATCATCGCCGTTCTCCTCCTTCTTCTTCGCCTTCGCTGCGTGCGTTCGGGGAGTTCTCCTGAGCGCCGCGCGCCCAGCCGGCCCGGTACGCCGCCATCCGCTCCCGCGCCTGTTCGGGACTGCGCCCCGGCGGGTCCTCCGCGAGCCGCGAGCCGGCCGGGGCCTTCGGGGCGGGGGCCTCGCGCAGTTGCGGGACGAGGCTGGCCTGGCGCACCCGGCGCGGGAGTTCGGTCACCGAAGCCGAAGCCGAGGCCGAACCCGAACCCGAGGTGGATGCCGACGCCGAAGCCGAGCCCGAGCCGGAGACCGCCGCCCCGGCCGCTACGGGCGCGCCGGCGACCGCGGGCGTACGGGTCACCGTGCCCCCGGGGCCGCGCGGCCGGAGCGACGCCACCGGGGCGGGGCGCGGCTCCTCCCGTACGGGGGACCGCCCGGCGGCCGGGATCCCGCGCGCGTCCTCCCGTACCGCCGAGGCGCGCACGTCCTCCCGTACCAGGCTCATGGCCGGCTGCTGCTCCGGCTCCGCGGCTTCCACGACCCCCATGGCCTCCATGGCATCCGGTTCCACGGCGCCGGCGCCGGTCGTGAGCGCGCCCTGGAGCAGGGAGTGCGGCAGGAGCACCACGGCGGTGGTACCGCCGTACGGCGACGTGCGCAGGTGCACCTTCACTCCGTGGCGGGCCGAGAGACGGCTGACCACGAACAGCCCGAGGCGGTCGCTGTCGAAGAGGTCGAGCGCCTCGGACTGCTCGATGCGCCGGTTCGCCTCGCCCAGGGACTCGCGGCCCATCCCGAGGCCGCGGTCCTCGACCTCCAGGACGTAGCCGGCCCCGACGGGCTCGCCGCTGACCCGGACCTTGGTGTGGGGCGGGGAGAACTGGGTGGCGTTCTCGATGAGTTCGGCGAGCAGGTGGGTGAGGTCGGCGACCGCGCCGCCGACCACGGCGGCCTCGGCGAGCTGGCGGACCTCGACGCGTGGGTAGTCCTCGATCTCCGAGACGGCGGCCCGTACGACATTGGTCAACGGGATCGGCATGCGCCAGGCGCGCCCCGGGGCGGCGCCCGACAGGATGATCAGACTTTCCGCATGCCGCCGCATCCGGGTGGTGAGGTGGTCGAGTCGGAACAGGTCCCCGAGTTCGCTCGGGTCGTCCGCCCGCCGCTCCATGGAGTCGAGCAGGGTGAGCTGCTTGTGCACCAGCACCTGGCTGCGCCGGGCGAGGTTCACGAAGACGCCGCTGACCCCGCCGGCGAGTTCCGCACGCTCGACGGCGGCGCTGAGGGCGGCCCGGTGGACGGTGGCCAGGGCCTCGCCGACCTGGGTGATCTCGTCCTCCGCGACCGGACCGGGCGGGGTCTCGGCGTCGACGTCGATGTCCTGGCCGGCCCGCAGCCTGTCCATGGCCTGCGGGAGTTTGCGGTGCGCGATCTCCAGGGCGGTGTTGCGCAGCGAGACCAGCTCCACGACCAGGGCCCGCCCGATCCGCACCGAGATGACGAGCGAGGCCGCGACGGCCGCGAGCCCGAGCAGCACGGCGGCTCCCGCCGGGCTGAGCGCGCCCTCGGCGAACGGCTCGGAACGGTCGGCGGCCGCGGTGTGCGCCGCCGCCTCGATCTCCCTCATCGAGCCGGCGACCCCGCTGTACGCGGCCTCCCAGCCGGCGGGCGCGCCATGTGCGTCCCGGCCGGTCCCGGCGGCCAGGGCGCGGTCCTCGGCCGCGGCGAGATCGGCGTAGGCGGCGGACTTGACGACGGCTTCCCAGGCGGCCTGCTGCGCACCGGGCAGGTCCCGGGCCGCGGCGTCGGTCAGCGCGCGGCGCGTCTCGATCACCCCCGTCAGGCGGCGAAGCGTTTCGGCACTGCGCTGCCCCGGTACGGCGAGCAGCGCGTCCTCACGGGACAGTTGCTCCCCGGCCCGCCCGAACTCCAGCAGGACCCGGGCGTCGGGGCCGAGTTCGGCGTCCCGGCCACCGCCGGAGAGGGCGCTGGAGACGGCGAGGGCGGAGTCGATCACGCTGGTGTACGTGTCATGGGCGACGTCGGCGGTGACGCGGCGGTTCGCGATCTCCTTGCGGAAGGGGCCGAGCTCCTCCGCGGCGGCGACGAAGCCGCGCAGCCGGGCGACGAGGTCGGCGGTGTGGTCACCGGTGTCGGCCACGGTGTTCCGGTCGCCGAGGCGCAGCGGCTGGACGGCGGTGTCTGTGCGGCGCGCCTGCTGGTCCAGGGCGGCGGCGGACTGGGCGACCGCCTGGTCGGTGGCGGCGGACGCGCCGGAGGCAGGGGCGCCGGAGGCGCCGGGTGCACCGGCGGCATCGGCCAGCAGTCGGACGGCGGCGCGCCGTTCGGCCTGGAGCTCGGCGACCGCGGCGGCGACGGGGGTGCGTATCTGCGCGTCGACCTGCCGGACGCGGTCGAGGCGGGCGATGTCCTGGGCGGTGCTGACGGTGGCGAAGGCCCAGAGGGCGAGCAGGGAGACCACCGGCACCATCAGCAACGAGACGATCTTCGCGCGGACGGTGCCGGGGCGCAGCCGCAGCCGCGGGCCGGCGGTTGTCGCAGGGGCCGGGCCGCCGCCCGGGCGGATCGGCCCGTGGTCCGCCGGCTCCTCGGCGGGCGGTCCGGCGTGGGCCCGGCGGCCAGTCCCCTTACCGGGACCGCCCGCGTGCGCGGGCAGCCGCGGCGCCGCTGCTTCCGGTTCTGTGCGGGGTGTGCGCATGGGCTCCTCGTTCCGGGGCGGTACGGGCGTTGTGCGGGTGCGGGTGCGGGTGCGGGTGCGGTACGAGCGTTGTGCGAGTACGGATGCGGACGGGGGTACGGATCCGCATGTGATGGGTCGGCCTCAGCGGGCCGGCGACGGGTGCTCCCCCAGGTGCTGGGCGGCGGAGGCCGAGGCGGACGCGGCCCGTTCGTCGGCGGTCGGGGAGAGCGCGACGAAGGCGGAGGTGAGGAAGAGGTAGGAGCCGAGTCCGACGGCCAGGGGGAAGATGAACTGCATGGCTGTGGCGCCGGGCAGGGCTTCGTCCGACGGCGTGACGTGCACGGAGACGGCGAGCATTCCGGTGTAGTGCATGCTGCTGACGGCCGCGCCCATGACGAGCGAGGCCACGGCGACGGCCACCGGCGACTTGATGTTGAGGGCGGCCCACAGTGCCGCGGTGGCGGCGACGACGGCGATGGCCACCGAGAGCCCGACCGTCAGCGGGGCGTAGGAGATGCCGCCGTGCAGCCGCAGGGCGGCCATGCCGAGGTAGTGCATGCTGGCGACGCCGAGTCCCGTGGTGAGTCCGCCGAGGACGAGGGCGCGGCCGCGGTCCTTGCCGTAGCCGACGGCGAAGACGCCGGCACCGACGACGGTCATGGCGACGAGGAGGCTGAGGATGGTCAGCGGCACGTTGTAATGGATCTCGGTGCCGGTGACGTGGAAGCCGAGCATGGCGACGAAGTGCATCGTCCAGATGCCGGTGCCGATGGCGGAGGCCGCGGTGATGAGCCAGTTGCGGCGGGAGGGTCCGGTCGCGGCGAGCGCGCGGACGGTGCAGCGCAGCCCGAGGGCAGCGCCTATCGATGCCATCACGTATGACAGCACGGGGGTAAGCCAGCCATAGGCGGCGTGGTCCAGGTGTCCCATGGCCACCGGACGCTAGTCCGGGTGAGGGCGCGAACAAGGGGCGCATTCCGAAAGCCGCTGGAACTGCTGGAATATGACAGAGATACGTTCATCTTCGATCACACCGCGTGCCACCTTGCACACGCAGCGCAGGGCGCCCATGACGCGCAGGGCGCACGGTGGGGGATTATGAGCGCATGAGCGAAGACCACACGCACGTACAGGACTTCTTCGGGGCGCGCGCGGCCGACTGGGACCGCAAGTTCCCCGGGGACGGACCCGCCTTCGCGACCGCCGTGGCCGAGTTCGGGCTCCGGCCCGGTGACCGGGTCCTCGACGCGGGCTGCGGCACCGGCCGGGCGTTGACGCCGCTGCGGGCGGCGGTCGGCCCGTCGGGAACCGTGCTCGGCGCCGACCTCACCCCGCAGATGCTGACCGCCGCGCAGCAGGCCGGCCGGGCGGCGGAGGGGACGCTGCTGCTCGCGGACGCGGCCCGGCTGCCGCTGCGCGACGCGGTGCTGGACGCGGTCTTCGCGGCGGGGCTCATCGCCCACCTGCCCGATCCGGCGGAGAACCTGCGCGAGCTCGCCCGCGTCGTCCGCCCCGGCGGCCGGCTCGCGCTGTTCCACCCGATCGGGCGAGCGGCCCTCGCCGCACACCACGGCCGCGAGCTGACCGCGGACGACATGCGGGCCGAGCACAACCTCGGCCCGCTGCTCGCCGGTTCGGGCTGGCAGCTGACCTCGTACGCCGACGAGGACGCCCGGTTCCTGGCCCTCGCGGTCCGACGAACCTGAGAGACCGCAAACCCTTTTGTACGTCGCCCCCTTGCGCGGGGGTCCGCGGAGGCGATCGGGATCAGGTCGGAGGTTGAGCCTCCGCTCCGGCCGGCCGGCGCGGATGGGGCACGGGGCACCCGCCCGAGCCGGGCACCGGGAAAGTGCCGAGCTCGCCCACGTCGTAGCCATCGGGGTAGCCCTTGATCTCCGGGTTCTGGCGGGCGTAGTGCGGGGCCCTGCGCGGCGGCAGCAGGCGGACGGCGCGCCCGCGCAGCCGCAGGGCGCCCCGGACCAGCCGCTGGACCCCGGGGCGCGGGGACTCGTAACGGAAGGCGTGCAGCAGCGGCTCGTCGAGCAGGGCGAGGCTGCCGCGGCGCACGGCCGGGGCCAGCGGCGCCGGGTACCAGGAGGCCATCAGGTCGAGGGTGGCGTCGGCGACCGCGCGGCCGCCCTCGTCCCAGCCGAAGTGGGCCTCTTCGTAGGCGTCGAGGGTGGCCTCGAACTCTTCGTAGGAGCCCGGGATGTCCGTGATGCCCAGGTGTCGGCCGAGGGCGGCGTAGTAGTTCGCGCAAGCCCGGCGCTCGTGGCCGGTCAGCGGACGCCAGCCGTAGGCGTCCAGCCAGCGCGCGGGAATCACCACGAAAGTGGACAGGACGTAGCGCATGTCCTCGTTGCCGATGTCGTAGCTGCGGTGCATCTGGTTGACACGGCGGATGGCGGTGCGCGCGGTGTCGGACTCGAAGCCGTGCTCCACGATCGCGTCGAGGAGCAGGGCCGTGTCGTCGTAGCGCTTCTGCGAGCGGTCGGTGAACTCGGCGGTCTCGGCGAGCAGGCTGCCGATGCTGGGGACGGCGTAGGTCCGGAAGAGGGCTAGTTCCAGGGCGCGGGTGAAGTCCCATGGGAACTCGTAGGTGGCGGTGAGCCGGTAGATGGAGAGGAAGTCCTTGTCGGGGTCGAGACGGAGGATCTCCCTCAGCCGGTCGTAACGCTGCACCGGTGTCCCTTTCTGTGGCGGGCTCCCAACTCTACGTGCAGGTAGCGGGCTTGGAAATCGCTGCCCGCCAGCTCTCGACGCGCGGGTTACCGGCTGGTTAGGGTGCGCCGACGAGAGAGACCGGGAGGCCACGTGTCCGACGAGGAGGACGGCGGGTCGCTGTACGTGCTGACGGCCGTGCTGCTGACCCCCGCGCAGTTCCCCAGCATCCTGGGTGACGACTTCCCGGAGGCCTGCTCGCTTCTGGGCGTGCCTCCGGCGCCGGACGGCTACGGGCTGGTGCTCGGGCAGGACGAGGAAGGGGCGCGCTGGACCGTGGTCGTGGACGACGTCTCGCTCGTGGCCATGGCGATCGCCTCGTGGGACTGCGGCATGGACTACGACCTGTCCCCTGACGAGCAGAGCATCGTGGTCTCGCTGGCGGGCTGGCCCCTGGAGCTGGCGGTGGCGACGGCGGGCATCCCCGAGCCGCACGATCCCGAGCAGGGCGCGGACGGCACCGGCCGGGTGCCGCTGGCGCCGCCCTCGGCCGAGTCCTGGGGTCCGGTGCAGCGGCGGATGGGCGCGGACCAGATCGCCCGGGAGTGGGCGGACTGGAGCGAACGCGAACCCGAGGACGGGGGTGCGGCGGCCGCGGCGCATCCGGGGCTGGCCCGGGCGCTCAAGGAGGCCCTGGAGTACACACAGAGCCCCCCGCCGCCGGGCCGGGTGCGGTCCTCGTTCGCGGGCGAGGAGGCGCGCACGCTGCGCGTGGACGGGCCCGGCTGGTCGCTGGTGGCCCGCACCGCGGGTGCGGCCTTCGTGCTGCTGGACGAGGAGCCGGGCGAGGTGCTCCAGGTCCCCCGGGACGGGGACCCGGAACTGCCGGAGCTGGCCGGGCTGCTGGCGGCGCTGGACCGGGTCGCGGTGCGACCGGTCTGAACGTACCGGGGTGCGCGGGGTGCGCGCGGTGCGCGGGGTGCGCGCGGTGCGCGGGGTGCGCGGGGTGCGCGACTGATACGGCGCATACGACGCGCTCGAAGGACACGGGAACACGAACGAGGGGGAAGCCGTGCTGATGGAACCGGTGGGCGTGGTGGTGGGTGGCCGCGCGGAGGCCGTGGACGACGACTGGGGTCGGGAGACCGCGGCGATCCGCCTGGACGGCGAGCGGTTCGGCCCGGAGGCCCTGTACGGGCTGGCCGACTTCTCGCACGTCGAGGTGGTCTACCACTTCGACCGGGTGCCGGTGGAGAAGATCGAGACGGGCGCCAGGCACCCCCGCGGCAACCAGGACTGGCCGCTGGTGGGCATCTTCGCCCAGCGCGGCAAGAACCGGCCGAACCGGCTGGGCGTCTCGCGCTGCCGGATCCTGAAGGTGGACGGTCTGGAGGTCCACGTGGAGGGTCTGGACGCGGTGGACGGCACGCCGGTGCTCGACCTCAAGCCGTACATGACCGAGTTCGGCCCCCGCGGCGAACTGCACCAGCCGCAGTGGTCCACGGAGCTGATGCGGGACTACTACTGACAGCGGGGCCACTGCCGAAGTCCGGAAGGGGGCAGGTGCGGTCAGACGCGCTCGAGCGGGACGTGCGGCTCCGACGGGAGGGTCACCGTGATGGTGTCGCCCGGACGAATGGTGCCGCCCTGGCGGACCACGCCCATGATCCCTCCCTTGAGGACCAGCTGACCCTCGGCATCGCGGTTGACCAACTGCTTGAGCAGACCGTTCTGGAAGTTGTCGATCTGCAGGCACGGATTGCGCAGGCCGGTCACCTCGACCACCGCCTCGCCGCCGAGTTGCAGCAGCGTGCCGGTCGGCAGGCCGAGCAGGTCTATGCCCTGCGTGGTCACGTTCTCCCCGAGCTGGCCCGGCTCGACCTTGAAGCCGGCTTCGGCCACCTCGTCGAACAGTTCCCGGTGGATCAGGTGGACCTGGCGGAGATTCGGCTGCGTCGGGTCCTGGGCCACGCGGGAGCGGTGCTTGACGGTCACTCCCGAGTGCACGTCCCCTTCCACCCCGAGCCCGGCGAGCAGCGTGATGTGCTCCCGCGCGGGCTTCGTGAACGAGTACACGCCGTTGCTGCTGACCGCAGTGACCTGCGCCGCCTGCGCAGTATCCATCCCGGTGTTCATGAATGCCCCCCCTGCCGCCGTCAGCGGCCGATGCGCTTCCTGGATATGCCCCGCACCCTACGGCGCTGCGAGGAGTCCAGCAGCAGGTAGGCCGCCGTCGGCACACCGATCAGCACCAACAGGCCGGCCCAGAACCCGACCGCCCAGAACAGCACGATGGCTGCCACGACTCCGGCAACCGCGACCTTTCCGCTCGTGGACATCTGCGGACACCTCCTCCTACGTCGGCCACTACCCCCATCAACGCACGGTTTCGGCCGCGCGTTCCCGGTCGCGTGAACGCTCCGCGAAGTGACCCGCGTCACGGCCCGCCTCCGACACCCGGGGGCCCGAGCGAGGTACTGTCGTCCACCCCGTATCCAGTAGTCAAATTTGAGGAACGCGTGCTCCCCGAGATCTCCGGCCTCGTCCAGTGCTCCGCCGCCTTCCTGCCCGCCGACCCGGCCCGCTGCGGCCGGATCGCCTTCTGGCAGCCCGACGGAGCCGCCGCCGCCCTTGCGACCGCAGTCGGCGGCAGCGGCAGCGGTGGTTCCGGCGCTGGTGCTGGTGCCGCCTTCGGTTCCGCCGAGGAAATCACCGTGGTCACTCCCGATCTGCGGCGCACCGCCGTGACCGCCCTCGTCATGCCCGTCGCGGCTGCACTGCCGTTGCTCACCCGTGCCCGGGCGGCCGCCGCCTCGGGGGACACCGCGGCCCCGGAGTCCGCCTCCGGCATCGCTCCCGGCGTCGTGTCCCCGACCGTCTTCTGGGGCGCCGCCGCGCTGCTCGCCCTCCGGCTCGCCGCGCGCGGGCTGCTGCTGCCCGGGCTGAGTCCCGCCGGGTACGACGCCTGGCGGCTCGGCCCGCTCGAAGCCGCCGACCTGGAGGCGGTACGGGAGCTGGCGGCCGCCATGCCGCCCTCCGCGCACTGCGTTCCCCTCGACGCGGCGGGCCCGCCCCGGCTGCCGACGCCGGAGCCGCTGCTGCGCGCCTTCCTCGACGCCGTCGCGGACACCCTGCCCCGCTCCCCCGCCGCGCCGACCGCCGCCGGCGGGGCCGCCTACGCCGCGGTGGCGCCCCTGCACCGCCCCGAGCTGCGCGGCTGGGCCGCCGAGATCGCCGCCGCGCACGATGCGGGCGTCCGCATCTCGCTCCGGATCGAGCTGGACCGGCCCATCGAGGCCGACGCCACTTTCGACTCCGCTTCCGGCTCCGCGTCCGGCCCGGCCTTCCGCGCGGTCCTGCAGATGCACAGCCTGGCCGACGCCGCCCTGGTCGCCGATGCCGCCGACGTCTGGGCCGGCTCCGGCGCCGCCGCGGCCGGCTTCCCGCCGCGTGCCCGGATGGACGCCCTGCGCGCCCTTCGCCGCGCCGCCCGGCTGTGGCCCCCGCTCGATCCGCTGCTCGGCGCCGCCGTCCCCGACGCCGTCGACCTCGCCGACGAGGAGGTCGCGGAGCTGCTCGGCAACGCCGGGCGGGCGCTGGCCGCCGACGGAGTGCAGGTGCACTGGCCGCGCGGACTCGCCCGTACGCTCACCGCCCGGGCGGTCGTCGGCGGCTCCGCCACGGCCCCCGCGTCCGATCTCCCGGGCCTGCTCTCACCCGGGGCCCTGCACTCCTTCACCTGGCGCTACGCCCTGGGTGGCCAGGGCGACCTGACCGCCGCCGAACTCGACCGGCTCGCCGAGGCCAACCGCCCCCTGGTCCGACTGCGCGACCAGTGGGTCCTGATCGACCCGGCCGAGGCCCGGCGGGCCCGCGCGCGACGGGACCGCGAAGTGTCGGCCGCCGACGCCGTGGCCGCCGTACTGACCGGCTCCGCGGAGATCGACGGCGCGCGTATCGACGTACAGGCGACCGGTCCGCTGGAGCGGCTGCGCGCGCTGCTCACCATCGATCCCGAGGCTCCCGGCGCACCCGGGCCCGCGGCGCCCGCGGCCCTGCGCGCCACCCTCCGCGACTACCAGCTCCGCGGTCTGGGCTGGCTCGCGAGGATGACGGAGCTCGGCCTCGGCGCCTGCCTCGCAGACGACATGGGCCTCGGCAAGACCATCACCCTCATCGCCCTCCACCTGCACCGTGCCCAGGACCCCGCCACCGCCGGCCCGACGCTCGTCGTGTGTCCGGCGTCCCTGCTGGGGAACTGGCAGAGGGAGATCGAGCGGTTCGCGCCCGGTACGCCCGTGCGCCGCTTCCACGGCGCGGGCCGCACCCTCGACGGCCTCACCGGCGGCTTCGTGCTCACCACGTACGGCACGATGCGCCTGGACGCGCCCCGCCTCGCCGCGACTTCCTGGGGCATGGTCGTCGCGGACGAGGCCCAGCACGTCAAGAACCCGCGCTCCTCCACCGCCAAGGCCCTGCGCACCATCCCCGCCACCGCCCGGGTGGCCCTCACCGGCACCCCGGTGGAGAACAACCTCTCCGAGCTGTGGGCCGTCCTCGACTGGACCACACCCGGCCTGCTGGGCCGACTCGCGGCCTTCCGCACCCGGTACGCGGAGCCCGTCGAGAGCGGCCGGGACCCCCGGGCGGCGGCCCGGCTGGCGGCGCTGGTACGGCCGTTCCTGCTGCGGCGCAAGAAGTCCGACCCGGGCATCGCGCCCGAGCTGCCGCCGAAGACCGAGACCGACCACACCGTGGCGCTCAGCCGCGAACAGGCGGGCCTGTACGAGGCGGTGGTGCGCGAGACGCTCGCCGCGATCTACGAGGCCGACGGGATGGAGCGGCGCGGACTGGTGGTCAAGCTGCTCACCTCGCTCAAGCAGATCTGCAACCACCCGGCGCAGTATTTGAAGGAGCACGGCCTGAAGGAGCACGGCCTCGGGGAGCACGGACCGAAGGCCGTGAGCGCCGCCGCCCGCTCCGGGAAGCTGGAACTCCTCGACGAGCTGCTCGACACGATCCTGGCCGAGGGCGGTTCGGTGCTGGTCTTCACCCAGTACGTGACGATGGCCCGGATCCTGGAGAAGCACCTCACCGCGCGCGGGATCTCCTCCCAGCTCCTGCACGGCGGCACCCCGGTGGCCCGCCGCGAGGAGCTCGTCGACCGTTTCCAGGCCGGCGAGGTCCCCGTCTTCCTGCTCTCCCTCAAAGCCGCCGGCACCGGCCTCAACCTCACCCGCGCCGGACACGTCATCCACTACGACCGCTGGTGGAACCCCGCCGTCGAGGAACAGGCCACCGACCGCGCCTACCGCATCGGCCAGACCCAGCCCGTCCAGGTCCACCGCATCATCGCCGAAGGCACCGTCGAGGACCGCATCGCGCGGCTCCTCGAACGCAAACGGGCCCTGGCCGACGCCGTCCTCGCGGGTGGCGAGGCCGCACTGACCGAACTGACCGATGCCGAGCTGGCCGCGCTCGTCGCACTCCGCACCACCCCCGGGGAGTGAGCCGGTGAACGCGCAGGATCCGTACGAGAAGACCTTCGCCGCCCTCCCGCCGGCCGCCGGCCGCGGCTTCGCACGCACCTGGTGGGGCCACGCCTGGCTGCGCGCCCTGGAGGACAGCGCGCTCGACGGGGAACAGGTCAGGCAGGGCCGCCGGTACGCGCGCACGGGTGCGGTCGGGGCCGTGTCGGTGCGCCCCGGCGGGCTCACGGCGGTGGTGCGCGACCCGGACGGCACGGCGCACCGGACCGACGTGCTGGTGCAGGAGTTCACGGAAGCGGAATGGGACCGGCTGCTCGCGCTGGCGGCCGCGGAGTCGGGGCACATCGCGGCGCTGCTGGACCGTGAGGTGCCGCCGGAGCTGGCCGAGGACGCGTCGGCGGCGGGGGTGGAACTGCTGCCCGGCATCGGCGACCTGGACCCGCGCTGCGACTGCGGTGAGTGGGACCACTGCCCGCACACCTCGGCGCTCTGCTACCAGGTGGCCCGGCTGCTGGACCAGGACCCGTTCGTGCTGCTGCTCCTGCGCGGCCGCGGCGAACGGGACCTGCTCGACGAGCTGGAGGAGCGCAGCACCGCGGAAGCGGAAGCTCCGGATGACCTGTCCGGCGCCGGATCCGGAGGCGACGCCGACGCCGGCATCCCGGCCGCCGAGGCGTGGGCGGCCCGGGGGGTGCTGCCGCCGCTGCCCCCGTTGCCGCGGCTGCCGCAGGCGCCGGGCCAGCCGCCGACCCTGGACACGGAGTCGGAGTCGGAGCCTCCGGCCGGCCTGGACGTCGACGCGGTGGAATTCCTCGCTCAGGCGGCCGCGTCGGAGGCCCACCGGCTGCTGGCAGAGGCGCTCGCTCCGGCCCATGCGGAGCGGGCACCGCAGCCCCCGCTCACGCTTTCCGAAGACGCCGTACGACTCACGGCCGAGGGCGGTGATTTCCGGGTCCGCTCCCGCTTGTCGGCGGCTACCGACAGGAACCGGGCCGCCATGGACCTGGCCGTTCTCGCCTGGGGCTTCGGCGCGGCCCCGGCCCTGGCGGCGCTGGAGGACGATTGGACGCCGGACCGGGCCGCCCTGACCCGCGCCCGTACGGCACTCGCCGCGGCCTGGGCGGACGAGGCGCCGGACGGGGACACCCCCGACGGCGGGGCCGGCACCCCCGCCCCGGAGCTCCGCCGCGTCCGTGCCCGCTGGACCGAGCCGGGTACCGGCCGCCAGCTCCGCCTGGGCCGGGAGGGGCGCTGGTGGCCGTACCGCCGCGAGGCCGGCCGGTGGGTCCCGGCGGGCCCGTCGGACGCCGACCCGGCGGCGGCGCTGGCCGCGCTGGACCCGGCCGAGGAGACCTGACCCGGCTGCCCGGGTTTCGGCGCGGATCGGCCGACGTACTGGCCGACGTACCGCTTGCCGGGACACGGGAGCGCGGCGACGATGGGGCGCTCCGGGTACCGCGGCACCACGGGAGGGTGGGTGGCATGGGCGATCCTTCGGTGGCGCTGCCGGGCGGGGCCGATCCCGCCGCCCGCTCCCGGGAACTGCGCCGGGCCCACTCCGCGTTCACCCAGGACGGGCGGATCGAGGCTCCCGTCCGGGCGGTCATCGCGAAGTCCTGGCGCCGCTGCGCCCGGGCCCGGGTCAGCCCGGAGTGCGTGCCACGGGTCGAGTTGGCCGAGGCGGAGCTGCGCGCGTACCGGGAGCAGCATCCGCTGGCCCGGGCGCTGCCGGTGTTCCGGGACCTCGTCGGGGCGTTCGCCGCGCACGGGGCCCACCTGCTGGCCGTGTGCGATGCGCGGGGCAGTCTGCTCTGGGTGGAGGGCGAGCCCGCGACCCTGCGGCGGGCCGAGCGCCTCGGCTTCGTCCCGGGCACGCGCTGGGCGGAGACGGCGATGGGGACCAACGCGCCCGGCACGGCGGTCGCGGTCGGGGAGCCGGTCCAGGTCTTCGGCGCCGAGCACTTCAGCCGGCGGGTGCATCCGTGGACGTGCGCGGCGGCTCCGGTCAGGGATCCCCGCACGGGCCGGGTGCTCGGCGCGGTGGACATCACCGGCGGTGACGGGCTGGCCCATCCGCACTCGCTCGCCTTCGTACAGGCGGTGGCCCGGGCGGCGGAGGCACAGTTGGCGCTGCTGGAGCCGTTCCCGCGGGCCGGCGGGGACACGCTCTGCGCACTGGGCCGGGACGAGGCGCTGCTGGTCGCCGACGGCCGCAAGGTGCGCCTCGGGCGGCGGCACAGCGAGATCATGGCGCTGCTCGCACACCATCCCGAGGGTCTTTCGGGTGAGGAGCTGGCCATCGCGCTGTACGAGGACGAGTCGGTGTCACCGGTGACCCTGCGCGCCGAAATGACCCGGCTGCGGCGGTTGTTGGGCTCCCGGGCGCCGCTCTCCCGTCCTTACCGCACTGCCGCGCCCGTGGAGGCCGATTTCACCGCCGTGGCCCGCCACCTGGCGTCGGGCGCCGTCTCGGCCGCCCTCAACCAGTACCCGGGCCCCCTGCTGCCGGCCTCCACCGCGCCCGGGATCGTCCGGCTGCGGCGTCGCATCGAGGACCAGGCGCGGGCCGCGGTGATCGCCCGTGCGGACGCGGGGCTGTTGCGCGACTGGGTGTGCAGCCCCTGGGGCGCGGACGACCCGCAGGTGTGGCGGGCCCTGGCGGCGGCGCTGCCGGCTGCGGACCGGTCGGCCGCGCTGGCCCGCGTACGGGCCCTCGACGCCGAACTCGGGCCGTCGGAGCAGGGTTTACCGGGTGGCCGTGCAACGTACCGGCAACCTGCCCGCCCCTAGCCTCCCCTGCGTGCGCTGCCCGGCGGAGGGCGGCGCCCGGCAAGGGGAGGATCCATGGCCCGTTACGCTGCGCCCGGTACCGAGGGGGCGCTCATGTCGTACGCGTCCCGCTACGACCACTTCATCGGCGGCGAGTACGCCCCGCCCGTCCGCGGCCGGTACTTCGACAACCCCTCCCCCGTGACCGGCGAGCCCTTCACCGAGGTGGCGCGCGGTACGGCCGAGGACGTGGAGCGCGCCCTCGACGCGGCGCACGCCGCCGCGCCCGCGTGGGGGCGTACCTCGATCACCGAGCGGTCCACGATCCTGCTGCGCATCGCGGAGCGGATGGAGCAGAAGCTGGAGGCCCTCGCGGTCGCGGAGAGCTGGGAGAACGGCAAGCCGATCCGGGAGACGCTCGCCGCCGACATGCCCCTCGCCATCGACCAGTTCCGGTACTTCGCGGGTGCGCTGCGCGCCCAGGAGGGCGCCCTCAGCCAGATCGACGACGACACGGTCGCCTACCACTTCCACGAGCCGCTGGGCGTGGTCGGCCAGATCATCCCGTGGAACTTCCCGATCCTGATGGCGGTGTGGAAGCTGGCCCCGGCCCTGGCGGCAGGCAACACGATCGTACTGAAGCCGGCCGAACAGACCCCGGCCTCGGTGCACTACTGGCTCAGCCTGGTGGCGGACCTGCTGCCGCCCGGTGTGCTGAACATCGTCAACGGCTTCGGGGAGGAGGCCGGGAAGCCGCTGGCGTCCAGTCCGCGCGTGGCGAAGATCGCCTTCACCGGGGAGACGACCACCGGGCGGCTGATCATGCAGTACGCGGCCGAGCACCTCAAGCCGGTCACCCTGGAGCTCGGCGGCAAGAGCCCGAACCTGTTCTTCGACGACATCTGGACCACCGACGACGAGTTGCGCGACAAGGCTCTGGAGGGCTTCACGATGTTCGCCCTCAACCAGGGCGAAGTGTGTACCAGCCCGTCCCGCGCCCTGATCGAGCGGGGCCGCTACGGCGACTTCCTCGACGCGGCCGTCGCCCGGACCGAACTGATCGTGCCGGGGCACCCGCTGGACACGGACACGATGATCGGCGCGCAGGCCTCGGCCGAGCAGCTGAAGAAGATCCTGTCGTACGTGGAGATCGGCCGGCAGGAGGGGGCGAAGATCCTCTCGGGCGGCGGGATCATCGAGCACGGCGGTGAACTGGCGGGCGGCTTCTACGTCGAGCCGACCATCTTCGAGGGCGACAACCGCATGCGGATCTTCCAGGAGGAAATCTTCGGCCCGGTGGTGTCCGTGACCTCGTTCGAGGACTTCGACGACGCCGTCCGGATCGCCAACGACACGGCGTACGGCCTCGGCGCGGGCGTCTGGACCCGTGACATCAACACGGCCTACCGCGCGGGCCGCGCGATCCAGGCGGGCCGCGTCTGGACGAACTGCTACCACGCCTACCCCGCGCATGCCGCTTTCGGCGGGACGAAGCAGTCCGGCATCGGCCGCGAGACGCACAAGATGATGCTGGAGCACTACCAGTGGACCAAGAACCTCCTGGTCAGCTACTCGCCGAAGAGGCTCGGCTTCTTCTAGGTCATGAACTCGGGCTTCCAGAGGGGCAATTCCCCCCTCAGCGCTGTTGTGGTCGTCGACGGGGTGGACGCGGCCGGGCAGGGACCATGTACGGGCGCGTACCGTCTCGGCGTCGGCGGGCACGGTGGCGCGGAACGCGTAGCGGGCGGGGGCGGCGGCCAGGCGTGCGGCGACGTGACCGTCCTCGCCGAGCGCGGCGAGGTCACCGCAGCCCAGCTCGCCGCAGCCATGCCCGCCCTGGCCGAACAGATCACGGTCTCCCCCGGCAGGCCGTACGAGTCGCGCCAGCGCGTCTGCTCGACCGTTCTCGGCGTCCTCGCCGCCGAAGGCCGTATCCGCCGTGCCCGCCCGGCAGGGAACTGGACCTCCGCCCGGTTCCGCTGGGCACCGGCCGAACCCCTGCCGCGCATGCCCCGGGCCGACGCGCAGGCCGCCATGGCCCGTCACTACCTGGCTGCCTTCGGGCCGGTCACCGAAGCCGACCTCAAGTGGTGGACCGGCTAGACCCATCCTCCGCACGTAGCGGTATCGGTTGAATGCGCTGCGCAGGCCGTGACGGCGGGCGGGGTGGCGGTGTTGTCCGGGTGTGTTGAT